>JAIRPQ010000134.1 GCA_031256875.1 Eubacteriales Family XIII. Incertae Sedis bacterium | reverse complement strand
GATCTGCGCAGGCCGATTTACAGGCAGGTGGCGGCATACGGGCATTTCGGCCGCACGGATCTGGATCTGCCGTGGGAGAAGGTGGATAAGGCGGAAGCGCTGAAAAAGGCAGCGAAGATATAGCACTTGTCTTTTTCCCGCTTGGCTTTGTTGCGGTAGGCGGGTACGTGCTATTAAGAAAAAGGCGGCTAAGATATAATTGTATACAATAAAGTAAGGCGCAGGATTTTTTTCGTTTCGCTAGGCGCGTGAGCGGGGGCGCGCGGCGCATGGGATGTGACTCCCTACGGTCGCAGCTGCGTACTCAGACGTACGTGAGCACGGACACGCGAACAGCACGGTCGAGTGCCACGCGGCAGAGCCGCTGCACTCGTCGAGTGGGACGTACCAGCGACAGCAAGCTGTCGGGTTACGTCCGCAACAACGCGAAAAGGAAAAAAGACAAGTTATAAAGGAACAGTATGAGTATCAAAACAGCAAAATTCGGCGGTACCTCACTTGCTAACGCCGAGCAAATAAGAAAAACTAAGCAGATTATCGACGCCGACCCCGAGCGACGCTACATCGTAGTGTCCGCGCCCGGCAAGAGGTTCGAAAGCGACAGCAAGGTCACGGATCTGCTCTACCTGCTCCACTCGCATATCGAGCAGAACGCCCCGTATGGACAGATTCTTGACCTGATTAAGAACAGGTTCCTCGTGCTCGAGGAGGAGCTTGGCGTCGATGCGGGTATGGACAAGGAGTTCAGGGCTTTTGAGGAAAAGCTGGAGACGGGCGCGACGGTCGACTATATCGCGAGCCGCGGCGAGTATTTCAACGCGAAAATCATCGCGGAGTTTCTCGGCTACAAATTCGTGGACGCCGCGAACTTCGTCCTGTTCGGCGACAAGGGGCGTTTCCTGATGGAAGAAACGAACAACGCGCTGAAGGTGGCGCTGAAGAAATTCAAGCGCGCGGTCGTGCCAGGGTTCTACGGCACGCTTCCGAACGGCGAGATCAAGACCTTCTCGCGCGGCGGCTCGGACATCACGGGCTCTATCGTCGCTAGGGCGGTGGGCGCCAGCGTCTACGAGAACTGGACGGACGTATCGGGCTTCCTGATGGCAGACCCGCGCATAGTGGACTGCCCGAAGGCGATAGACACCATCTCGTACAAGGAGCTGCGCGAGCTTTCGTATATGGGCGCGTCCGTGCTTCACGAGAACGCGATTTACCCCGTCAGGCTCGCGGGCATACCCATCAACATCCGCAACACGAACAGCCCTGACGACCCCGGCACGATGATCACGGCCGAGGAACAGATTCGCGACGGGCGCATTGTCACGGGCATCGCGGGCAACAAGGACTTCACGGTCATCGCCATCTACAAGAATATGATGAGCACGGAGATAGGCTATATCAAGCGCGTGCTGAACATCCTTGACGATTACGACGTTTCGATAGAGCATATCCCGAGCGGCGTAGACACGATATCGCTCGTCATCGCGAGCAGATACCTCGACGGCAAGCTCGACGATATAGTCGAAGACATCGAGAAAAAAACGCGCGCGGACAGCGTGGAGGTCTACGAGGGCATGGCGCTCATCGCCACGGTCGGCGCGGGAATGGCGATGCGTCCGGGCGTCTCCGCGACGCTGTTCAAGGCGCTGTATGACGCGAAGATAAACATCCGCATGATAGACCAGGGTTCGAGCGAAATGAACATCATCGTAGGCGTAGAGGGCAGCGATTTCGAGAGGGCGATAAAGGCGATTTACGATGCGTTTATATTATAGAGATTATTAACCAGAAAGGTACAGGCTAAAATATGGGTTTCTTTGATAAGGTGCTTCCCGACCTGAACAAAAGGGAAGTGGCGAAGGTGGAAAAGATAGCGGACCGCGTAATGGCGCTCGAGGGGGAGACGGAGAAGCTCACCGACGGAGAGCTTCGCGCCAAGACGGACGAGTTCAAAAAGCGCGTCCAGGAAGGCGGCGAGGAGCTTGACGATATCTTGCCCGAAGCTTTCGCGGTGTGCCGCGAAGCCTCGAAGCGCAGCCTTGGCATGATGCATTTCAAGGTGCAGGTCATCGGCGCGATAGTGCTTCACCAAGGGCGCATCTCCGAGATGAAAACAGGCGAAGGAAAGACGCTCGTCGCGACGCTCGCGGCCTACCTGAACGCGCTGTCCGGCAAGGGCGTCCACGTCGTGACGGTCAACGACTACCTCGCCAAGCGCGACATGGAGTGGATGGGCAAGCTCTACACCTTCCTCGGCCTGACGGTCGGGTGCGTCATCCACGGCATCACGTCCGCGCAGCGCAAGGCCGCGTACAACGCCGATATCACATACGGCACGAACAACGAGTTCGGCTTCGATTACCTGCGCGACAACATGGTCATCTACGAGGAAGAACTCATGCAGCGGGAGCTGAACTACGCCATCGTAGACGAGGTGGACAGCATACTCATCGACGAAGCCCGCACGCCGCTCATCATTTCGGGCGAGGGCGACAAGTCCACGGATCTGTACGGCAAGGCCGACAAATACGTCAAGGGGCTCGTCCGCGACGCGGATTTCAAGATGGACGAGAAGGACAAGACCATCAACCTTACCGAGGAAGGCGTGGAAAAGACGGAGCGCTATTTCGGCGTGGACAATTTCTCCGACCCCGAGAACATGGAGCTGAACCACCATGTCAACCAGGCCCTGCGCGCGCGCAACCTCATGAAGCGCGATGTGGACTACGTGGTCAAGGACGGTGAAATAATAATCGTGGACGAGTTCACGGGCCGCCTCATGTTTGGGCGGCGCTACAGCGAGGGGCTGCATCAGGCCATCGAAGCCAAAGAGGGCCTGAAGGTAAAGCAGGAGTCCAAGACGCTCGCGACGATAACGATACAGAACTATTTCCGCATGTACCAGAAACTTTCGGGCATGACGGGTACGGCCAAGACGGAGGAACAGGAATTTCTCGACATCTACAACATGAACGTCGTGATGGTGCCAACGAACAAGCCCGTCGTGCGCGTGGACATGGAAGATTCCATATACTCAACGGAGCGCGGCAAGTTCATGGCGATAGTGGAGGACATAGTGTTGGCGCACGAGACGG
The DNA here is from genome assembly GCA_031256875.1 of Eubacteriales Family XIII. Incertae Sedis bacterium. Lineage (GTDB taxonomy): Bacteria > Bacillota > Clostridia > Peptostreptococcales > Anaerovoracaceae > JAIRPC01. The sequence continues at coordinate 12,323 of JAIRPQ010000134.1, read as the reverse complement.
GGCAGCCCGTGCTGGTCGGCACGATTTCCATCGAGAAGTCCGAGCTGATATCCGACATGCTGAAAAAGCGCGGAGTCAAGCACAATGTCCTGAACGCGAAGCAGCACGCGATGGAAGCGAAGATAGTCGCGGAAGCGGGCAGGCTCGGCATGGTAACAATCGCGACGAACATGGCGGGGCGCGGCACGGACATCATCCTCGGCGGCAACCCCGATTTCGAAGCGAAGCAGGAGATGTCGAAGAAGGGCTACGACGACGAGACCATCTCATACGCGGCTAGCTTCATCCCGCTCGACGACCCCGAACTGATAGAGGCGCGGCGCGTGTACACGGAGCTGTATAACAAGTACAAGGACGAGCGCGCGGACGAGCAGGCGAAGGTCATAGAGCTTGGAGGGCTGCATATCATAGGTTCTGAAAGGCACGAGTCAAGGCGCATCGACAACCAGCTGCGCGGACGCGCGGGACGCCAGGGCGACCCCGGCTCGACACAGTTCTTTATCTCGATGGAGGACGAGCTTCTCAGGCTGTTCGGCGGCGAGCGCATGCAGAGCATCGTCGAAAGGCTCGGAGTCGAGGAAGGCGAGCCCATCGAAGCGGGCATGCTCACGAAGTCTATAGAGAACGCGCAGAAAAAAGTTGAAGGCCGCAATTTCGGCATCCGCAAATACGTGCTGCAATACGACAACGTTATGAACAAACAGCGCGAGGTCATATACAAGGATCGCCGCATGGTGCTGGAAGGCGCCGACATGCGTGAGCGCATCATGGCGATGCTCGAGGATCTCACGGATGAGGCCGTAGACAATGCCGTCATGGGCGCGAAGTACGCCGAGGAATGGGACTTCGACCATATGAACGAGCTGCTCTCCCAGATATACAGAAAATACCGCCCGCGCGAATACGGAGCAGAGGAGATTCATTCGCTCGTGCCCGATATCTTGCGCGAGGACGTATACGGCGATTTCGTGAAGCTCTACGAGGAGAAGGAGCAGGAAGTAGGCGAGGAGACCATGCGCGATCTTGAGCGCATGATACTGCTCCGCGTCATAGACAGCAAGTGGATGGATCACATCGACGCGATGGATCAGTTGCGCCACGGCATAGGCCTGCGCGCCATCGGCCAGCAGGATCCAGCTGGCGCCTACGCGCAGGAAGGCTTCGACATGTTCGAACTGATGACCGAGTCCATCAAGGAGGACACGGTAAAATTCTGCCTCAATGTAACGGTGGAGACAAAGAGCGAACGCAAGCAGGTCATGAAGGGCGGCAAGGAAAAGAAGGACGAGAACGCGGAGGACTACCTCGGCGCGGCAGCCGGCGGCGATATGGGCGATGTACCCGAGCAGGCGAATGTGCCTGACCGCGACGGCAAGCCGGAGACGTTCAGGCGCGAAGGGCTGAAGGTGGGGCGCAACGACCCCTGCCCCTGCGGTTCGGGCAAGAAGCTGAAGAAATGCGATTGCGCCGAGTACGCGCACCTGCGGTAGGGCGATCCGCTCGCAATCCGCAGGCCCGCGCCAAGCTGTGCGCCGCGGAGCGCGGCAGGCTGCGGGCATCACGATTATTCCATTATTGTTACTGTTATTGCTCCATGTCCGGTGGCGCGGAGCATAATTTTATTTACTGAATATTTGCGAAACCCTATACATTTTGCTTTCTATTTGATTTAATATAATGTAGGCTAATATCGTGTTTGCAGAATGAGAAGGAGAAACAAATGGCAAGAGAAGCAGTAATAGTAAGCGCAACAAGAACGGCCGTGGGTTCTTACGGCGGCACTCTGAAGGACGTGTCCGCGGCGAAGCTCGGCGGCATTGTCATCAAGGAAGCTCTGGCGCGCGCAGGCGTGGCTCCTCAGGACGTTGACGAAGTTCTGTTCGGCAACGTGCTCCAGGGCGGGCTTGGCCAGAACGTGGCGAGGCAGGCGGCGATGGCAGGCGGCATACCGCAGGAAGTTCCGTCCATGACGCTGAACAAGGTCTGTGGGTCGGGGCTGCGAGTGGTCAGCCTTGCGGCGCAGATCATCAAGGCCGGCGATGCGGATATCATCGTGGCCGGCGGTACGGAGAACATGAGCCAGGCCGGATATTTCGCGCCGAAGATGCGCTGGGGTGCGCGCATGGGCGACGCTGCCCTCGTAGACCAGATGGTGCACGACGGTCTCACGGATGTATTCAACAATTACCACATGGGCATCACGGCTGAGAATATCGTGGAGCAGTGGGGGCTGACGCGCGAGGAGCTTGACGAGTTCGCGGCATCCTCGCAGCAGAAGACCGAAGCGGCTTTGGCGGCTGGCAAGTTCAAGGACGAAATCGTGCCTGTCGAGATACCTCAGCGCAAGGGCGATCCCATCGTGTTCGACACGGACGAGTTCCCGCGCGCGGGCGTCACGGCCGAGAGCCTTGGAAAGCTGAAGCCCGCGTTCAAGAAGGACGGCGTGGTAACGGCCGCCAATTCGTCGGGCATCAACGACAGCGCGGCTGCGGTCGTGGTCATGTCGAAGGAGAAAGCTGACGAGCTGGGACTCACCCCGCTCGCGAAGATTGCGTCCTACGCTTCGGCCGGCGTCGCTCCCGAAATCATGGGTATCGGCCCCGTACCGGCTTCGCAGAAGGCGCTCGAAAAAGCCGGCATCAAGGTCTCTGACCTCGACCTTATCGAAGCGAACGAAGCGTTCGCGGCGCAGTCCGTCGCGGTCGGCAAGGACCTCGGCTTCGATGCGGAAAAGCTGAACGTCAACGGTGGCGCGATAGCTATCGGTCATCCCATCGGCGCATCGGGCTGCCGCATCCTCGTAACGTTGCTGCATGAGATGAAGCGCAGGGAATCCAAGTATGGCCTCGCTACGCTCTGCATCGGCGGTGGCCAGGGCACCGCGCTCGTAGTCGAGATGTAGGCTGCGAACCGGCAGGAGAAAGGCTAACGGAGAGCATATGCTGACACTGGGCAATACCGACGCATTCCTTATCAGGGATGCGTCGGGCAGCTCTTATTATGGCGGGGATCAACACTGGTTTGGCGACGGCAAGACATACCGCAAGGAAGCTGCTTGCGGCGCGACCACCTGCGCGAACATCCTCGGATACCTCGCGCGGAGACATGAAGGGCTTGCGGGCCTCGCGCCGTACACGCTGCACGGCAAGGATGGATTCATAGAGTACATGAAAGCGGTCTACCCGTTTGTGCGCCCAAGCCTTATCGGAATCATGCCTGCCGACTTCACTCGCGGCGTTGAGGAATATTCGGCCGGTCTCGGTTTTGAGCTTGAGTGCGAGGTGCTCGCTGTTCCGGCGGCTTCGCTGAAAAGGCCGGCAATGGACAGCGTGTGCAGGTTTTTGGAGACGGCGCTCGCCGATGATTTGCCCGTGGCGTTTCTGAACCTTTCGAGCGGGCGCGTGAAAAACCTCGACGGCTATCACTGGGTGACGCTCGTCGGGCTTGACGGCGAATCGGGAATATGCCGCATCGTGGACAACGGGCGGATGCTCGATGTGGATTTGAAAAAATGGCTGAAGAGAACCACGCTCGGCGGCGCATTCGTGGTCATAGAGCCGTGACAAAGGAGAACCATTGAAGGACGATACCGGCAACAGCAATTTTATTTACGATTTTATAGACGAAGATATCGCGGCGGACAGATATCAGGGCAGGCCCATATACACGCGCTTCCCGCCAGAACCGAACGGGTATCTGCATATAGGACACGCGAAGGCCATCTGCCTGAATTTTACGACCGCGAAAAAATACGGGGGCAAATGCAATCTGAGGTTCGACGATACGAACCCCATCAAAGAGGATACAGAATACGTCGAGTCCATCGAGAACGATGTGCGCTGGCTCGGCTTTGAATGGAACGAACTGCGCTTCGCGTCTGACTATTTCGCCAGGATGTACGAATGCGCGGCGGAGCTGATTCGGCGCGGCAAGGCGTATGTGGACGACCAGAGCGCGGACGAGATAAAGCGGACGCGGGGGACGCTGACCGAGCCTGGGAAGGACAGCCCGCACAGGAACAGGAGCGCGGAAGGAAGCCTGCTCCTGTTCGACGAGATGAAGAGGGGGCTATACGCGGACGGCGAGAAAGTCCTGCGCGCGAAGATTGATATGTCCGCTCCGAACATCAACCTGCGCGATCCGGTCATCTACCGCATCTCGCACAGCGAGCACCACAATACGGGCGGGGAGTGGTGCGTGTACCCGATGTATGATTTCGCGCATCCGATCGAGGACGCGATAGAGTGCGTGACGCATTCGCTCTGCACGATGGAGTTCGAGGATCACAGGCCGCTCTACGACTGGGTGCTGGAATCACTGGAATGGGAACTCCCGCCGCGCCAGATAGAGTTCGCGCGGCTGAACCTGACGAATACGGTCATGAGCAAGCGCTACCTGAAAGCCTTGGTGGACGACGGCTCGGTGAGCGGCTGGGACGACCCGCGCATGCCGACCATCGCGGGGCTTCGCAGGCGCGGCTACACGCCCGAGGCGATACGCGCCTTCTGCGAGGGCATAGGCGTGGCGAAAGCGAACAGCGTCGTGGACATCGGCTACCTCGAACACTGCGTGCGCGAGGATTTGAAGGCGAAGGTCGAAAGCCGCAATGTGGTGTTCGATCCCGTGAAGGTCGTGATAACGAATTGGGGGGATGGCGCGGAGCTTGCGGCTGCCGATGGCGATAGCGCGGGCAGTGATGGCGGTTCGGTGGGCGGAGCGGACGGTTCAGCGCCGCTTCTCGAAAACGCCGAGATGGAGAACAACCGCGAAACGCCCGAGCTTGGGACGCGCACCGTACCATTCGGGCGCGAGCTTTGGATAGATGGCGCGGACTTTATCGAGAACCCGCCGAAAAAGTATTTCCGCCTGTACCCGGGCAACGAGGTGCGGTTCAAGGGCGCATATTTTATTACATGCGATGCTGTGGTCAAGGACGCGGACGGCCGCGTGACGGAGCTGCACTGCACATACGACCCAGCCACGCACAGCGGTTCGGGCTTCGAGGGCCGCAAGGTCAAGGGCACCATACACTGGGTGGAAGCGTCGACCGCCGTGGAGATAACCGTGCGCGAGTACGGCTACCTGATGACGGAAGGCGAAGACGGCGAGAGCGTGAGAAACCCCGACTCCGTGCGCGAGATGAAATGCTACGCCGAGCCGTCCGTGGCGGACGCGCGGGCGGGCGAGAGATTCCAGTTCTTCAGGCACGGCTACTATGTCGCGGACGCGGAGCTGACTGACTCCGCGCACGGCGGCGCGAAGGTCTTCAACCAGATAGTCGGGCTGAAAAGCTCGTGGAAATAACGGCGGCGGTGCCTACTGTTATGGCACGCGTCAAAATGGCAATCAGGAAAAATTATTATCATTAAATGAGAACAATTGGAGCACAGTATGGACTATTATAAAGCGTCAATGGAAATGCACAGGAAGCACAAGGGCAAGCTTGAAGTGGGCGTCAAGGTGTCCGTCGCGAACAAGGACGACCTCTCGACGGCGTACACGCCGGGCGTCGCGCAGCCCTGCGTTGAGATAGCGGAGCATCCCGAGGAAGCCTACAACCTCACCATCAAAGCGAACACCGTCGCGGTGGTTTCGGACGGGTCGGCGGTGCTGGGGCTCGGCAATATCGGCGGGCTGGCTTCGCTGCCCGTCATGGAAGGCAAGGCGGTGCTGTTCAAGGAGTTCGGCGGCGTGGACGCTTTCCCGATTTGCCTGGATACGCAGGACACCGACGAGATAGTCGAAACCGTCAAGCGCATCGCGCCCACCTTCGGCGGCATCAACCTGGAGGACATCTCCGCGCCGCGCTGCTTCGAGGTCGAGCGCAGGCTCAAAGAGGAGCTGGACATACCCGTGTTCCACGACGACCAGCACGGCACGGCTGTGGTCGTGAGCGCGGCGGTCATAAACGCGTTCAAGATTTTGGACAAGCCGCTTTGCCAAATCAGCGCGGTCATCAACGGCGCGGGCGCGGCCGGCACAGCCGTCCTGAAAATGCTCCGCAACCTCGGCGTGTACGACGTGGTTGTCTGCGACAGCAAGGGGATTATTTCAAAAGATCGTCTCGCGGAGCTGGGCGAGGACAAGTTGGAGATACTCGAGCTGAGCAACAAGGACAATCTGTCGGGCAGCCTTGCGGAAGCGGTGCGCGGCAGGAATCTTTTCATAGGGGTTTCGGTGCCGCGCGTGCTCACTCCTGAAATGGTGAGCGACATGGCCGAGGACGCGGTGGTCTTTGCGATGTCGAACCCCGAACCGGAGATAATGCCCGACCTCGCTCATGAATCGGGCGCCAGGATCATAGGCACGGGCCGCTCCGATTTCCCGAACCAGATAAATAATGTCCTCGTGTTCCCGGGCATATTCAAAGGCGCTCTCGCGGCGCGCGCGACCGACATCACCGAGGAGATGAAGGTGGCCGCGGCATACGCGCTCGCGGGGCTGGTGCCGGACAGCGAGCTGTCGGAAAACTGCGTGCTGCCGCTCGCATTCAAGGCGGGCGTGGCAGACGCGATAGCGGAAGCCGTCGCGAAAGCGTGGGCAGAGTCGAAATAGGTTTGGCTATGTAACGATAAGACGCAACGATACGCAAATAACGATACGCAAAGAAAGCGGCTAGGCCATCAGGCCAGCCGCTTTCTTCTTCGCGCCTATGCAGCTGCGCGAACAGAACTGCGTGTTAGCAGGCGATCATTCCAGACCTCTGCGCTTCGCGGACGCGGTCAGCACGGCGTTCAATATTATCGCGACGGCCGCCAGCGCGATGAGCATGATGAAGGTCGTGTTGTAGCTGCCGCCCGCGCTTTCCTGTAGCTTCGCCGCGATGATGGGGCCTATGATGGCGGCGGGTGCCAGGCAGAACGTACCCGACGCGAAATTGACGGGGTAGAACTTCGGTCCGAAGAACTTCGCGATGGTCGCGGACATCAGCGCGGGCGATCCGCCGTAGCTGATGCCGATGAGCGGCAGCCCTATGAAGATGAACGCGGCGCTGCCCGTGAGCGCGCCCGCCAGCAGGGACAGCCCGCCTATGAGCATGATGGCATTGTCGATATACAGGGCCTTTGCCCTGCCGAGCTTGTCGAACAGCGCGCCGTTGATGGGGCGGCCCAGGCCGTTGAACACGGATACGATAAGCCCGAGCGTCGCGATGGCGCCGAAGGTTTCGGCTATCTGCGCCGCGCTGCCGATGACGAGCAGCCCGCCCGCGCAGACGGAGGTGTTCCACGCGAAGAATATCCAGAACGCGGGAGTCCTGAGCGTCTCGCCAAGGCGATAGTCTTTTTGTGTCTGCACCTGGGCGGCTTCGGTTTTTTTCTCCGCGCCTGCTGCGGCCGCATTATTATTCGCGCCGGCCTGGACGGGCGCCGCTTCTGGTTTTTTTATAATGAACGAGCCGATGACGAGCACTGCCGCCACAGCAATGCCGAGCACGGCAAAGGTCTGGAACAGGCCAGCGGAGCCGCCGCCCATCGCAGCGATGAGCATCTGCACGACGCTAGCGAAAACAAGCGCGCCGACGCCGAACCCCAAGAGCAGTATGCCTGACGCCAGCCCTGTCTTGCCGGGGAACCAGGGCACGACGGAGCTGAGTATCGCGTTGTACGAGATGCCGACGCCGAAGCCGACCAGCACGCCGTAGAGCACGTCGATGGCGAGAAGGCTCGCGGACGAGTCCTGGTCGTTCAGCACGACGGACAGCAGGAAGAAGCCCGCGAATACGAATACCGCGGAGAGCAGCACGATGACGCGCGTCTTAAAGCGCTGCGTCAGCTTGCCGCCGACAAAGCCGCCCACGCAGAAAAATATGATGGACAGGGTGAACGGCATAGTCAGCTGCGTCTTGTCCCAGTCCGTAAATATTTCGCCCAAAGGCCCGCGAAAAATCGACCATCCATAGATAAGCCCGATAAAGAGCAGCATGACTGCCCCCGTCAAGAGATAACCCCATTTCTTTCCTGTATTCAATTTTCTCCTCCGATAACTTCCGGAAATGCCTGCCGTCAGGCAATCCTAATGGGCAAAATCAGCGCCCCTGAAAAATTGCGATGCCTATATTATACATCCAAATTGTGGTTTGTTTCAAATTCACGTGCGAAATTTTCACGCGCGAAATCCCCAGGCAAAAAAGCCGCGACGCGCGAAATTATTGCTGAAATTCCTCGGCGGAAATGGCCGATGAAATCAATTTTCCGAAAGCCATCAATAAAGCCCGAGAGCTATATTTCGCTCAATCCGTATTTTTTACATAGATTGAGCGAGATATAAAATCTAAGTTCAAGGCATATTGTTTAATTATTCTCTGAATCTATTGAAATCCAGCTGATATTATGCTATTATTCTGAATGTAGATGTGAATATTATTCCGCTCAATCCATGTTTTTATATATAGATTAAGCGAGATATGAAAAGCCGAAGGGCGGAGCAGACACAGGCTTAGTGCCTGGGAAAACGGAGATAGAGATGCGTATAGTCGGCAGAAAAAAAGAGATACACGCACTTAGGCGCTATGCGAAGGCGGATAGGCCGGAGTTCCTCGTGGTGTACGGCAGGCGGCGCGTCGGAAAGACCTTTTTGATAAGGGAGTTTTTCGGCAACGATTTTTGCTTCTACTGCACAGGCCGAAACAACGACAAACCCGACGACGAAAGCGGGGCTCTGCGTGACCAGCTCGTGGGCTTTAACGACGCGCTCAACAGATACGGGGATATCGCCTACGAACTGAAGGACAATTGGTTCGATTCATTCAGGCAGCTCGAATACCTTATTGAAACGTCGGGCAGGCAGGGGAGAAAGGTGATTTTCATAGACGAAATGCCGTGGCTCGACACGCGACGGTCAGGTTTCCTCTCGGCGTTCGAGCATTTCTGGAACAGCTTTGCGTCGGCGCGGCCGGACATTCTCCTCATTGCATGCGGCTCGGCTACGTCATGGATATCGAAAAAATTATTCAACAACACGGGCGGCCTGTTCAACCGCGTGACAAAGCAGATGTATTTGAAGCCGTTCACGCTGAAAGAGTGCGAGGAATTTTTTCAGGACCGCGGCATGGTGATGAACCGCTATCAGATAGTCGAAAGCTATATGATATTCGGCGGCGTGCCATACTACCTTGACCTGTTCGACAGCAGGTATGGGCTGCCGCAGAACGTGGATGCTCTGTGCTTTGGGGATGAAGCGCTTTTGCGTGGCGAATATGAGCGCCTGTACGCGACGCTGTACGGCAATTACGAAATCCATCACATGATAGTGACCGCGCTGTCGGGCAAGGCTGCGGGGATGACGCGCGGCGATTTGCTCGCGGCTACCGGTCTGGCGAATGGCGGCGGCTTTTCCGATGCGCTCGACGATTTGGAGCTGTGCGGTTTTATCCGGCGGTACAGCGGTTTCGGCAAAAAGAGAAAGGGCGCTATTTTTCAGCTGGCAGATCCATATACCTTGTTCTACCATAGGTTTCTGAAAGACCGCTCGATCAGCGACCCGCATTATTGGGCGAACGGCTATGGCGGCGGGGCGCATAACGCCTGGCGGGGGTACGCGTTCGAGCAGGTGTGCCTGGCACATGAGCCGCAGATACGGGGCGCGCTCGGCATATCCGGCGTCTCCGCGAACTCATCGGCATGGCGCTCGTCGGGCGAGGGTGCGGGAGCGCAGATCGACCTCGTGATAGACCGCCGCGACCAGGTCATAAATCTTTGCGAGATGAAATTTTCCGTAAGCGAGTTTGAAATCGACAAGGCATACAGCGACAGCCTGTCGCGCAAGGCGAGGGTGTTCGCGTCCGAAACAAAAACGAAAAAAGCGCTGCACGCCACCTTAGTGACCACCTACGGCGTGAAGCGAAACAGCCATTACAGCGCAGTCCAGTCCGAGGTAGTCATGGACGATTTGTTCGGGTGAGAGGCATCGTCCCGCCCATCGAGCTGTTCTACAGATAGCGGTTTTCGCCGTTTTCTTTTTCCTTGCCTGCGTCGCCCCATTCGCGCACTTCTATCTCGTATGCGGGTGGCTCTTTGCCTAGCACGTTGCGCGGCATCCCCGTCAGCGGGTCGTATATGTTCGCGACATCGCGCGCCATTCGCCGCGCTGCGTCTTTGCCGTTCGGTCTTAGCACATTGTATACAATCCTCGCGACAGCCAAAACCGCCGCTCCGCCGAGCAGGAACAGCACGAAGTAGTTCACCAAAAACGAAACGACTGACTCAAATGTGATGTCCATTGTATGTCTCCTTTGCGCCAATTCAATGTCAAGAATTTCGATTTCCATAATATATGCGTCCGCAGATAGGCAAATGGTCACATTTTTTTCGCGAAGAAGTATTTTTTTGCACGGAGCGTATTTATCGGCATGTGCAAATTCCTTTAATGATTCCGCAGCCATCCCGAGAGATAGTCCTTGATGCTCTCCGTTTCGTCTGTCGGGCTTTGCCACGATTTGATAACTTTGCTGTTTTTTATCACGATGAATGAGGGTACAGAGTCTATGCCGTGCTTGGCAAGTAGGTCATACATCTCTTTGCTGCGAGGGCCGTCCCTGTCGCTGTCAGTGTAATAAGTGGTAAGCGCAAACGTGTTTTGCTCCAAAAATGGAGTCATCTCATTCTCGAACGAGGTACACCTAGGGCAGTCCGCTCTACCGATATACACGGGTATCTCATCGTCCGCAAGGGAGAAATACTCCCTGAATGTGTAGAGACTGATTTCTGCAAAATTCGGATTGTCCATGCTCTCTTGGGCGGGTATCGCGCCGCTTTCCTCTATATACGCCGAAAAAGACCTGTCGCTTTCGATCCAGAGAGCCGTTATAGCAACCAGTCCAGCCAAAAGGAAATATACCAAATAGCGCCTACGCTTTAATACAGCGAGGATGACAAGAGCCGCAATTATTACCGCAAAAGATCCAATGAGCGCAACCCAATTGATGGCGGATACATAGGCGGGAATTTTCAGCGAAGGGGTATGGCTGATTATTTCACCTTCCCTGTAAATGCCGTTCGCCGATAGCGCCATCAGGATAGCTCCGAGGGCGAGCGTGGCGACCGCCGCCGCCACGCCTCGAAAAACAGGCTTGCTATTACTTGAAAAATGATACGTTGTTTCTTCGGTTTTCATGATATGTCCCATTGTATCAGCTGTGTCATTATGGATTACATTTAGTAACGTAGTATTGCAGTGCGCTCACGTAAGGTCTCCACGCATCTATGCCATAGTAAGTTTTTGTGGGAGCCCAGGTCAAATGGCAATCGTATTGGCCTTTCATGCTATTTGTGTTTATCCAGTGTGAATTGCTGTGGCATGCATTGTATACGGCAGCCCAACTCGGCGCATAAAGCGCAGACCGCGCAGGTTGCTGGAGCAAATTTATGAATGCCGTTGAAGGGTATAATCTGAGCGACCATCCCTTGTATGCTGAAACGTACTCCCATTTGTAATTGCTGAAATAAATGCCTATTGTGGGATCTGCAATAATAGGGTACGAAACATCTTTGCCCTTATGCTCCACCACCTGTGTAACCGTAGTATTTTCAATAACGTAATGTGTGTCTAGTGCGTTCCCGTTAGAATCCGTTGCCCAAGGGGGCGAAATAAATGCTACCGACTCGCCTGAATTATTCCTCACGCAAACAGACCCGTCACGTTTGCCATAATCGTCAACAGAATATTCAAATACAACACTTTCGTCAAAAGCATACGATACGGGATATAATTCCGGAGAATCTGGCTTTTCGATAATAAAGCAATTCCGAATACCGCCTTCAAGTATTTCAGTAGTAATCCTATAGTCCAAATCTCTGTCTTTCGCGATAACAACACCGTCTATCAATTCCGCGATTGCCGAATCAAGCGGAAGCTGTATATTGAAATGTGTGTTGTCTTCACTAATTGAAGAAAAAGTTGCACTTATCATCTCCGCTTGGTCGCTGTCAATTGTTACAAGTTGACTGTTAAGTTTTGACACGATGTTTCCACCGATGGTTTCGGCTGATGCTTTATCTGCTTCAACCTGCTCAATGATAGCTGCAGCTGTAGCTGTTTCTGTATCAATGCTGGAATCGCCTTGGCTAACAATGTCGAATTTGTCATTAACCAAAGCGGCAATCTCATCCATAAGCTTTCCAGAATCCAAAATCTCGAACCACTCATCGCCATTTACATACCAAAAATTCTCCTTTTCCAGCACTATATGATATGGACCTTGCACGTCATCGACAATATCAATTTCCCACTGAACATCTCTGGTGGCGTGTGAACTCATTTGCTTCAGATGACGGCGGCCTCGTGACGAGCTGAGGATACCGGCCAGCTTTTCCTTGTCCACCTGC
>JAIRPQ010000106.1 GCA_031256875.1 Eubacteriales Family XIII. Incertae Sedis bacterium | reverse complement strand
CGCGAGAGGTTCGAGCTGGCCTCGGCGCAGGCGACTATCAGGTAGACCGGCACAGCGTATTCGATGAGCGGCAGCTCGAACTCGCAGATCTCCGCGCCGAGCGCGGCGAACGAATCCGCGGCGCCGCGAACCGCCGAAGCAACGTCGTCTTTTAGCCCCTCCGCGAAATAGTTCGTGGGCAGTCCGATCTTCATTCCCTTCAAATCGTACTCGCCCCTGATGGCCTTGCAGACGTCGAACGGCTCTTTTATCACCGAAGTGCTGTCGCGACCGTCGGGCCCAGAGAGCAGGGACAGGCTGACCGCGCAGTCCCGCGCCGTTCGCGCTATCGGCCCTATCTGGTCGAGGGAGGACGCGAACGCCAGAAGCCCGTAGCGGGAAACACTCCCATAAGTGGGCTTGATTCCCGTAACGCCGTTGAAAGCGCAGGGCTGCCTGATGGAGCCGCCCGTGTCGGAGCCGATGGCATACGGCGCGAACCCGGCCGCGACCGCCGCCGCGCTGCCGCCTGACGAACCGCCCGGCACGCGCGTGGTGTCCAGCGGATTGCGGCAGACGCCGAAGTAAGAGGTCTCGGTCGAAGCACCCATCGCGAACTCGTCGAGGTTCGCCTTGCCGAGCGCGACCGCGCCCGCGCTGTTCAGCTTTTCCACGACGGTCGCGTCGTAGGGCGGGCGGAAGCCGTCGAGGATTTTTGACGCCGCGGTGGTGGCTCCGCCTTTCACGCAGAGATTGTCCTTCAGCGCTACGGGCACGCCCGCGAGCGGCGACATGGCGCCTATGATTTCGTCCGGCGCAAGGGCGTCTATCTGTGCCTGCACCTCGGCGGCGCGAGCCATAGCCCCGTCCTCGTCGATGCTGATGAACGCGTTTATCTTGGTTTCATCGTCCTGGGCCTTGGCGTGGTCGGCAAGGGCCGCGTCAAGAAAAACCCGCGTGGCTTCGGGGCTTGACAGCTTTCGCTCCCGTATCAGGTTGCCGATGTCGAGAGCGCTCATTTTTCTGATGTCGTTTGTCATTATATTTATTCCTCTACCGTCTTGAACACCTTGTAGTAATCGCCCTTTCGCTCGGGCGCGTTCGCCAGCATCTCGCCGCGGCGGTCGCTGTTCGTCTGCACGTCATCGCGAAACCTGTTCACGGCGCTGAACGGGTGCGTCATCTCGGGCGCGCCCGCCGTGTCCAGCTCGTTCAGCTTGTCCACGTAGCCGAGGATGTCGCCAAGGTCGTGTGCCAATGTCCCGCGCTCGTCCGCGCCAAGTTCAAGCCGCGACAGCTCGCCGAGGTAGGTTATCAAATCGTCGTCAATTTTCATGTGTGCGCCAAACTCTCTTTCTCAAATTACTGCCCATTAATTATCGCAAAACAATTATTGCGCATGATTGTTGCCATACAAATATACCGCCGAAGGGCGGCATATTTATTATATTCCATTTGGGGTTGGAATTAAAGGCTTGGGGGGCGGGAGATTGCCTGGCGAGCCCCGTGATATTGCCTGAAAAAATATTCCTGCGCGAACTGGATTTTGGTCACGTTGAAGGCGCGGCGGGCGTCGTCGCCGTGCGGGTAGAGGAAGAATGTGTCGTCGGGAACAGAGAGCGTGATGCACTGACCCTTGCCGCGATAGTCATACTCCGTGTGTACGGATGGCATGGACTCGGGCGCGAAGCTCAGTGTGCGGGGGGCATCCGCGCCGCCGCCAGGGGCAAAGGTCAGCTGAAATCCGTCGCTGTCATGGCGAAGCCGGCCGCGCCCGAGGGCGATGAAGTTTTTCGCGTTCGGCAGCGACTCGATTTCCACCGCGCAGTCGAGCGAATAGCGGCCCGCGTCTATCTCACGCTCCACGGCGGCGCGTTGCCACTCGTACCAATCGGGTATGTGGACCTCGCCCGAGGCAAGCGGCTTCAGCGGGGCGCAGGTATCAGGCGGGTTCGGCGGGCGCGGCGGCTCCACAGGCTCCTTCTCGCCTTGCGAAGCTGAGAGGTGCGGCGAATCCACAGTGCCTCGCGCCGCAGCTTCCTCACCTCCGCCCTGACGCTCGGGGCGCAGCCGCCCAAGCTCGGTCATTGTCCACGCGCTTCCGCAGGACTCGCAGAACAGCCGCGCTCCGCGGGAGCGCATCGCGAACTCCCTGTTACAGGAAGGGCAGCGGTACAGCACCGCGTCCAGCCCCTCCGCGCGCCAAGGCGCGTTGATGATCATGCCGGACTCGTATTGATAGGCGTATTCGTCATACGACAATTTCTCCTGCAACCGTTCAAGGATTTCATCCCCTGTCGCCACGCGCAGTTCCTCACGCGTAAAGACCTGCTCTATCTCCGCTTCTAGGCGCACGCCGCGGCGCTTCTTCAGATTCCAGATCGGCGATTGCAGATAGTTGCCTCTCATCTGGAGCGTAACGACAGGGGCGCCGAGCTTCTTTGCGAGCTTCGCCACAGAAATATCCAGCTGTGAGTTCGTTCCGACATTGGCATACCTGGCCTCCGGATAAAGCACGAGTATGTCGCCCCTCTCTATCACTCTGCGGATATTGCGTATGAGCGCGAAATCATGGATGAATTTGCGCGTGCCGAGACACCCAATCTGCCGGTATATCCACTCGCCGAAATTTTCGAACCCCTCGAGCTCGGACACGTAGTTGGCGCGATGCGGGAACAGCGCCAGCGGGGTTACGTAGAAATCCATGAAAGCGTGATGCGTGGCAAGCACGAGGAACGGCGGCTTCAGCCCGCGCATACGCCTGCGCGTCACACGCAGCCAAAAGCCGCGCGTCAGCACGAAGCAGGCAAGATGGATCAGCGGCATGAGAAAAAAATTCTGGCGCGGCGGCTCCCTATGCCTGTCGAACGGCGTGGTGTCTACGCGCTTGCCCGACTTCACGGTTTTATTGCCCATTACTTGCCCCCTCCTCCGCGCCCGCCTGCGCATTTCCTACATTATTATTATAATAATTATCATGGTCGGTCAAACCTTGGTCCGACACCGCGCTATGCTCGCCGCGAAATAGATACCGCCTGATGCGCGGTATGCGGCAGAGCGCACAGTAGAGCGCCGCCGTGATGACGAAGGTCGCACCCGTGGGCGTCAGCATGAACAGCGGGCGTATGTGGACGATGGAATTAACGGGGTCGTAAATCAGCAGGGAGACGGCCACCCCCGCGGCGACGCAGAAAAGCCCGACCAGATTGAAACCCCGCGTGAAGCTGTACTCGTCGTGCCCAGGCAGGCCGAACGCCGCCCGCAGCGAGAAGCGCCCCCTGCGCACGATGAAGAAGTCCGCGAACAGCAGCGCGGCAAGCGGCAGATGCGACCAGGCGGGCAGCGTCAGGCCAAACACCGCTGACAGGTTTTGCATGGACGACGCAAAGAGTTCGGCGCACACCGAGTACCACGGAAAATTTATGGCTATGATGAGGACGGCCATCAGGCGTACACCGCCCTGGCCGAAAACCGTTTTCAGGTAAACCCATATGTCTATGCCGAACCGCACGGAGAGAATCACGGGCAGCTGGTAAATGAGCAGCATGAGCAGAGCCCCGAAGAACGCGCCGACGAGCAGCTGCCCGAAGCCGACCAGCGTCGTGAGGTA
The DNA here is from genome assembly GCA_031256875.1 of Eubacteriales Family XIII. Incertae Sedis bacterium. GTDB lineage: Bacteria > Bacillota > Clostridia > Peptostreptococcales > Anaerovoracaceae > JAIRPC01. Next base: position 9,922 of record JAIRPQ010000106.1, on the reverse strand, counting down.
GACACCCTGCGTATAGCTCCATGTCGCGATGCAGTATCCGGACAGAATAAGGAAGGCGTCGAAAAATCCGAACCTGCGCCCACGCTTCGGGATGGGGAGCGTTCCGAATACCGCTTCCCGCTCCACGGTGAGCTCTACCATTTCAGCCGCGCCGTTACCGTGTAGGGGCGGCCTCCCCGAACCCGCGGCGCTCACAGAAACGCACCCGCGACCACGGCGAAAACACAGAGCGCCACCGCTATGCCGACAAAAATATAGTCGCGCCGCCCGAAGCGTTTCGGATACTCATAGCCCTCATCTTCCATGTCCGCAATGCGCCGCTCCAATTCTGATTCAATTGTAGAAGCATCCGTGGACCCGTGCTCTTGATCTTCCCCCATTTCATTCCTTTCAGCGCCACCGCTTACGAATTTCACTTTATCTTTTTCGCCAGCCATCCGGCTAAGCCATACGGCGCGGAAAGAACGCGTCGCCGTAACTGTATTATATCAGAAAATCGGCGGGGCGGCGGGAATTGGCGGGGCGGGAATTGGCGGGCGACGCGCGGGGCGGGCGAGTTGGCGGGCGGCGCGCGGGGCGGGGCTTCGCCAACAGGCGATTATTCCACCTCAACAGGTAATTATTCGGCGGGGAGCGATGTGGCGCGCCTGCCGGCTTCATTATATTATATAATCGTGATATGAGGATACGAATTGACATCGACGAGAACGCGGGCGAGCCCGAGGTCATCATAAAATGCCGCGCCGTGGACGAGGAAGTCGTGCGGGTGCAGACGGCCGTCGCGAGGGCGGCGTCCGAGGGTTCGCGGCTGCACGCGGTCAAGGCGGGCGAGGAGTATTACATCGCGCCGGAGGATGTGCTGTTCTTCGAGTCGGAGGGCGGCAGGACGTGGGCGCACACGGCGGACGACGCATTCGAGGTGAAGCTGCGGCTCTACGAACTTGAAAACGTGCTGCCACACAGCTTCATCCGCGTGTCCAAATCGGCCATCGCCGGCGTGACGCACATCTACTCAATCGCGCGAAACCTCACGGGCCCGAGCGTCGTAAGCTTTCGCGGCAGCCACAAAAAGCTCAGCGCGAGCAGGCAATACTTCAAGATTCTGCAGGACAAGCTGAACGGGCGGATGCTCGGCAAATAGCGCCGCAGGAACCGCATCGCAGGAAATGCATCGCAGGAAATGCATCGCAGGAAAGCGCGAGGCGATGCGCCGCGGACATATCACACAAGAATAATGAAATAGCTTGAACGAACCGCCGAAAGGCAGAACGGAGAACAGAATGGACAGGGAAAGAGCTGAACGGGAAGCGGCGTTTCAGGAAGCTGAAGCCGCATACAGAAAACATGTGGCGGGCAAAATCGTCTGGGGGCTGATTTTTGTAGCGGCCGCCGCCGCCATCATCGTGGGCGGCATATGCCAGGTCGGGTATTTTGGATATCTGAGTTCGAACGCCATCTTCTGGGCGGTCGTACTCGCCGTGGTGTTTCTTATAAGCCTGCGGCATCTCTTTTGGGCGGGCGTGTTTTTCCCGCTGGCGTTTCTCGTAATGATATTCGACAAGCCTCTGCTGCTCGGCTACGACTTACCGTTCTGGCCGCTGATCGGCGGGGCGCTCTGCCTGACCATTGGCTTCCACATATTTTTCAGCGGCAGGAAGCACCGGAAATGGTATATGGACAGTCGGTTCGTGGACGGGAACTATCGCGGGTACGTCCATGTCGATCCGCATTTCCACGCTCACTACCACGACGGGAGAGGGCATTACGGACGCGGCAGGGGCAGGGATGCGCGAACCGTGCATGGCGTCGTGGATGCGGCTGACTATGTGGTGGACGCGGAGGACGGCGCGGAAGCGGCGGGCGGCTATGACCCGCAGGCGGAGGACGGCGCGGCGATGGACGACAGCTATGACCCGCAGGCGGAGGACGGCGACGCGGCGGGCGCGGCGGATATCGGCGGCTACGCTTCGGAGGACGGCGGCTATGCCGAGCCTGGTACGGCCGGATTCGCGCGCGACGAAGGCGGCGTGGAGGACGAGTTCGTGCGCGTCACGACGAGCTTCGGCAACGAGATAAAATACATCAATTCGGACAGCCTGAAACGCGCCGAGCTGTCCTGCTCCTTCGGCTCGATGGACGTGTACTTCGACAATGCCAAGGTGTCGGCGGGCGGCGCTGCCATAATAGCGGAGGTCTCATTCGGCGCGATCAACATCTACGTGCCAAGGGAATGGCGCGTATCCATAAGCGCCGACAAGAGCTTTTCAAACATCGAGGAAAAAAACATGCCGATGCCAAGCGCGGACAAATCCGCAAACGTAATAGTGCTAGGCAGCGTAAGCTTCTCAAGCCTTACGGTGACGTATGTGTAAAATCAGATTCTTTTTCCGCACCCCTTGCCATTGCCGTTAAGCTGTTCAGTCGACTGATTGCAGGCATTTCAGTCGACTGTTTGCAGGCATTTCAGTCGACTGTTTGCAGACGTTTCAGTCGACTGTTTGCAGATTTCCGAAACAGCCACAGGCGCCGCCGCCGTCCTTTATCCCCGTGTCTCGGCAGATGGGGCAGCGGTATTTTATCTCCATGTAGTCCGCGGCGTAGCCCGCCCTGGTCATGGCTTCCGCTTTCGCGGCGAGCTTCTTCTCTATCTCGGCGGCCAGCCTTGCGGACTCGCTGCGCCCGCCGTCCGAGCGCGACATGATAGCGCTGACGGATTCCCTGTTCAGCCTGGCTATGTCCTTGTCGAGCCGCTCCACCTCGGGCAGCCTGCCGTAGACCTCGCGCCTGTGCGACTCCGCTTCCGCTTCGGCGTGTGCGCGGGCGTCCGCATAATATTTTTCGCGCGGATTCGCCCCGCCCTTCCGCGCCACGCCGCCGGAGCCGCCCGCAACGCTGGCGAGTCCGCCCGAAGTCATAGCTTCGTAGTCGCTTTCGAGTATCTTCTTCACATAGTCGAATTTGTTGCGCTTGCCCGCTGCCTTTCCCGCGGCGGCGAGTATCTCGTCCGTCGTGAACGCGAACTCGTCGAGCCATCTGTCGAACACCTGCTTCTCCGCGTCCGTGATGGACGAGATATGCAGCCCGAGCGCTTTCATTATCTGCCTGTACTGATCCATGCGCACGTCGGCGCCGAGTACGTGCGCTTCCGCGTCCTCCGCCGTCCTGACCCCCGCTTCCGACCACCTGCGCACCACCTCCGCGACATAGGCCGCCCGCGTGTTGCGCCTGCGCTCGGCACAATACCTGTACGCGAACAATATGAGTGCCGGCGACGCGCCCTCGTCGAGCAGCGAGCCTAGGCGCGCTATGTCCGCGCCCGCGAGCGCCCCGCCCAAAAGCCGTTCGATGTCGCGGAACATATCCCTGACTTCCTCATCGTCCAGCGCCGAGCGCAGCTTCTCGCCGCTGCCGCCCTCGGATTCCGGCTCCGCCGCGTCAGCCGAGCACGCCGCGCCGAAGCGTGGCTTCATGTCGGTGAATATCACATCGTAGTGCGTGGCATCGGAAGCGTCGGGGTAATGCTTACGGACCAGCCCCCTGCCCTCGAAATACGTCCACGCCGCGAGAACGTCCTCGAGCGCGACGCCCAACGCCCGCGCCAGCGATTCGTTGGAGGCCACGTCGCGCCGCGCCGCGCGCATGAAGGCATAGAGGTACACCTTCACGTAGTCTCCGGGCGCGCCCGGCAGATACTCCGCGATGAACCAGTTCGGCACCTGCGTGTCGTTCAGATAGTAGTTCGACGGGCTCTCGATGATATAGCTCACGGCATTCTTTCCAATAATATAACAATAACAGGTCTGCTCATATTATTGCCCTAGAAACATCGGCTGAATGTTCCCTTGAATAAACTCACAGTATTTTTTCGCGGATGATAGTCTGCTCGCGGCCTGGGCCGACCGACACAATCTTGACCGGCGCACCGCACACGCGCTCGACTTCTTCGACGTACGCGCGCGCTTCGGCGGGAAGCTCGTCGTATGACGAGACGCCGGAGATGTCCGTCTCCCATCCCTTCATGGTTTTGTATAATGGCTTGCAAGCGCCGAGCGTGTCAAGCGACGCGGGGAAATGCTCCGTCGTGCCGCCGTCCGGAGTTTCGTATGCGTGACAGATGTGGATTTCGCCGAACCTGTCCAGCACGTCTAGCAGCATGAGCGCTATGCCCGTGATGCCGTTCGTGCGCACCGAATGTCTCACGGCAACGCCGTCGAACCAGCCGCAGCGCCTGGGCCTGCCCGTCGTGGTTCCGTACTCGTGCCCCGCTTCGCGTATCTCGTCGCCCACACTGTCCAACAGCTCGGTCACCATCGGCCCTGCGCCAACGCGCGTCGTGTAGGCTTTCACTATCCCGACTATCTCGCCAATCATGTGCGGGCCTATGCCGGCGCCCACGACGAACCCGCCCGCGCCCGGGTGGGACGAGGTGACATAGGGATAAGTCCCGAGGTCAAGGTCGAGCATGACGCCCTGCGCCCCTTCGAACAGCACCGATTTGCCGGCCGCGATAGCGTCATAGACCATGACTCCCGTATCGGCTATCATGGGCTTCACGCGCTCCGCGAACCCCGCGTATTCCTCCACGATCGCTTCTTTGTAAAGCGGCTCCGCGTGGTATATATTCTTAATTATTCTATTTTTTTCATCGACGCTCGCGGCGAGTTTTTTCCTGAACAAATCCACGTCCAGCATGTCGCAGACGCGGAGTCCGGTGCGCGCCGCCTTATCCGTGTAACAGGGGCCGATGCCGCGCTTGGTCGTGCCGATGCCGCCATCGCCCGCGGCTTCCTCGGACAGCCTGTCTATCTCCCTGTGCCACGGGAAAACTATGTGGGCGCGGTCGCTCACGTAGATCTTCGAGCAGTCCACTCCCGCGGCTTCGAGCGTCGCCAACTCGTCGAAGAATCCGATGGGGTCGAACACCACGCCGTTGCCTATGATGTTCAGCGTTCCTGCGTGCAGCACGCCCGACGGCACGAGATGCAGCGCGTATTTCTTGCCGCCCGCCACCACCGTATGGCCCGCGTTGTTTCCGCCCTGCGCACGCACCACGACATCCGCGCGAGCGGACAGGTAGTCAATGATCTTGCCCTTGCCCTCGTCGCCCCACTGGGCACCGATGATGGCCGCTGTATTGTAATTCATAATAATTAATTCCCTTCCAACGGGTTGCCCGGCAACCCTGCCTACCCCGAATGGGAAAGCTTTTCAGTTTGCCTTATTCATTGTGTTAGAACGGCAGAGCCTCGTCATCGCCATAGCCGCCGTCGCCTGCGTAGCCGCCGTCAAAACCTCCGCCGTAATCGTCATAGCCGGACGCGCCGCCATAGCTGCCGTAGTCAAGGTCGGCGAATTTCGTGTACCTGCCCACCCACGACAGCAGCACTTCGCCCGTCTCGCCCTGGCGGTGCTTCAGTATGAGCAACTGCCGCATGGTGTCGCGGTTGTACTCGAATCCGTGGCCGTAGCTTTCGCCCTCGTTCGCGGCGGCGGCTTCCTTTTCCGTCTTGTTGTGGATGAACATAATCAGGTCGCCGTCCTGCTCTATCGCGCCCGAATCACGGAGGTCGGACAGCACCGGACTGCCGCTGCGTTTCTCCACGTCGCGCGTGAGCTGCGACAACACGATGACGGGGCAGTCAAGCTCCTTGGCCATCTGCTTCAGTCGGCGCGATATCGCGGCGACTTCGAGCGTCCTGTTCTCCGGCCTGTCCGAGCCTGACATCTCCATGAGCTGCAGATAGTCGATGATAACGAGGTCTATCGACTTCTGTTCCTGCCTTAGCCGCAGGCATTTGCTCGTCATCACGTCGACCGCGATTCCCGACGTATCGTCGATGAACAGCTTCATGTCGCGGAACCTCTCCACCGTGTCCGTGAAGCTCCTCATGTCGGTGCTGTTGTCGTAAAGGCTGCCGTCCCTGATGCTCTTCAGCTCGATGTTCGCCATGATGCTCATGAGCCTTTGGCCCAGCGCCGCCTTGCCCATCTCCAGGCTGAAAAACATGACCGTCGCGTTCTCGTGCGTGGCGGCGTTCAGCGCGAAGCAGAGCGCAAGCGCCGTCTTGCCCATGCTGGGCCGCGCCGCGAGTATTATCAGATCCTGCTTCTGGAAGCCGTTCGTCTTTTCGTCGAGCTTCTTGAACCCCGTCGTTATTCCGGTCAGTTCCCTGTCGGAATTGTAGGCGGCTTCCATCTTCGCGGCCACGTTTTCGATGACATCGCTGATGCGGTCGTAATCGCCTTTTGTAGAGCCGAGCGCTATCTGGTAGATCGCGTCCTGCGCGTTCGCCAGCACCTCGTTGGCGGGCTTCTCGTCGGACAGCGACTCCGCCGCGGTCCTCTCGCCGTATTTGATGAGGTCGCGGAGCAGCGCTTTTTCCTTGACTATCTGGGCATACTGCTTCGCGCCCGACGGCGATGGGGCGGCGTAGGGCAGTCCCGTCAGATATTCCGCGCCGCCGCAAAGCCCCAGCTTGCCGCGCCTTCTGAGGAGTTCGGAAAGCGTCACAACGTCCACGCGCGACCCGTCTACGTACAGCGTTTTCATCGCATCGAACAGCTCGGCGTGGGCCGAGGTGAAAAAATCGTCCTTTGACAGCACCTCAAGTACGGCGGTCAGGGCATCCTTGCTCTGAATCGCCGCGCCCAACACCGACCTTTCCGCATCATCGGAATGTGGATACTCACGCTCCGCCATCTCCCAGCTCCTTGTTCACAGCTCCTGATATCTTGCCGGCTTGCCGGCAGCCCGATTATTCGCCTGCGTTTTCGCCGGCGTCCTCGGAAGAAGCGTCCTCTGCGGCCGGCTCCTCGTCGGCATCCGCCGCAGCTTCCGCATCAGCCTCTGCATCCGCCTCTGCATCCGCACTGTCATCCGCGGCGGCTTCCGCAGCGGCGGGGGCAGCAGGCGCGGGCCTGTCGAACGACCAATCGTCCTCATCGCCGTAGCCGCGATAGTCGGACTCGGCGTCCGCAGCGGCCGCAGCCGTGGCAGCTTCCTCAGCCGCGCGAGCAGCCGCTTCAGCTTCGGCCGCAGCCCTGGCAGCCGCTTTCTCGGCGGCCAGCTTCGCCGCCGCTTCCGCGGCTTCGATTTCCTCGGGCGTCCCGACGAGTATCCTCATGACAGCGTTCACTTCGCCGAATATCTTTATCGTGACAGGGTGTACGCCGACGTTCTTGATGGGCGTCCCTTCCGATATTTTGCGCTTGTCGATAAAGACGCCGAAATGCTCGTGGATGGCGTCCGCCACATCCTGCGACGTGATGGAGCCGAAAAGCCTTCCCGCTTCGCCCGACTTCGCTTCGAACGTGATGCTCTGGCTGTCGATTTTCGCTTTGATGGCTTCCGCCGCTTCGATATCCTGCGCCTTCTTTTCGGCGAGCTTGGCGCGCCTGTGCTCCAGCGTTTTCATGTTCGAGTCCGTCGCGGGTATCGCGATGTTCCTCGGGAGCAGGTAATTGCGCGCATAACCGTCAGCGACTTTTACTACATCGCCTACGCTGCCCTTACCCTCCAAATTTTCCATTAATATTACTTGCATTATTATATGCCTCCTTGTCCGTAAGTTTTCTTGCAGGAAACGGTGATGAATTGCCGCGTTCCTGTCCGTGCGTTCCGTCAGACAGCTTCCTCGTAATTTTCGAGAATCAGCTCCCTTAGCTTGGTTATCACCTCGTCCTGCGTTGCGTCCGGCACCTGCGCCGCCGCCATGGTGATGTGGCCGCCGCCGCCCAGCTGTTCCATGATGACCTGCACGTTGAGATTTCCGAGCGACCTCGCGCTCACCACGACCTCGCCCTTCGTTTCGCCCACCACAAAGCTCGCCCTTATCCCTTTGATGTCAAGCAGCTCGTCCGCCGCCTGCGCCACGATGAGCTGCGCGTTGGAATGCACTCCCTCGTTGCGGGATATCGCGATGCCGCTGATGGAGAAGTCCGCGTTCGAAATGATGTTCGCCCTCTGCTTGAAGTCGTTCATGTCGCTCTGCAGGTATTCGCGCACGGTCATGCTGTCCGCGCCGTTGTTCCGCAGCCAACTCGCCGCTTCGAACGTGCGCGTCCCCGTTTTCACGGAGAAATTGTTCGTGTCCACTATGATGCCCGCGAGCATGAGGTTCGCTTCGAGCTTGCCAATCCTGCCTACCTTGTCGTCGTATTGCAGGATTTCGGATATCAGCTCCGACGTGGACGAAGCGCCCGGCTCCATGAAGGTCAGCGTTGCGCTCTCGATGAAATCCTCCATCTTGCGGTGGTGGTCTATGATGACGATGCGCCCCACCTGACCGATGAGCTTCGGACACTCGACCATGCCCGCCGTATGCGAGTCCACGATGATGAGCAGCGTGTCCCGATCCGCAATCTTCAGCGCTTCGTCGCAGGTGACGAAGTTGTAAGTGCCAGACTTCGCCGCCGCCTCGAAAACGTCTTCCATCGAATAACCTATCTCGCCGCGCACGATATGCACGTCTACATTGTGCGAGAATGCTATGCGGTGGACGCCGAGCGACGCGCCGAGCGAATCCATGTCGCAGTGCTTGTGCCCCATGACCATTACTCGCGCCGACTGCGAAAGCAGCTGCTTCAGCGCGTGGGACATCACCCGTGACTTGCCCTTGTTGCGCGATTCTATGACCTGCACCTTACCGCCGAAATAGCTGACATCGTCGTCCGTCTTGACGACCGCCTGGTCTCCGCCGCGACCCAGCGCCAAATCGAGCGCGAACGCCGCGTAGTCCTCCGCCTGCGCCAGGCTTTCGCCGCCCACGCCCACGCCGATGCTGAGCGATGCGGGGAAATCGGCGTCCGTCTCTATCTTCCTGAACGTGTCCAGAATAGAGAACTTCCCCGACTTCAGCTCGCGGAAATGCGCCGTGTCGAATATGAGGTGGTATTTGTCGCGCGAATTGCGGATGACTATGGCATCAAGGCCGGCGCCCCATTCGCGCACCGCCGTCTCGAACGCCGCCGCGACCGACGGCCGCTTTTCGTCCTTCGACTTCGACAGTATGTCCTCGTAATTGTCCATGCACAGGTAGCAGAAGCACTGTTTTTCTTCCGCGTACCGCAGCTTTAGCTCCTCATGCTCCGTGGAGTCGATGAAGTAGAGCATGACGCTCTGGTTCGCGTCCTCGTTCAGATACGATGTCAGCACGAGCCACGACTTGCCGCCCGAGCTGACCGTGATGCGATCCTTCGCCTTCTCGGGGTCAAGCTCCTCGCGCCCCAGCCCGATTACTTCCTTCACGTCCGTTTTCAGAATCTTCGCGTCCGCGAAGAACATCTTGAACTTGTCGTTCGTGAGCATGAGCTTGCCGTCGCTGCCGACGATGCAGATGGGGAGCGGGTGGTTTCTGACCGAGTACCTGACCGTGTCCTCGACTTCGCTCTCAACGCCGTCTATGAACGCGCTTATCCAGCGCTTCTGGCGGTATCTGATGACGAGGCACAGTGCGATGTACGCCGCCGCGCACGCTTCGAGGATATAGTCGGCGGGGTGGAGCGTGTTCGAGTAATAAAGCGGCAGAGCGTCGCGGGCGAACAGGAAAATAAGCCCCGGCGCAAACAAGAGCGCCGCGCATATGATGTACGGCAACACTATCCTGGAATGCAGCCTGTCGCTTATCCCAACGTTCTTCATCGAATAGCTCCGGTACGCAGCGCGCCCGCTAGTCCCTCACGTACGGCAGCAGCGCCACGATCCTCGAGCGCTTGATGGCCCGCGCGACCTCGCGCTGGTGCATGGCGCACGTGCCCGTAACGCGCTTGGGCAGAATCTTGCCCCTGTCCGTTATGAATTTAGATAGTATATCGACGTCCTTGTAGTCGATTCTCAAACTTTTGTCGGCGCAGAACTGGCATACTTTTTTCTTACGCATGCCGCCCATGCCACCGCGTCGTTGTCTTTCCATGGTATCTCCTT
>JAIRPQ010000058.1 GCA_031256875.1 Eubacteriales Family XIII. Incertae Sedis bacterium | reverse complement strand
ATCGTGTAATCTATCTCGTCGCCGTTCTTGTAGAACGTCTTTTGCGACGAATCCTTCGTGAAGCTCGTGACAGGCGGAATCGGAGTTATCTCCTCCTGCGTCTTGCCATTCGGCTTCGTCGGCTCATCCTCGCCCACGGGCGTGATGTAGAGCTTCGCGTCGTTCTTCAGGTTGCCGCCTGTCCAGCCCTTCACGATGGCCGTCAGCGTCATGGTGATTTCCTGACCGCCCATGCCCGCGAAGTCGGCCTTCTCCAGCTTGTAGCTCACGATGCCGCCCGTGGTCACAAGGCGCGCGGAGTCAAGCGGACTTATGGCCGTGCCGCTCACGCTCACCTTCAGAGAACCGTCATCGTACTTCATACCGTTCGGCAGCTCGTCAACGATTCTTATCGCCGCGTAGCTCGTGATGTCCTTCGGCAGCTTGAACCTTATGGTATAGCCTATCTTATCGCCATTGCCATAGAAGGTCTTTTGTGACGCTTCTTTCGCAAAGCCCGTGACGGGCGGGAGCGGCGTGATTTCTTCCGTCACCGTATCCGTCGGGTCTTTCGGGTCGGTCTGGCCGCCCGGGTTCTGACCGCCGTCGGGCGTGATATATATGTTGCCCTTGTTCTTGATATTGCCGCCCTTCCAGTTCTGGACGATGGCCGTCAGCGTCATAGACACTTCCTGGCCGCCGTAGCCGGCGAAGTCATTCTTCTCGAGCTTGTAGCTGACCACGCCGCCCGTTGTCACAAGGCGCGCGGAGTCAAGCGGACTTATGGCCGTGCCGCTCACCTTGACCTCTACCGTACCGTCTTTGTACTTCAATGTGGCAGGCAGCTCGTCCTCGATTCTTATCGCGGCGTAGCTCGCGACATTCTGAGGCAGCGTGAACTTAATCGTATAGTCCACTTCGTCGCCGTCCTTCTGGAACGTCTTTTGCGACGCGTCCTTTTTGAAGTCCGTGACCGGCGGTATCGGAACTATTTCTTCCGTCACCGTTTCGGTCGGGTCTTTCGGCTCGGTCGGATTCTGGCTTCCGTCGTTCGGCGTGATATATATATTCGCGAAGTTCTTCAGGTTGCCGCCTGTCCAGCCGTGCACTTCGGCGGTCAGCGTCATGGACACTTCCTTCTCGCCGAATTTGTCGAACTCGTAGGGCAGCAGCTTGTAGCTGACGATGCCGCCCGTAGTCACAAGGCGCGTGTGGTCAAGCGTTATCGCCGTGCCGCTTACCTTGACTTCCACCGTGTTATCCACGTATCTCATGCCGGTCTGCGGCAGCTTATCCTCGATTCTGATCGCGGCATAGCTGGCCACGCCCTTCGGCAGCGTGAACTTAATGGTGTAATTTATCTTGTCGCCGTTCTTGTAGAACGTTTTCTGCGACGCTTCTTTCTTAAAGCCCGTTACAGGTGGAACCGGTGTGATCTCGTTTTCCGTTCCCGTCGACGGGTCTTTCGGATCCGTCGGCTCCTGGCCGCCTTCCGGCGTGACATAGAGCTTCGCTTTGTTCTTGATGTTGCCCGAGGTCCAGCCGTCCACGATGCCCGTCAGGGTCATGGTGACAATCTGGCCGCCGTAGCCCGCGAAGTCAGCCTTCTCCAGCTTGTAGCTGACGATGCCGCCCGTAGTCACAAGGCGCGCGGTGTCAAGCGGGCTTATGGCCGTGCCGCTCACTTTGACCTCTACCGAATTGTCCTTGTATTTCAGACCTGGCTGCGGCAGCTTGTCCTCGATCCTGATCGCGGCGTAGCTCGCTACATCTTGCGGCAGCTTGAAGCTGAGCGTGTAGCGTATCTCGTCGCCGTTCTTGTTGAACGTTTTCTGCGAGGCGTCCTTCTTGAAGTCCGTGACGGGGGGCAGCGGAGTTATCTCCTTGTGCCCTTCCTCAGACGGCTTCGCCGGCTCATTCTCGCCCGCGGGCGTGATGTAGAGCTTCGCGTCGTTCTTGATTTTGCCGTCGCCCTGCTTCCAGCCGTTCACTTCGGCCGTCAGCGTCATGGTGACTTCCTTTTCGCCCGCGTCCTTGAAGTCGGCGTAGAGCAGCTTATAGCTGACGATGCCGCCAGCGGTCGAAAGGCGCGCCGCTTCGAGCGTTACGGGCGTGCCGCCCACGTTCACCTTCACAGAGCCATCCACATATTTCAGACCCGGCTGCGGCAGCTCATCAACGATTCTTATCGCCGCGTAGCTGGCCACACCCTTCGGCAGTGTGAACCTTACGGTGTAGTCGATCCTGTCGCCGTTGCCGTAGAATTTATCCTGCGACGCTTCTTTCTTAAAGCCTGTGACAGGCGGAATCGGCGTAATTTCGTTGCTCGTTTCCTCCGACGGGTCAGTCGGCCCATTCGGATCGGACGGGTCTGCCGGATCTGCCGGATCCTTGCCGCCTTCCGGCGTGACATAGAGCTTCGCTTTGTTCTTGATATTGCCCGAGGTCCAGCCGTCCACGATGCCCGTCAGGGTCATGGTGATTTCCTGACCGCCGTAGCCCGCGAAGTCAGCCTTCTCCAGCTTGTAGCTCACGATACCGCCCGTGGTCACAAGGCGCGCGGTGTCAAGCGGATTTATGGCCGTGCCACTCACGCTCACCTTCACCGTGCCGTCCTTGTATTTCAGACCTGGCTGCGGCAGCTCGTCAACGATTCTTATCGCCGCGTAGCTCGCGACATCTTTCGGCAGCTTGAACCGAATCGTGTAGTTGATTTCGTCGCCGTTCTTTTGGAACGTTGCCTGTGACGAATCCTTGCGGAAGTCCTCTACGTGCGGCAGCGGAGTAATCTCCTTGCTCGTTTCATAGTCAGGCTTGTCCTGCCCGGGGACGGGATCCGTCGCACCCATTGGCGTGACATAGAGCTTCGCGAAGTTCTTGATGTTGCCGTCGGTTACATTCCAGCCCTTCACGATGGCCGTCAGCGTCATGGTGATTTCCTGACCGCCCATGCCCGCGAAGTCGGCCTTCTCCAGCTTGTAGCTGACCACGCCGCCCGTGGTCACAAGGCGCGCGGAATCAAGCGGCCTTATGGCCGTGCCGCTCACGCTTACGACTACCGTACCGTCCACATATGCCAGTCCGTGCGGCATTTCGTCAACGATTCTGATGGCCGCATAGCTCGTGATGTCCTTCGGCAGCTTGAACTTTATGGTATAGCCTATCTTGTCGCCGTTGCCATAGAACCTGTCCTGTGACGATTCCTTCTTGAAGTTCGTGACAGGTGGCAGCGGTGTAATGTTTTCGTGCGTCTCCACGTCCGGCTTGTCCTTGCCGGGCTCTGGGTCTTTCGCGCCGTCAGGCGTGACGTACAGCTCCGCGTCGTTCTTCAGGTTGCCGCCCGTCCAGCCGTCCACGATGGCCGTCAGCGTCATGACGACCTTCTGCCCGCCAAACGCCATGAAGTCGTTTTTGTCCAGCTTGTAGCTGACTACGCCGCCCGTTGTCACAAGGCGCGCCGAATCAAGCGGGCTTATGGCAGTGCCGCTCACGCTCACCTTCAGCGAGCCGTCCTTGTATTTCATCCCAGACTTCGGCAGCCTGTCCACGATGTTTATCGCGGCGTAGCTGGCCACGTTTCGGGGAAGGTCGAAGCTGATGGTGTAGTCCACTTCGTCGCCGTTCTTCTGGAACGTCTTTTGAGACGCGTCCTTTTTGAAGTCCGTGACCGGTGGCAGCGGGGTGATTTCCTCTGTTACACCCACGTCGGGTTTGTCCGTGTTCGGGTCGGGGTCTTTGCCGTCCTTCGGCGTGACGTAGAGCTTCGCGTCGTTCTTGATATTGCCGTCGCCCTGCTTCCAGCCCTTCACTTCCGCAACGAGGTACATCTCGACCACCGCATTGTTCTTGCCCGCGAACTCCGCATCTATGAGCTTGTAGCTAACGGAGCCGCCGGACACCACAAAGCGCGCGGCATCAAGCGGATTGATCCTCACACCGCCTACCGTGACCACCGCCGAGCCGCTCACGTATTTCAGCTGACTGGGCATGTTGTCTACTATTGTTATAGCACCATAGCTCGCAACACTGGCGGGCAGCGTGAACTTAAGCGTATAACCTATTTTGTCGCCGTCCTTGTAGAACGTCTTTTGCGAGGCGTCCTTCGTGAAGCCCGTGATGGGCGGCAGCGGTGTTATTTCCTCCGTCGCTTTCTCGTTGGGCTTGTCCGGATCAGGCTCGCTACCGTTCACCGGTGTCACGTAGAGCTTCGCGTCGTTGCTGATGTTACCGCCTGTCCAGCCGTTCACGACAGCGGTCAGCGTCATGGCGATTTCTTTATTCTCGGAGTTCTTGAACTCGTCAGGCAACAGCTTGTAGCTGACGATGCCGCCGGTGGTCGTAAGGCGCGCCGCGTCGAGCGGGCTGATTTCCTTACCGTCCACCGTCACCTTCACTGAGCCGCCCACGTATTTCAACGCGGAGTTTCGCATATCGTCAACAATCTTTATCGCAGAATAGCTCGCGATGTTGGACGGCATGCTGAACTTAATCGTGTAGCTGATTTTGTCGCCGTTCTTGTAGAACGTATGCTGCGACGCTTCCTTTTTGAAGTCCGTGACCGGCGGAACGGTGGTAATCTCCTCGGTATTCTTCTCGTTCGGATCCGTCGGATCTTTACCGTCCTTAGGTGTGACGTAGAGATGACCATAGTTCTCGATGTCTCCGCCGCTCCAGCCGTCCACTATGCCCGTCAGGGTCATGGTGACTTCCTGGCCGCCCATGCCCGCGATATCATTCTCCTCCAGCTTGTAGCTGACCACGCCGCCCGTCGTCACAAGTCTCCGCGCGTCGAGAGTGATGGCCGTGCCGCTCACTCTCACCACCAGCGAGCCGTCCTTGTATTTCATACCTGGCTGCGGCAGCTTGTCCTCAATCCTGATAGCTGCGTAGCTCGTAATGTTCAGCGGCAGTTTGAACCCGATGGTGTAATCAATCTCGTCGCCGTTTTTGCTGAACGTCTTTTGCGATGCGTCCTTTCTGAAATCCTCCACGTGCGGTATCGGAGTAATCTCCTCGGGCTTCTCCAGATCCGGCTTGTCCTTGCCCGGATCGGGGTCATTGCCGCCCTTCGGCACGACGTACAGCTTCGCGTCGTTCTTGATGTTGCCGTAGCTCGGCTTCCAGCCGCCTACCTTTGCAACGAGGTACATCTCGACGAGCGCGTTGCCCTTGTTCGCAAACTCCGCCTCCGTCAGCTTGTAGCTCACGGAGCTGCCGGACACCACGAGGCGCGCGGCATTGAGCGGATTAATTCTCACACCGCCCACCGTGACCACGGCCGAGCCGCTCACGTATTTCAGTGTGCTTGGCATGTCGTCCACAATAATAATCGCGCCGTAGCTCGAAACATTCATGGGCAGCTTGAAGCTGATCTTATAGCCTATTTCGTCGCCATTGCCGTAGAACGTCTTCTGCGACGCTTCCTTCGTGAAGCCCGTGATTTTCTCGAGCGGATCGACTGTTTTCTCCGCTTCGCCCATCGGAATCTCTCGGCCGCCGCCGGCACCGCCGGGGTTGCCGCCGCCAATGCCGTCTTTCGGCGTCACGAATACTTCGGCCTTGTTCGTGATGCTGCCCGACACCCAGCCGTCCACGCTAGCGGTCAGCGTCATGGATACTTCCTGCCCGCCGAATTTGTCGAACTCGTAGGGCAGCAGGTTGTAGCTGACGATGCCGCCCGTGGTCACAAGGCGTGTGTGGTCAAGCGTTATCGCCGTGCCGCTTACCTTGACTTCCACCGTGTTATCCACGTATTTCAGCCCGGGCTGCGGCAGCTTGTCCTCGATGCGAACCGCGCCGTAGCCCGTCACATCTTTCGGCAGCTTGAATTTGACCGTGTAATTAATCTTATTGCCGTTCGTGTAGAACGTCTCCGGAGTTGCCGTTTTCACAATGTCCGTGACGGGCGGGAGCGGTGTAATTTTTTCCTTCTTGTCTTCCGACGGGTTCGACGGATCCCTGCCGCCCTCCGGCTTGAC
This sequence comes from Eubacteriales Family XIII. Incertae Sedis bacterium, assembly GCA_031256875.1. Taxonomy (GTDB): domain Bacteria; phylum Bacillota; class Clostridia; order Peptostreptococcales; family Anaerovoracaceae; genus JAIRPC01. Next base: position 22,242 of record JAIRPQ010000058.1, on the reverse strand, counting down.
ATAAAGGTAGCCGTGGTTTTCGATATCGCCGCCGGTCCAGCCGTCGACAATGCCCGTCAGTGTCATGGTGACAATCTGGCCGCCGTAGCCCGCGAAGTCGGCCTTCTCGAGCTGGTAGCTGACGATGCCGCCCGTAGTCACAAGGCGCGCCGAATCAAGCGGGTTTATGGCCGTGCCGCTCACTTTGACCTCTACCGTGCCGTCCTTGTATTTCATACCTGGCTGCGGCAGCTTGTCTTCTATCCTGATCGCGGCGTAGCTCGTCACGTCGGAGGGTAGCCTGAACTTGATGGTATAGCTAATCTCATCACCGTTTTTGGTGAATTTCTTCTGCGAGGCCGTCTTGGAAAAATCTTCCACGCGCGGGAGCGGTTCTATCGTCTTCTCTTTCTCCTCCGCGGGATTATCGGTATTCGGATCGGGATCCTGCCCGCCCTTGGGCGTGACGAAGATCTGACCCTTGTTCGTGAGCTTGACGTTGCCGCCGGGCCAGCCGTCCACTATTCCGGTCAGAATCATGTGGACTTCCTCGCTCGGATTCGGGAACTCGGAGGGGATCAGCTTGTAGCTGACTATGCCGCCCGTGGTGACAAGCCGCGCCGTGTCGAGCGCGATGGGATTGCCGCCCACTATCACATTGACCGAGTTGTCTTTGTATTTCATGCCGGGCTGCGGCAGCTTGTCCACGATGTTGATCGCGGCGTAGCTCGAAATATTCGGGGGCAGCCTGAAGCTGATGCGGTAAACTATCTCATCGCCGTTCGTGTAGAACTTGTTCTGTGCCGCTTCTTTGATGAAGCAATCCACGTTCGGTAGCGGGTCAATCGTCCTGTCGGCTTCGCCTACCGGATCCGGCAGTTCGGTGTTATCGTTGCGCGGCGTCATGAATATCTTCGCGTCGTTCTTGATGCTGCCCGCCGTCCAGCCGTCCACTATCGCCGTGAAGGTCATGGCGACATATTTGCCGCCTTTCGCTTCAAAATTGTAGCGGTCGAGCTTGTAGCTCACTTTGCCGCCCGCGGTTGACAGGTTGCTGCTGTTGATAACTATGGGCGCGTCATCCACTTTGACCTCGATGCTGCCTCCCACGTATTTCAGCCCGGGCTGCGGCAGCTTGTCCTCGATGCGAATCGCGCCGTAGCTCGTCACATCATCCGGCAGCTTGAATTTGACCGTGTACTTGATTTTGTCGCCGTTATTGTAGAACGCGGGCTGCGAGGATGCTTTCGTGACATCCGTTATGACCGGCGGCGCTTTGACGGTCACTTTCGCGTCGCCTTGCTTTGACTCGGCTTCTCCCATCGGCTTCACATATATGTCGCAGATGTTCTCGATCTCGCCGGCCTTTGGATCCAGCTTTATGGCGCCTTCCGTCGGCATCGTCCAGTTTTGAACCTTGGCCGCGAATCTCATCTCAACGATCTCGCCGCCGTTGCCGCCGTTGCTGTTCAGGACGTTGTTGGTCAGCTTGTAGCTGATTTCTTCACCCATGCCCGAAACGCCTGGCTTCACCGTGAGATAATTGGAGTCAAAGAACCCATTTCCATTACCAAAACGTATAACCACATTGCCCAGGAACTCAAGCGTGTTCGGCAGTCTGTCCTTGATGACCACATGCTCAAAATTGCTGATATCCTGCGGCAGCTCGAAGCGTATGGTGTACCAAATAATCTCGCCATTCTTGAATACTACCGACTTGTTAGCAGTCTTCGTGATTTTGCCGGGGTCTATGGATTCCGTAGTGTTCTTCTTCCAGATGGCGTACAGATGCGTATCACCGGACACCATTGTGTAGTTCCCCTGTCCGCACTGATAATACGGAGGTGTTGTAGTCCTGTCCACGCCCCAGCCGAGCTGAGTGTAACCCTGGCGAGTGAACATTCCTTCTTGCGCCAGATTGAAAACCTGGCCGACCTGCCTAGTCCATGTTACTTTCTCTGTGTCAGAGTTTGGCATGTCATTTCTATGGAAAGTCAGCGTTGCGGTGATGCTCTTCGGCACATACGTAGCGCGCATCACCATATCGTCCTTCACGTCGAATATATCCCACTGCCCTATGAACCCACCGCCGAACAGGGGGTTGCCCGAACGATCTTCAGGACGCCATCCGACAAAGACCAGTCCTGTAGGCGCGGTGAAATGCGGCCCCGGCGTACCCGTAGCGGGTGTGCCGGGCTCGGAGTGGTCGGGGTATTTGGCGCGGCTTTTCGTCTTTTTGTCTATCGAGTATTCCTCGGGATCCACCCAGTCGCTGCCGCTGCCGTTCCCTGGGATATATGTTATTTTGTACCCGCCATACCGCCATTGCGCGACCAGCTTGGTGTCCTCGGAAATAGGAATCTGGGCGGTGTCGAAATCAATGAATACATGGGGCTTGACTTCACGTCGCCAGCCCTCGAACACGCCCTTGCCATCGTAGGATGTGCCGACCTTGTAAGGCGGTATGGATGCCGGCGGAATGTATTCATTCAGCCCTATTCCGGAAGATGTAATGGGGTGTGCGTCGTTGGCAAAATCATAAAAGGATACCGTGAACTGCTGAGATTGCCATTTCGCGTAGAGTATCACGTTATGCGCGGGCATCAGGTCGTCCTCGTGAAACTCATTTATATACTCTTTGTCGTAGTACCAACCCCTGAAATCATACCTGATATTGTTGTATATCTTGTACTGGAGCTGCGGTGCGTCCCACCTCGTAATCGGCTCCTCGAACAAGACCGTCCGGCTGTAATTCGGTATGCTGGGCACGACCATCTTCCCTTGCCCGTCGGTGCTTACCGGTTCTACGTCCAGTGACAGATTATATAGGTGGCGATTGTAATAGAAATCGCAAGACTCATTTGCGTTTGGTGTCGGTATATAAAAGTAGCCTGGACCACGCTGAAGCCGCGGGCTGCTCTCATCGAGGTCGTAGCCTTCGTGCGTCCTCGCAATCAGGTTGGTATAGGTAGGCATCGCCATATCCGATGAATGGTCGGTGCTTAGCACATAGTATTTGCCGTTCCGTGTCGTCTTGCTGCCGCTGGTCTGATTCCATTTTTCCAGGCTCGTTTCAAGCCAGGAGTTCACCCTGATAGTCTGTTGGGAACTCGTTGATGCTGACTCAAAAAAACCATTATTTATCTTGGCCATTACAACCAGGCTGTTGTCGAAATACGGGGGGCTATTGTTATAAAGAGCCCTTTGGCTGTCGCTACCTCCGGATTTGATATACGGCACCCACGCTATCCATCTATTTTTATCGCCAAAACGGTTGCTTCCATATGTCACAGACATCCCGTTTTTCGGGCAGGGGAATTTTTTTGTGATATCCTCCTCGTATTTTGCGGTCATTTTGTAGCCGCAGGTGCGTGGCAAAATTGGTCCAAGCGGGGGAATAACTGAACTGTTTTGCTTGTACGGCCCGCCATTGCTAGCAGGGAATTCCATCGTACTATACCATCTTTTGTTATTTGGACCATTCAGGCTGAACTCTATCGAAAATTCTATCCGCGTAAAATACACGTTAACGACAGTTGTTCCATTGCCGGCTATGCGCCCGTCATTCGTGCTGACCGACGTGTGGTGAAACTCCGCATAGTTGGTGTTTTCTTCATAGAGGGACACCCTCGGCGCTTTCACCTCGGTTTCTTTGTTCAAGCCGGCATTGATCATCGCGCCGCCTTCCGAGCCTGATGCTCTCGAAGTGACAGGCATACCCGTAAAACCTACTGCTGTTGTTACATTCAGGAATTTATAGTTATCGTGTATGTTCTTATCCCAGTTCGAGCCCGAGGGAAAGAGGTTCGGCTTTTCCACCCAGCATCGTATCTCGTAGGTGGTCTCGGCCGGATTCCACACGGCATGGAGAACCGTATTCGCCCTGATTGGAGTCCTGTCCACGTCGAAGGCCGGACCGTCCTTTGTCAGCGACCAGTGCGAGAACGTGTAGCCCTTGCGCGCGGGATTGCCGTCGCGGGTGGGGTATATCGGCTTGTCGCCGGCCACCGCCCTGCCGTCTTCCACCGCGGCAGAGGTTACCTTATTTTCTTCCGCGACGAATATGACATGCCATACCTTTTCGAACTTCGGCATGAACTTCATATCGCTCCAAGCCTTGACACCGCCATCGAAAATCTTTGGCGATTGGCTTGAGTCGGTCGCGTCGTACCAGTATGAGAAATGGTAGCCCTGGGGAGGAATGGTCTTGCTACCGGATAGAATCTCCGGCGTACCATAGATGGGGAACCCTTCTTTGACAACGAGCGAGTGGATAATCTGCCCCGCTGAATCCGTGAACTGAATCAGGTATTCGTCGCCGGCCGCGCGCGGCGTTACTCCCCTCGTCTTTTTATCGTTGCTTGGCTGGTCTATGCCCGCGGGCGTTGGCTGCGGATTTTGATTTGAATCCTGCGAATCGACAAAATCCCCGCCCTCGTTTTGGGCAGGTTCGCTTTTCTCGGCTTTATCCGCTTCGCCTTCATTGTTTTCTTTGGCGGCAGAATCCTTGGAAGCTTCGTCCTCCGTTCCCTGTTCTTCCGCGCCGGCGCTCTTGTCGTCGCTGTCGCCGCTGTCGGGTTTGGATTCGGCATCGGACTTGCCGTCGCCGTCCGTAGTGGCGGTCTCCTGGCTGGGCGGGTCTTTGTTACCCGCGGCATCGCCGTCCGCTGACTCAGGTGTCTCACTGGCATCAGCCGCGGCTTCATCCGCCGTGGTGAATGCGTCAAGGGTCAAGTCGCCCGACATGACGACCTTCTCCAGCTCCTTCGTCGGGACGGGCTTTTTCGTGTTGCTCTCCTTGCCGTCGTCCTCGCGAAGCCGCAGAGCTTCCCCATGTGGGTCAACCCATCCTTCCAGCGTGCTGCCCTCGCCGAGCGCTGCTGCAATCTCCTTGTCGGTGGGCACCGCTTCGTGCGGTATCAGCGTCTGTCCGCTGCCATCGACATCGACTCTCACGGTTTTGAACACCGTGCCGTCCGAGCTGAACTTCAGTGTGAAGTCCTCCGCGTTTCCCGCGCGGGAGCCGAACGGAGAGGTCAGATGCAGGCTGCCCATCAGTATTACCGCTGCCAGCAATACAGAGATCAGCTTCTTCGTGGTAGTTAGTTGTTTATCCACTTCTTTTACCTCCGTGGCAATGTCCGCGCAAAGCTCACGCCCGACGCAGACCATAACTATGCTGCAAGCCCCTCGGCTCGCCGCGTCCAATTGTTGACCAGTGTTCTTTCATCAGAGTGATTATTGTAATTTCTCCCCGAAGTTACAATAACCAATTTGGTTTACCCGTTCATATTTGCAATAATATGCTGGCTCATAATTTCAATTGCTTGTGCTACGCGCTTTTCTACCCGTGGCACGGGCAATTGAATTATGCCCTAAGTATTTTCATTCGCATCATTGGAATTGAACGCGAATAGTAAAATAAACTTTATTGCTTATGAAATTATGACAGGTTTCCGTTCCATCTTTTTGCATACTATATGATTATAATATGTTCCCATAGCGGTGTCAATAGGTTTCGGCAAATTCCTGATGAAAATTGTTCAGATTCTTAATTATTAGAAAATTACGAATTAATTTTAGACAATAAGCACGGATTTGGCTGCTCGTATCCACTGTTTGGCATGGGGTCGACCTTGCGCGGCGCGGCTTATTTCCCCTAAACACGCGCCCCCTGCCGGACAGCCCGCCCTGCCCTTGTGGATTTTTTGCAAACCCACACGCTCCTTCTGTCAGTAAGTTCCGCCGCCGCAGAAACCGCGCCAATTATTATATTCAGATGCCTGTGGATAGTTCATGCCGCCTTGTGAATAAATTATTCGAAAAATTTTTAGCTGCCGTCCAAAAATACCTCTTGCCTGTCAGTTAATTTTCCTGTATAGTAGTATCTGCTTAGCTTAACAGGAGCGATGCCGCGACGTTTTTCACAATGCGGCGCGGCTTCTGAAAGCGGCCGGAAAGGACTTAGAATGACCCCAACGAAAAAAGCAGCAGCACAAAGCCAACCCGATGTAGGCATGGCATGGAAAACCATCAAGAAGGAGCTGAAAGGGTTTCTCGAAAAACCGCAGTACGAAGCGTGGTTCTCGGATTTGCGCGTAGTGTATTTCGACGATGCCGCCGGCTCCCTTGTCGTATCCACGTCGGACGTGGTGAAGAAGCAGCAGCTTGAGGACAGGTACAAGCCGCTTATTATCGAGAAGGCGAACGAGGTGATGCGCGGCATCAAGAATGTCGCTATCCTGCTCGAGAGCGAGGCGAAGGACATACTGGGCGGCGGCAAGGCGGAGAGCGCCATCTTCGACGCGGAGAATATCCCCGACCCGAGGTACACCTTCGACACCTTCGTCGTCGGCGACAACAGCCGCTTCGCGTACGGCGCGGCGCTCGCGGTCGCGGAGAATGCCGCGTCGCCAAATCTCTCGTACAGCCCCCTGTTCATCTACGGCGATTCGGGGCTTGGTAAGACGCACCTCATGCACGCCATCTGGCACTACGTGAAGGATCATTTCCCGAAGCTGAAGGTGCTGTATATCTCGTCCGAGATGTTCACGGACGAGTTCGTCAAAGCGTCGCAGACAAATTCCTTCGCGGCGTTCAAGAACAAATACCGCAACCTCGACCTGCTCATGATAGACGATATCCAGTTCATCGAGGAAAAGACCAAGACCGTCGAGGAAGTTTTCAACACATATAACACTTTGTATAATATGGGCAAGCAGCTTGTTTTTTCCAGCGATAGGCCGCCGAACGATTTGAATTTGGAGAACAGGCTCAAGTCGAGGCTTTCGAGCGGCTTGCCCGTCGACTTGCAGGCACCGGCTTTCGAGACGAAGGTCGCCATCCTGCGGAACAAGGCTTCGCTGCAGAATATCCCGCTGACCGAGGGGCTGCTCGAAGTCATAGACATCATCGCCGACAAAATAAAGACGAACGTCCGCGAGATGGAAGGCGCGCTCAACAGGGTCGCGGCCTTCAGCACGCTGAACAGCGAGCCTGTCAACAAGGCGATGGCGAAGAACGTCCTGCGCGACATCATCTCCGCAAAGGACGTGCAGCCGACTCCCGAAATAATAAAGAAGAAAGTCGCGAAGTATTATGAGGTGAAGCCCGCCGACCTGGATTCAAAAAAGAGGGCGCGGGTCTATTCCGTGCCAAGGCAGGTGGCGATGTACCTGGTGCGCGAGCTGACCGAGCTTTCGCTCCCGCAGATAGGCGACGCGTTCGGCGGCAAGGATCACACGACGGTTCTCTACGCCTGTGAAAAGGTGACGGCGCAGATGGCGTCGGACAACCTGTTCTCGAATATAGTAAAAGAGCTGGAGAACCAGATAGTCAGCACATAACAGGCTGCATATAGCGGCATATAAAGGAAGGCGAAAATATACCCTTGAATAATTCCATGACTCCGGAAGGTGCTCTCTCCCGCTTTTTCGGCTACGAAAATTTTCGCGAAGGGCAGGCGGAGGTTATACGCCAAATCCTTGGCGGGCGCGACGCGCTGGCCGTCATGCCGACGGGCGCGGGCAAGTCGCTCTGCTACCAGATCCCCGCGCTGCTGATGGACGGGGTAACGCTGGTCATTTCGCCGCTCATCTCTCTCATGAAAGACCAGGTGGCCGCACTGCGCGAATCGGGCGTGGCGGCCGCCATGATAAACAGCTCTCTTGGCTACGGCGAATATTCAGACGTGCTGCGCGGCATGGAAAGCGGCGATTACAAAATCGTATACGTCGCACCCGAGCGCCTCTCGAATGAAGAATTTCTGGCGGCCGCGGGCGCGGTCAACATCGCTATGGTAGCGGTGGATGAAGCGCACTGTGTTTCGCAGTGGGGGCAAAACTTCAGACCCAGTTACCTGCAAATCGACGCTTTTTGCGAGGGGCTTTCCGTGCGCCCTATTCTTGCGGCTTTCACCGCTACAGCGACGGGGCGCGTGCGCGAGGACATTATAGAAAAACTTTCACTGAGAGAGCCGTTTGAAACAGTAACGGGCTTCAACCGCGAAAACCTTTATTTTTCAGTTATTCGGCCGAAGTCAAAGATGAAGGAGCTGTCGTCGTTCATCGCTTCGCGAAGCGGCAGCTCGGGGATCGTTTATTGTTCCACGCGCAAGACCGTGGAAGATGTCTGCGAAAAGCTCTGCGCTGAAGGGGTTTCCGCTTCGCGCTACCACGCGGGACTGGGCGATGCGGAGAGAAAGCGCAACCAGGAGGATTTTCAATACGACAGAAAAAGCGTAATGGTCGCGACGAACGCCTTCGGCATGGGCATAGACAAGTCTAATGTTTCGTTCGTCGTACATTATAATATGCCGAAGGACGTGGAGAGCTATTATCAGGAAGCGGGGCGCGCGGGGCGTGACGGCGAGCCGGCGGACTGCGTTCTATACTACAGTGGTCAGGACGTGCGGCTGAACAGGTTTCTCATCGAGAAAAGCGTTCATGAGAACGATGAGCTTTCGCAGGAGCAGCGCAAGGAAATAATGGAGAGCGACTTGGAAAAGCTGAAGCTCATGACCTTCTACTCTACCACGACGGACTGTCTGCGCTCATACATACTGAAATATTTCGGCGAACGGTGTCCGTCCTTCTGCGGGTACTGCTCGAACTGCGACACGCAGTTTGAGGAAGTGGAGGTCACGAGGGAAGCACGCGCCGTTTTTTCATGCGTCTTTATATTGGGCGAACGCGGGCTTTCTTTCGGAAAATCTTTTTTGGCACAGGTGCTGCGCGGCGAGAAAAAAGAGCGCGTGCTTTCGTATCGCCTGGACCGCATTAAGACCTTTGGGTATCTTTCGGGAGTTCCCGCGCACCGCATCGGACAGATCGTAGACCATCTCTTAAATGAAGGGTTTCTTTCTGTTTCGGACGGACAGTACCCTGTCGTTTCGCTTGAGGAAGGGGCGACCGAAAAATTCCGCGCTATCGTTGAAGGCGGCGGCCGCTTTGTAATGAAACTGCCAAAGGAAAAGGACAAGAAAACCAAGGCGAAGGAAAAGGAGAAAAAAAGCTCTGCTTCCTTTGCTGGGGCTCATTATGATGAAGAATTGTTTGAAGCACTGCGCTCTCTTCGGAGGAGGCTGGCCGATGAAGCGGGGGTTGCTGCTTTTGTGGTATTCTCGGACGCAACCCTGCGCGATATGTGCAGACACAAGCCTACATCTTTGGAAGCATTTATGGAAGTGTCCGGCGTGGGCAAAACAAAATGCGAAAGATATGGGGATGCTTTTATTTCTGAGATTCGGATTTTTGAGGAAGCGAAATAGCAGAAGTCGGAGAAAAATGCGCCTTTTATTACTTATCAACATTATCCACAAAAACACCTACCCGTTATCAACAGAATTATAACCGGCTTTATTATTGGAAAACAGTTATCCACAGCATTTATCAACAATTTCACAGGACATATTAAAAAAGAAAAAACAAGTATGAAAAAAAGAGCGCACCCGCTTCGCTTTTTTTGTTATTCCTATATGGCTTATGGCTGTGCTTCATCGATCGCGGAAAATAAGGCGACATCGGTGCGTCAGAAGGCTTGCTAAAAAAAGAAACGAAGCATATAATTTATAATGGAAATAAAGCAATGAAACTGTTGGAAGTTCTATGAATAAATAAAGAGGAAAGCAAATGAAATTCACGTGTGAAAAAGAAACCCTTAACTATGCCTTGAACATCGTCTCAAAGGGCGTTTCGTCGCGGACCACCCTGCCAATTCTGAAGGGAATCATGATAAGCGCAGTGCAGGGCGAGAGCCAGGTCACGTTCTATTCGTCTGACCTGGACATAAGCATCAAAACCTCCACACCCGCTTTCGTAGAGGACGGGGGAGAGATAGTCGTGTCTGCGAAGCTCTTTGCGGACATTGTGCGCGAGATGCCCGCCGGCCAGATATTGTTCGAGCTTAAAGAAGGGAATATGGCGTTTCTTTCCGGCAAAAATTCGGAGTTCGACATTCAAGGGATTCCGTCCGATGAATTTCCGCGCATAGAAGATAAAATAGAAGGAAGCGAAATATCCATTGAAAAGGCGACGTTCAAGGATATGATACGCCGCACGGCCTTTGCCGCCAGCATGGAAGAAGCCCGAGGAATAATAACGGGGGTTCTCTGCGAAATAGGAGAAGGAGCGGTTTCGCTGGTAGCGCTCGACGGTTTCAGAATGGCTATAACGAGGGGCACGATAGGTGCGCAAGATCCTATGAATGTTATAATAGCGTCGCGCATCATAGGGGAAATCGCAAAAATAATAGACGACACAGGTGAAGAAGGCGGCGAAAATATAGAAATAATTGCTGGCGAGAGCAAAGCAAAATTCATAATGGGTGAAACGGAAGCAGTGGTAAGACTCATGGAAGGGGAGTTCATAAAATACAGGGACATTCTTCCTAAGGAAAACAAGATAAAAATAAAAGTAAGCAAAAGCGATTTGATAGAGAGCGTGAAAAGGGCACAGATAATAGTAAGGGAAGGGAAAAACACATTCATAAAGTTCAAACTAGAGGGCGACAGCCTTATCGTTTCGTCGAGAGCGGACGAAGGAAGAAATAAAGAAATCATATTCATCGAAAAGGAAGGCGAGGATCTGGAGATAGGATTCAACGGCCGCTTTGTGAACGACGTGCTGAGGGTGATACCTGACGAAAAAATAATAATGGAGTTCAGCACCAGCATCAGCCCATGCCTGATAAAGCCGGAAGAAGGAGACAGATACGAGTATCTGATTCTACCAGTGAGGCTTTCGTCTGGTGGTGTATGATAGGTTTGTTGTTCGTGAAGATTAGACTTTGCGAATGTCCGTCACTGCGGCCCGCGAGCCGCAATCCACAAATGAGTAAATCGTGGTATTTGATATAAACTCAAATTTTAATTAGCCAACCAAACAAAAACCGTTTACTTTATGGAAAATAAAAGGATTATATACATTAAAATCAAATAAATATAAAAATAAGAATTTTGTGTGTTTTGCTATTTCTTTTTTGTTTGCGATGATTTATAATTAGTATTTAGTAGGCATTGTTTTTAATATGGTCGTTCAGAAGTGGGTAGAACCTGATAGAAACGGTGTTGAACGAATTAGTAAGAATGTTTCACGTGAAACATTCGTGAAAACCGTTGAAAAACAGAGATTTTCCGACGTATAACGCTGGTTTGTTAAGTTTTTTGTTTGTTATATGCTTCATATGTGAGTATATAATATGAAAAAAAAGCGTGTATTATGTCAGGAATCTCTGAATTGAAATAAGAAAGGAGGAATGCATTGGGTAAAGCAATTGCGATTTTCAACCAAAAGGGAGGCGTGGGCAAGACTACTACCAATATAAATCTTGCTGCCTGCCTTGCGATGAAGAAAAAGAAGATTCTTATCATGGATATAGACCCGCAGGGCAATACAACTAGCGGGATGGGCATATCGAAAAAAAATCTTGAAACCACTATGTATGAGGTGCTTATCGAAGACGATATCGACCCGAACAGCGCTATCATGGAAACCTCTATAAAAGGGCTTAGCATACTCCCCGCCAGCGTGAAGCTCGCGGGCGGGGAAATTGAGCTGGTGCAGCTGGAAGGAAGGGAGCATCGTCTAAGGAGCGCACTCGACAAGATAAGGGATAATTACGACTACATATTTATAGACTGCCCGCCTTCTCTCGGGCTTCTGACCATAAACTCTCTGACAGCGGTGGATAGCGTGATAATACCTATACAGTGTGAATTTTACGCACTTGAAGGTGTGAGCCAGCTCATGAGCACTATAGACCTCGTAAAGCAAAAACTGAATATAGATTTGGAAATAGAGGGAGTCATATTGAGCATGTTCGACGGAAGAACGAATCTGTCTATCCAGGTGGTGGACGAGGTGAAAAAATACTTTAAGGACAAAGTATATACGACGGTCATTCCGAGAAACGTGCGGCTCGCGGAAGCGCCAAGCTTTGGCATGTCCATCATAGAATATGACGCAAGCTCGAAGGGCGCGGAAGCATATATGGAGTTTGCGGATGAATTTCTCGAAAATGAAGGGAGACAATAATGGCTGTTAAAAAGACGGGCAAGAAAGCGTTGGGCCGCGGGCTTGAAGCGCTTTTCGGGGAAGTAAGTGTCTCAAATACGTCTGGCAGTTCCGGAGATTCAAAAAATACTGATGAGGGCGAAACGAGCGTGGCTGGTGAAAAGAGCAGGGCGGGAAGGACAAAAACTGCCGCTAAAGCGAGCAGCCAAGGCAAGACAGGCACTGGAAACGCCGGAGCAAATAACACCGAGTCAGGCGGTTTTGGAATAAACTACGTATCAATAGATGAAATAAAGCCAAATCCGGCGCAGCCAAGGCAATTTTTCAGCGATGAAGCACTGGAAGGGCTTGTTTCCTCTATAGAAAAGCATGGCATGATACAGCCAGTGATGATTCGCAGTTCAAAATCCGGATATGAGCTTATCGCGGGAGAGCGCAGATGGAGAGCCGCGCGAAAAGCGGGACTAAAAGAAATACCCGCTATAATAAAAGAAGTATCAGAAGAAGAAAACGCGCTGTTTGCCATTATCGAGAACATGCAGCGCGAGGATTTGAATCCAATAGAAGAAGCACAGGCATTTCGTGGTATCATTGATGACTATGGTCTGACACAAGAAGAAGTCGCAAAAAGCGTCGGAAAAAGCAGGCCGTATATAGCAAACACGCTCAGGCTTTTGAACTTGCCGGAAAAAGTGAGGGAATATATTTCGGAGGGCAAGCTGTCAGCGGGGCATGCGAACGCGATAGGCGCTGTTTCGGATGATGATACCAAGCGCGTACTGGCGGATCAGATAGTGAGAGAAGGACTATCGGTCAGGGAAGCGGAAGCCTTGGCAAACTTGGCGAACAGCGCCGGCAAGCCAAAGAAGAAGGTTTCATCAGGCAAAGGGCAGAAAAACCCCGAGCTCGTTGCGATAGAAGAAGAACTGACAACGTTGTTCGGCACGAAGGTAACGCTCAGCAAAAGCGTTCACAGGGGAACGGTGGAAATCCACTATTTCAGCAAGGACGAGCTGGACGGGCTTATCGAGGAGCTTCGGAGGTTTAGGGAATGAGCGCCATAGCTTTGCAAAACCGCGAAAGAATACTCTCTCATATGGTGGAGAATATGGCGAACCCTGTGATGGTGCTAGACGAAAAAAATGAAATTGTTTACGAAAATCAGGCAATGAAGGATATTTTTGGGGAATTAATAGGGGAAAACGCGGGGATTTTGTTCGTGAGCGGTGACGGGATCGAAGAATGCGACTACAGCAATGCGCTTGAAAAAGGGAAAAGGCATCCCGTTAGCGGAAAAGTGGAAATGAATATCGCGGATGTTGGATACGCTCTCACGGAAACTTCAATACCCTTTGGTGAAAATAGCTTGCTCGCAGTGATGCTCGAAGATGTTTCCGAAAAAAAACAATTTGAATCCCAGACCATATCGCAGCTGTCCAGATACAATTCCGATACGGAAATGGCAAGTCGCATACAACAGGGCGTACTCCCAATAGATTCAAATTATTGGAATATAATACAGTTGTCGTCCATATTTTTGCCCGCCGAGGAGCTTAGCGGCGATGCGTATGACATTATAAAGCTGAGCGATGATGAAGCGCTGGTATATATCGCGGACGTGGCGGGGCATGGCATCCAAGCGTCATTGCTGACTATGTATATCAACGAGAAGGTAAGGGCGAACGCGGAGTTGGCGCGGCAGGGGCTGGATAAGCTGCTTGCCGAAATACTGCGCGGGTTCGTCGCTTTCGGCATTGACTCCAGCGTGTATATGACACTGCTTTGCTGCGCATATAACAGGGCGAGCGGGGAGCTGGCCATCGCGAACGCGGGGCACAACTGCTATCCGCTCATACTGCGCGGCGGCGGCCGCACGGAGGAAGTGCCCGTCAAGGGGATGCCGATATGCGCGATAAGCGACGAGAGCTCGTACGAGGAAGAAATCGTCGGGATTTCAAAAGGGGACAGGCTGCTGCTATATACGGACGGGCTGATAGAGGAATACAGCAAGGTGGAAAAATCGGTCTTCGGGCCGGAAGGCGTCCGCCGCGTAGCGGAGATGAACGCGGGGCTGAACGGCAAGGAGCTGGCAGAGAAAATAATTTCCGAAGCGGCAAAATACACGATGATATCCGCAAAAGATGACCGCACGCTGCTTGTGGCGGAGATGCTGTGACGAGCAGAATGCTGCTAGGACAGCGTGGAATGGGAGCGGCGAAAATGAAAAAGCAGATGGTTGAGGCGACGCCATGGCGCAACCTGCCTCCGCTATCGATCACAGTTGCTTTAATAAGCGCTTCCTTATAAAAACTGTATACAATCATGAATTTATATACAATCAATGTTTGTTGCGCGAAAGAGGGATGTTCTTGCGGCGGTGTTACCCGCAGTAGGCTGCTAGGAACGCGTCGGCGGACTGGCTCGATGAGATGCGAACCCTGGGCAGGCGCAGCGGTTCCATACCTGGATACACTTTGCCGCCGGTGGTCAGGAACGCCATCTTGATGCCGGCGGCTTCACATGCGCTCATCGCCGCTTCGTCGCAGTATCCGAACGGGTAAGCCAGGGCATCGGACGACCCCAGGACATCAGAAGCTTTTTCCAGGTCCGCCACCGCCTCGTCCAAAGGCCACATCTGCAGGAAGCTCTTGCCGCCGTACCCGCCGTGCATGTCCCAGGTATGCGACTGCAAGCTGACATTATTCGAAACGTATTTTCTGACTTTCTTTTCGTCCACCTTATGCGCGATAATAAATCCGGTGCCGCGCACGCCGTATTTTTCAAAAACGGGTATGGCGTATTTGTAGAACGACTCCTTGCCATCGTCCGCTGTTATCACGATGCTCTTGTCCGGCAGGTCTATCTCGCCGCGCACATAGGCGTATACCTCGTCCCAGCTCGGGAAATAGTATCCCGCATCCTTGAGGCCCGACATTTCATTGTCAAATTCCGAAGCCTTCATCCAGTTGTTCAGCAGGCTTTTGGGCTGGGGATCGCCTTTTTCGGTGTCGTAAAACCAGTGGTACATCAGCACGGGCAGGCCGGCCACCGACTCGTCCACGTCTGTGGAGGTTTTTTCCCATGTCGCGTAGAGCGTGTCCCCGTCATGAAGCGGAACCGCTTCGCCGTCAGGCTTTTGAGAGACGCGCTCGCCGTATACGCGCTCGGTGTACCACCCCTTGAACTCGTAGCCTTCTTTTTCCGGTTTCGGCAATGCCGAATAACCGCCTTGGTCGTTCGGGTATATCGTCTTGGTTTCTACGCTGTCGTCGCCCGCGTAGAACGTCACTTCGGCTGCCCTTGGCGCTTTCTCCTTCGGTTTTTCGTCTGTGGCACCGCTTGCCGTGTTTGCGGATACGGCGGTGCCCGAAGCCGTTTCGCCCGAGGCAATCTCGCCCGAAGCCAAGGAGTCTGAAGCAAAAGCGCGAACTACGGGATTCTCGGTCACGAAGGAAGGGCCATACATATCGTGCAGCTGTCCGGCGAGAAGGAGCGCTGCGATGAAAAAAGCGGGCACGATGACCCTACGTTTGCGAAATCGCGGCCGATATCTTTCTTCTCTGCTCTGCGTGTTATTCCTCATAGCCCTCCAGTGGCGCACTCCGGTTGCTGTACTGTTATAATTATTGTAATAAATATTATGAAATCAACAATTCCGGCCATATGCCGCAACTTTTGTGAAACAATGCCAACAGAAGCAACGCGAACAAAAGGCGGAACAAAAAATCCCACTACATTATTCTATCATCGAAGCAATCGGCGGGATGTTACAGTCGCGTTACAAAGGGGATTTCAGGTGGCTGGATACGCGGCGTGGTTCGGCTCATATCCGGCGATGGGCGAAGCTATGGCGGTGGTGGCATTCGGCTCACCCGCCGGACGCGTAGCGCAGAATGTCGCTTTCGATGCACACGTTCAGGCCCCGCGTTTCGGGCGGGGTCAGCCGGTGTTTCGTGTAGAGCTCCGCGAACAGCTCTTTCGTGCGGCGGTAGTAGTCCACGCCTGGCGGTGTCATGCTCCCGAGCACAGGGCGTCCCATTGGCATCCAGACCGATGCCGTCGGCAAGATGCCGCGCTCGGCCAGATGCGCCGCGCCGCGTGACAGGCTTTCGAAAGGCTCTATTCCGATAATGAAATTCGAGAACGCCTTGGACGGGCCGTGCTTTTCCGCGATGTAGGCCAGGATATCGAGATGCCGTTCGCGTGTCGTGAACGCGACTTTGCCCGACGTTACGGTTTTCGCAAGCTCCGTGTCCCATAGTTCCAGGCTGCACGCGACGCGCGTGGCGCCGAGCGCGAAGTATTCGTCTATCAGTCCGCGGTCGTTCGGCGGGGTGATGTATAGCAGGATTTCGTTCAGCGCGGTGCGAGGGGGTTCGCCGTTTGGCAGACGGGATGTTGCCGCCGCTTTGCCCTGCAGTTCGCCGTTTGGCAGACGGGAAATTGCTGCCGCTTTGTCGTGCGGTTCGCCGTTTGGCAGGCGGGATGTTGCTGCCGCTTTGCCCTGCGGTTCGCCGTTTGGCGGGCGGGAAGTTGCCGCCGCTTTGCCCTGCGGTTCGCCGCGCCAGTCTGCTTCGCCGCGAAGCCCTTCAAGCGCCGCCAGGTATTCGCGGATGTGCCGCGCTTCGCTCTTGCCGTCCATGGTCGAGCCGCCCGTGAGCTGCACCCCCGAAACGCCGAGTTCCCTTACGGCGTAACCGGTTATTTCCCCAACGTCGGCGGCGTCAAGCGCGGGCGGGAGAGGTTTGCCTTTTTTAGCGAGCGTTTCAAAATCGCCTCCCGAAAAGCAGAACTGGCACGGCCTGCCGCCCGCCGCGTATTCGCACGGCCACAGGCATTGGAACGAAACCCAGTCCAGCCCCTGCAAGACCGAGTTGCCGACGAAGCGTGTGCCTAGCGCCGTCCGTCGTCGGTAGAAATCCGTGGGCGGGGGCAGGCTTATGGTGTCGATGTAATTGTTATTGTAAAACAGCGCAGGCTTGCCATCGGACACGCGAAGCGAGAACGGAGTGGCGAGCTTGGAGGCGTACCTCAGCAATTTCAGATTGTTCCAGGATAAAATCCCCGACAGGTATTTCAGGTGGAAGCCCATGTCGGTCAGCTGGACTATCGTGCCGTCGGACAGGATGATGCAATTGCACTCGCGAGGATCGACGCCCAGGCGGTGCGTTTCGGAAAAAAGCCGATATACGTCCTTGTCGACCTTAAGCCCGCGGCTGACAAGCAGCGCTTTCAGCTCAACGGAATCAATCTCCGCGCCGTCGTATCTGTAACTGTTCATGCACTCGTTGCCACTCCTCTAGGCGTTCAAGCTATCGCGCAGGGCTATTATTGTTTTTGCGCCGTGATAACAGCACCGCGGGTAATGTCCTTTCTGATGCGCAGCCTGCCGCCTAGCAGCAGGGCGGCCCAGAGAAAGCCGAGCGCAGCGGTGAACAGAATGCTGTACTGTGCGCCAAATTCCCCGCCGGTCATGATATTGTATCCGGTGCGTTGTGCCGCAAGCAGGGAGGGCCCAGCGCCTGAGCCGAGTTCCCCGATACCGAAAATGCTCATGGAAAATGAAAACCAGGCCCAATGGAATCCGGCAGCCCAACAGATATTGCCTGTACGAAGGGTAACAGTCGCGCAGAGTGTCGCAAAAAGGAAGCTGTTCACGGTCGGTATGACTGCGTTCATGTATCCAAATAATGCGAGCGGGAAGCAGGAGAATGCTCCCACCAGACAAACAGCGGCAACCGCGCCCAGCCGCTTCCGCAAGATGGACAGGAAAAAACCATGCACGAGGACTACGGCTGAAACGCTGCTGACTGCCTGAAACGCGAGGATGAACAATGTCCAGCGGATGGAGGACTCGGGATCGACGCGAAAGTCCAACATAAGACCATACGCAACCCACAGAACGCCCGCTACGACAACCCCTGAAATGATGCCGAACATGAGTGGGCGGACCTTCAAAACAAGCCCAAGCTCGGAAGGTACGGAACGATTCATCCGGCGCCAAATGAGAACCAGCGCGACGATGATAACGGCATAAACCACCATGTCCTCGATTCTAAGCTCGGC
Source organism: Eubacteriales Family XIII. Incertae Sedis bacterium (assembly GCA_031256875.1). Lineage (GTDB taxonomy): Bacteria > Bacillota > Clostridia > Peptostreptococcales > Anaerovoracaceae > JAIRPC01. The sequence goes on along the minus strand of JAIRPQ010000058.1, from coordinate 4,186 downwards.
GGTGCTCGCATAATCGGAGGGCATCAGAAATGCCTCTCGGAACGGTTCGGCCGCCCGAAGAATAAGAAACACGATAAGCCACAGCGCAACAAGCTGCCATCCAACGCGAAGCATCCGCTTGTCATCAAATAAAACCGTATTCATATTACCCGCCCTCTCTGCAATATTGCGACATCTATCTGCTATCTGCACGGACGCGAAAAGGGCATCCGCGCCTAAAATCATCCGTCCACCCCGCAAGGGTAGCACAAGACTGGCAAGAGGATTATATCATATGGGAAGGGCTTGGAGGGTGCAATGCTGAAATCACAATAACAATTACTTGCCATTACTTGATACTATCAATTCCGGCGCAGCCATTGCAGTTGGAGTATCGGTGTGTTATGATAGGGTATATGTGGATTTTAGAGATTGAGCGGGGCATAGCATACTGTCGTGTTTGAGTTTCCCCAGAGCGGTTATTTTATTATAAACAATATTATAGCGTGCCTGTTTATCGGATTTTACGGGTATCAGTTTTTGTTTATATTCGTATCGCTGCGCAGGCGCAACCCCAGGTACCCGAAGGCGGAGCCCGGGCGCTACGCCATCATGATATGCGCGCGCAACGAGGAGGCGGTCATCGGGCCTTTGATAGACACGATAAACAACCAGGAATACCCGCGGGATTTGATAGACGTCCATGTCATTGCCGACAACTGCACGGACGGGACGGCGGAGGCGGCCAGGGCCAAGGGCGCGTTCGTGGTGGAGCGGCAGAACAAGGAGAAAGTGGGCAAGGGCTACGCGCTCGAATACCTGATAGACAGCATCACGGAGGGCGGGACGAAATGGGTTTACGACGGCTATTTAGTCATAGACGCCGACAATCTGCTCGAAAAACATTTCGTCGCTGAGTTCAACGATGCGATGAAGGGCGGGTGCCGCGTGGTGACGGGATACCGCGACTCGAAAAATTTCGCGGACAACTGGCTTTCGGCTTCATACGCCGTCTGGTGGCTCCGCGAGGCGCGCTACCTGAACGGCGCGCGCACTCTGCTCGGGCTGTCCGCGCAGGTGTCGGGGACGGGTTTCGCCGTGCGCGGCGATCTGCTGGAGGAGCTGGGCGGCTGGCATTATTTCACGCTGACGGAGGACGTCGAGTTCACGTTCGCGATGGTCGAGCGTGGCGAGCGCATCGGCTACACGCCCTACGCGATACTCTACGACGAGCAACCGACCGTGTTCAAGCAGTCGTGGGATCAGCGCATGAGATGGATCAAGGGTTATTTTCAGGCGTACTACAGATACGGGTGGAAGATGCTGAAGCGCGTGTTCACGAAGCACAGCTTCCCCTGCTACGACATGCTCGTGAACACGTTCGCGGGCACTGTCCTGACGCTCGGAACGCTTCTGTTCTATACGGTCAATATCATCTCGCACGCGTTCCAGCGCATATCGGTGTGGGAGCCGCTGCTCTATCTCGGCGAGTTTGTCGGCACCTGTTACTGTATGCTCTTTGTTATCGGCCTCATAACTATAAGGACGGAGCGCGAGTATATCTACGCGCCGAGGTCGAAGGTGTTCAGGTATTCCATCACCTTCCCGCTGTTCCTTTTCACGCTGCTGCCCATGGTCATATGCGCGCCGTTCGACAAGAAGATCTGGCCGCAGGTCGTACACTCGCGCGTCGTGGAGATAGACGACATCAAGAGCGTTGGCGATGAGGTAAGCGGCTACGGCTCGGCCGGCGGCGGATCTGCCGGTTCCGCCGACTCCTCGCGGGAAGATTCCGAAGGGTAGCCGCCGCCAAAACAGTAGCCGCGGCCGAACAGGGCCTGGGTCTGCCCGAAAATCCCGCCTGCCACTTTGCGCGGCTGCCCGCTCCGCCGCCAGGCAATGCCAAACAATTTCCGAGTTTTTCAAATTCCCCCTTGCCACAGCCCTGTTATCAGGTATAAAATATAAGGATGAAGGGGATAGCAAAGGGAAATTCGTTCGCGGGTTCGCGGGTTCGCGCGGGCATGACGCTTGTCGAGGTCATCGTCGCTATGGCGATTCTCACCGTCGTCAGCGTCATGGTGCTGTCGGCGTTCACTACCGCGCTGAACAGCGAAATCAATTCCACCGAAATGAAGAACGCGGCCGCCGCCACCGAGCGCGAAGTGGCGCACGGCGAGCCGAGCGAACGCACCCAGGTCGCGATAGACATGGGCGGCTTCGCGCTGAAATCCGAAGCGGACAGATTCGAGGGCGACAAATCCTACACAGTTCTTGAGAGCGTTTCCGAGCAGGAGAGCGCCACGCCGCACAGCATGCTGTTCGGGGATTTGACGGGCGCCAATATGGTCGCGCTCGAAGGCATCTACGGCGCGGACAGCATCACGGACGTTGGCAGCGTCGGCGGCGTCAGGCAGTACGCCGTGCCGCTCACGGGCAGATATATGCTCGAGGTCTGGGGCGCGAAGGGCGCTGACCTCGGAGACATTTCTACGATGAACTATATGGCGGGCGGCAGCGGCGGCTACGCGCGCGGCACGGTGGCGCTCGAGCGCGGCACGGTGCTGCACCTCTACGCCGGCGGCATAGGCCGCCCCGAAAACTCCGTCACCATGGGCGATCCGATAGACGGCGGCTTCAATGGCGGCGGCAAGGGGCGGTACGGCATGAGCGGCGGCGCGTCGGGCGGCGGCGCGTCCGACATACGCATAGCGGGCGACACCGTATATGACCGCGCTATCGTCGCGGGCGGCGGCGGCGGCGCGTCGAGCTTCGGTATCCCGGGCGCGGGCGGCGGCGGCAGCGGCAAGGATTCTGTCCAAGGGCCTACCGCCGGCGCGAAGGGCGGCGGCAGCTCGGCAGGCGGCGACGCGGGCGGTGGGTTCGCGCAGAACACGAAGGAGTTCGCGTCCGGCTCGTCGGGGTTCGGCGGCGGCGGCGGCTGGTACGCGGGTGGCTCGTCGGAGCTCATCGGCGGCGCGGGCGGCTCCGGCTGGGTTTTCACGAAGGCCGCTTTCGACGCGTGGAACCCCGTGGACGGCCCCTTTTCGTCGGCGGCTGACAAGGGCGGCTACAAGGTGGATGACTACACTGCGACCGACCTGTCCACGCTCGACGGCAGCGGCTACAAATATTCCATGATAGACACGGAGCTGATAGCGGGCGACGCCCCCATGCCGAGCCCGACCGACCCGAGTTTCGACATAGAAAACCCCGCGCCGCAGAGCACCACGATAGGAAGCGGGCACGGCGGCTGCGTCCGCGTTGTGTACCTGGGTGAGTAAACCATGAAAACAAATCCGAAAGCAGGCTATAGGAATAATGTAACAATAACCGCGCGGCGCGAGTCCCTCGCCAAAGTAGCATATCCGCGCGGCAGCGCGGAGCTGCGCAGCCCATATGACATCGGCGTTAAGCGGAGTGGCCGCGCGGAGCTGCGCATCCCATATGACACCGGCGTTAAGCGGAGCGGCAGCGCGCTCGTCTGGTCGATGGCGGTGATCATCGTGCTGCTCGTCATCGTCATGATAGTCGCGCAGGTCATCACCACGTCGTTCCACGGAACGGTGGAGTCGGAAGTGAACACGCAGGCTTACTATACGGCGAGGACGGTCAACGAGCGGCTCGTGAACTGGCTGAGCGGCGCGAAATGGTCGCCAGCTTACGCGACGAACCTGCCCGAAAACCCCGCGCCGACCGACGCGCAGAAATTCATCAAGAACCTGATCAACGGCAACGGCTGGGCGGGCAGCGTCGCGACTGACGACGACGGGCACACCGTTGTCAGCGAGTACGGCGAAGCGGATCTCGGCGGCAGTATGGGCACGGCCGAGGCGAAAATCAGCGTCAACTACGACGATCCCGACCCCGAGCGCCAGAACAGAATCATCACGGTCGAGACGGCGGGGCATTTCGGCGACGAAACGAAGAACATCAAGACACAGTTATTCCTGCATACGGACAGCACGTACAGCTACAGCTTCACGAGCTTCCTCGCGAGCGGCAGCGCGTTCTCGCCGGCCGCGGCGCGTGAAAAGGCGGACGAGCTGAACGCGTTCACGCCCGACCCCGATCCCGTGATTCTAGGCAGATACCTATACTATAACAGCGGAAGAAAAGTTATCAACGACGACAGCATGGATATAGATACGCTGGCCGCCGCGAACATGACCGACGAGCGGGAAGCCAAATGGGAGCATTACTATAC
>JAIRPQ010000050.1 GCA_031256875.1 Eubacteriales Family XIII. Incertae Sedis bacterium | reverse complement strand
TCATGAGCGAAAGGCCGCATGGAACGAGAACGCATGGGATAACAAGATGAGAGATAAGAGGAAATTCGAAAAAAATGGCTCGGACGGTTAAGAACAAAGAATTGAATCTGCTGGCGGCGCTTGACCGCGGCAGGCAGCGCCAGAAGCTGAGTAGCGGCACGATAGTATTCATTATACTCATCGCCGCGCTGGTCGCGTTGGTCGCTGTTTTCTATGCCTATATGATGTGGCGATCCGAGGGTCTCACGGAGCGGCGCGACGCTGCCCAGGCATACGTGAACGCCCCCGAGACGCAGCACCAATACGAGGTGGCGCTCGCGAACATCGAGGCCGCACAGAGGGCGCAGGCGCAGGCCGGCGTGGTGGCGGGGGCCGTGAAAAGCGAAAACAGCTACCCCGATATCAGCGCCGACGACTACAAGAGCATATTCCGCATCGCGGGCGGAAATATGAATATGTCGGAAATCACATACGACCGCGACACGGGCACTTTGAGCTTTCTGGCGAAATGCCACAGCGCCACGCGCATTCCTATTTTCATCGCGGCGCTCCGTTCCAGCGGGGTGTTCAGCGATGTGCGCTATGAAGGCTATACCGGCGGCACGTTCACCACGCCGGGCGAGCCGGTCATCGCTTCGGACGGGGCCATCATCCCGACGCAGGTGACGCAGACGGAATACGCGTTCAATGTTTCGTGTACCGTTAAGACGGACGCGGAACGGGCGGCGGATGGGGCGGCGGAATGAAGGAGGGCGTTCGATGGCAGGCGAGATGCGAGCTAAGTGAGCGCATGGCTGGGGCTGGGGCTGTGGCTGCGGCGGCAAGCGATGCGGCGGATGCCGCGGTAGCGAGTGAGGGATAATTATGGCTAATATGTCTAATTCAGTTAATGGAATGACGGGCGGTATTTCGGGTATGCCCGCAGTGGACGGCGGCGGAAAGCCGTCCGGCGTCGCGGCGGCGTTCGGCAAGCTGACAAAACGCGAGCAGGGGCTGATATACGCCCTCATCGTGCTAGGCGTGGCATGCGCCCTCGTGTTCCTGCTTTTCATGCCCGGGCTCGAAAGGCTGGAGCGCCTTGAAAAAGAAGCCGCTGCCGCCGAGGATCAAAAGAAGGAATACGTCAGCACGATAGCGGAAGGGCTGCCGATGGAACAGGCCATCGCGGAGGCGAATGCCTTGCATGATGAAGCTAAGGGCAAGCTGTTCCCGCAGATGATGCCGGAAGCGCTCGATGCGATGGTGACGAAATACCTCGTCGGCTCCGGTTTCGATCCGCAAACGCTGTCCATGTCGGAGCTGTCGCCCGAGACCATCGCCATGTTCAATCCGCCGCAGGGCGCGGACGGGCAGCCGGCGGGCACCGGCACAGAGGGGCAAGAGGCGCAGCCCGCGAGCGAAATAGGCGCAGCGTCCGCCGAGATGCAGGGCGGCGCGGAGGGAGGCCAGGCGGAGGCCGACGGCAGCGGCGAGAGCGAGATAGCTCCCGTGGAAGTACCCGAGGCGTCAGGCACGGACGGCCCCATCTATTCCTACAGCGTCAACGTGACCGCCACGGGCGGGTGGAACAATCTCTACAAGTTGCTGAAACAAATCGCCGCAACGGACGGCGCGGAGGTAACGCAGTATTCGTATAACGGTGGAAGCGACCCCAAGAGTTCCGGCAGCTTCACGATGACGATAAAATTCTACGTCTACAAGCAGGGGCAGGATACGGAGAGCCAATAACCGCGGCGACGCGAGACGATTTCGGCGAGGGAAATATGATGAACAACAACCAGATACGCATAGGCGATTTGCTGAAGGAGTACAGCTTCCTGGATGACGAGCAGCTACAGAAAGCTCTTGACTACCAGAAGGCGAACAATGTACGGCTGGGGCAGGCGGTGGTGCAGCTGGGCTTCGTCACGGAACAGGAAGTCAGCCAAGCGCTGTCGCACAAGCTGAGGATACCTCTCGTGAATCTCGAGACCGCAAATGTCGATACCGAGGCGGTCGCGCTCATACCGCGCCAGCTCGCGGAGAAGAACATCGCCATCGCCATCGCGGAGCACGACGGGCAGCTCTACCTCGCGATAAACGACCCGCTGAATTTTTACGGCATAGAGGAAATGCAGCAAGTGGCGGGTATGCCCATAGAGCTGATGATTTGCGACAAGGCCGGCATCGAGAACGCCATCAAGCATTATTACTCGGAGCTGGAAGCGCGCGCGGCGGTGGACAAGGCCGACACCGACTACGCGCATTTATTCCCTGAAATCGACGAGATAAACCTGGTGGACGTGGGAGACGATTCCACGCCGGTAGTGAATCTGCTGAACAGCCTCATGCTGCGCGCGTACAACAACGGCGCGAGCGACCTGCACCTCGAGCCCTTCGAATCCACTTGCAAGGTGCGTATGCGCGTGGACGGTGCGCTCGTGGACTATGCGGACATCCCGAAGAACATACACCCCGCTCTCATAGTGCGGCTGAAAATAATGAGCGGACTGGACATCGCGGAGAAGCGGCTCCCGCAGGACGGGCATTATAGGGCGAACATCAGCGGGTCGGATCTGAACGTCAGGCTGTCCGTCATCCCGACGGTGCACGGCGAGAAAGCGGTGCCGCGCTTCCTGACCACGAACACGCTGATAGATCACGCTTCGCATTTCGGCATGACCGACGAGGACTACCGCAAATTCATAGACATTCTTTCGCATCCGAACGGCATCGTGTATATCACAGGCCCGACGGGGAGCGGCAAGACCACGACCATGTATATGGCGCTCGAGAAATTCAGGAACAAGCCGATAAACATCTCGTCCATCGAGGATCCCGTGGAGCGCAACCTCGACGGAATCAATCAGGTGCAGGTGAATAACATGGCGGGGCTGACCTTCGACGCGGGGCTTCGTTCGCTGCTGCGGCAGGACCCCGACATCATCATGGTGGGCGAGACGAGGGACGCGGAGACCGCCTCCATATCCGTCAGCGCGGCCATCACGGGACACCTAGTGCTGTCCACGCTCCACACGAACGACGCGCTCGCTTCGATAGTCCGGCTGGAGGACATGGGCGTACCGCCCTACCTCGTGGGCAACTCCGTGGTCGGGCTGGTGGCGCAGCGGCTGGTGAGAAAAATCTGCCCGCACTGCATGGAAGAATACGTATCGAGCGACCTGGAGCTACTGACGCTGCGCGAGACGCGCGAAAAAGTGCCGACGCTGAGGCGCGGGCTGGGCTGCCACGTCTGCAACCAGACCGGATACAAGGGCAGGACGGCGGTACACGAGATAGTGCTGGTGGACAAAAAGATGCAGCGCATGATAGCGGAGAGTACGCCGCTGTCGGCCATCGCCGAATACGCGAGAAAGGAAACAGGAATGGTAACGCTGCGCGAGAGAGCGCACGACCTGGTGGCATCGGGTGTGACGTCGATGGAGGAGTATCTGAAGATCGGCGAGACAGTCGATTGATGCTTGTCTTTTTTCCGTATCACGTCGTTCTGCTCGCGTTTAGGTACTCACGTGCTATTAGCACGCTCCGTTCCTAAACGCTCACGCGCCTAGTGATACGAAAAAAATCCTGCGCATCAGAACTGCGTTGGCGAAGAAATTATTTACTGTTTTAGAACTGCGCTTGCGAAGAAATTATTTACCGTTCATAAAAGGAGAGTCGGATGATCGATATTGGGATGCTTGTCAGCTATGCCCGCGCGAATGATTGCAGCGATATCCATATCACTTCGCACCAACCGCCTACGTTCCGCAGGCTGGGCGAACTGTTCGTGGGGCCTTTCGAGGGGGGGCTGGAAGAATACCGTGCGCTCATCCTCTCGCTGCTGAACGGCTTTCAGCAGGAGGAGCTACAGCGTGGCAAGGATCTTGACTTCAGCTTTCAGGACGCGGACGGTCACCGTTACAGGGTGAATGTCTACCGCCAGCAGGCGCAGCTTGCCTCCGCCATTCGCGTGCTGCGAAGCGATATACCGACGCTCGAATCGCTCGCGCTGCCGGCCGCCATCACGTGGCTAGCGGAGCAGCCGCGCGGCATCGTGCTGGTCACGGGGCCGACGGGCTCGGGCAAGTCCACGACGCTCGCGGCCATGATCGACTATATCAACGAGAAGCGGCGGGCGCATGTACTCACGATAGAGGATCCCATCGAATACGTTCACCGAAGCAAGAACTGCCTCGTGCATCAGCGCGAGCTGCACCGCGACGTAGCTTCGTTCTCGGACGCGCTGCGCTCAGCCATGCGCGAGGATCCCGATGTGATACTCGTCGGTGAGATGCGCGACTACGAAACGATATCGGCAGCCGTGACCGCCGCCGAAACGGGGCATCTGGTTTTCTCGACGCTGCACACGACGGGCGCGGCGCAGACCTTGGATCGCATCGTGGACGTGTACCCCTCGCACAGCCAGGGCATGATACGCTCACAGCTTTCGGGCGTGCTGCGCGGCGTAGTAACGCAGACGCTCGTGCCAAGGGCTGACCGCGGCGGGCGCATCGCGGCCACGGAGATACTGGTCGGGACGGACGCGGTGCTGAACCTTATACGCGAGGGGAAATACCATCAGCTCGGCTCGACGATGCAGTCGGGCGCGGCGTCCGGAATGCATACGCTGGCGGGCGACCTGGCCGACATGGTTCGCAAAGGTCTCATAACGGAAGCCGACGCGACGGAGCGCGTGAACAACAAAGCTGAGCTGGCGCAGTATCTGGGATTCTGACGCGGCGAACGCCGGAACGCATACGTTGGCGGGTTGGCTTGATGAGTCGGATGATTGGCTTGGTGAGTCGGCGGGTTGCCGTGATGAGCGAAATTGAAATTATTTATTATTCAATCCAAATAGGCGTTGGCTGCGGCCAGCGTTTCGCGGTACACGCCGCGGAACCGCCGTGCGTCGTCCTCGCAAAGTGAGCCGCCCGAGCGAATCTTCGCCATCAATTCGGAGCACAGTTCGTAGAAGGCCGGCATCGAAAGATTGCCCGCCACGCCCTTGGCGGTATGCACGATCTTTCCGGCTTCGCTGAAATCCGACGCGGCCACGGCAGCATCGAAGCCGGCGATATCGACACTCGCCTCAAATTTGCCGAGCAGTCTGCGGTATAGCGACTCGTTGCCGCCAACACGCGCGACTCCGCCCGCTACATCGATGTACTCACATTCCACACTATCCATATTTATTCCTCAAAACTGAATGAATTGGCATCGCACCCTCTTTTATTATTATACTTTATTCGGGGAGCCTGGGTCAACGAATTAGCGTGCGAAAGCGCACGGCGGCGGCGGTTTAATGATATACTGTAATTTAGGAAATAGAGGGAATGCGGGCGGCGCGGCAACGCCGCTCAGGAAGGAGCTTTTATGAAAATTGCCATGCTTACGAGCGGAGGGGACTGCCAAGGGCTGAATCCGGCTTTGCGCGGGGTGGCGAAGGGGCTGTACAGGCTTGCGCCCGGCGTGGAGATATACGGCGTCACGGGCGGCTACGACGGGCTGGTCAAGAACAATCTGCACCTCATGAAGCCGGAGGATTTTTCGGGCATCCTGCGCCAGGGCGGGACTATACTGGGCACGACGCGCCAGCCGTTCAAGACGATGGTGCTGGAGGGCGGCGAGCTGACATCGAAAGCGGAGCAGATGATTGCGAACTATCAGCGGAGCGGCATTGACGCGCTCGTCATCCTCGGCGGTAACGGGACGCAGAAAACCGCGAATCTGCTCTACGAGAACGGCGTGAACGTGGTGTTCCTGCCAAAGACCATCGACAACGACATCTTCGGAACGGACGTGAGCTTCGGTTTCGACAGCGCGGTCGCGAAAGCAACGGACGTGCTGGACGCGGTTCACTCGACAGCGGAAGCGCATGGGCGGGTTTTCGTCGTGGAGCTGATGGGGCACAAGGTGGGATGGATCACGCTGTACGCGGGCATAGCCAGCGGCTCGGATGTCATACTCATACCCGAGATACCCTATGAGCCAGAGCGCGTGCTCGAAGAAGTGAACGCGCGCAACATGGCGGGCAAGGGATTCACCATCGTGGCCATCGCGGAGGGAGCGGCCACCAAGGACGAAAGGAAACTGTCGAAGAAACAGAAGAACAGCCTGATGGACACGGCGGGCGGGCGGCTCGCGAACAGGCTTCAGGAAATGCTGGAGGAACAGGGCTCGCCGCAGGAGGTCAAGCTCGTGGTGCCCGGCTACTATCAGCGCGGCGGCGAGCCGACGCCGACCGACCGAGTGCTGTGCTCGCGGCTCGGCGCTAAGGCGGCGGAGCTGATCGCAGAGCGCCGCTTCGGGCATATGGTCGCGTCGGTAGGCGCCGACATAGTGTCCGTTCCGCTGAAAGATGTTGTCGGCAAGTTGAAAGTGATAGAGCCCGACTCACCCGTCATCCAAGAAGCGAGAAATCTGGGAATTTCTTTCGGAGACTGACGCTGGGCGGGCGTTGGCTGAATGGGATTCGCAGTGGCTGCTGCGGGAAAATTCGGTGACCCGCAGGCTGGGCGCTATCCGCGCTTTCCAAACAGCCGCGCGAAGAAACCTCGCAGAGGAGCGCTCTTTTCGCATGCTTGCATATGGGCGCTGCCGCTCGTCACCGCCCGCTTTTCTTTCGGCGGCGAGGGCTTTGCTTCAGGCATCATCGCCTTCGCAGCAGCACCAAGTGCTTCTTCCATAAAAAACATCTGGCTGTCCAGCGGCACACCGGACTGCGCGGAAGCTGATTCAATGTCCGCTGCGTCCGCGCCTGCGCCGCCCGACACATCCGC
>JAIRPQ010000153.1 GCA_031256875.1 Eubacteriales Family XIII. Incertae Sedis bacterium | reverse complement strand
GGCGCAGGCAGGAGCTGAGCGGCATGAGCGCGGAGGTCATGCAGATGGGCGTGGAGCTGATGGGCGCGTCGGGCTTCGAGTCGGATGTGGACATGCTGGCCCTCGCGATACGGTCGCTGGGCGCGGCGTCCGCTTCGCCGTGCCGCATGGAGATAGGGCATGTCGGCATATTCAATCTTCTGATAGAAGGCATAGACGCGAACGCCGAGGACAAGGCGCTCATACACAGATATATTTCCGCGAAGAACTACGCGGCGCTTGACGATGTTCTGGACCGCGTGGAAGTTCGCGGCGCGGGCGATGGCGACAAGATGGCGGGCAGGGCCATTGAGATCCTGCGGCGGCTGCCGCGGCTCTTTGGCGGGCCGGATGCCCTGGCCGAAGCGCGGAAGCTCATGGACGGCACAGGTGACAAGCTGACGGAAATGCTCGCGTATCTCGAGCGCCTTTTCGCCGCGCTGGAAGGGAGCGGCATGGGCGGTCACGTTATGATTGACCTCGGCCTTGTGAACCAGGCCGAGTATTACAGCTCGCTCGTGTTCAAGGGCTATGCGGAGGATACGGGCGTACCCGTGCTGTCCGGCGGCAGGTACGACGATTTGCTCTCGGACTTCGGAGAGGATTTGCCCGCGACGGGATTCGGGCTGGACATAGGGGAGCTGACCGCGTCCGCGCTGAGGGCGAAGCTCGGCGCGCGGGAGGGCGCATCCGATAACGACAAAGCGCCGAAGCCGAACCGCAAGCTGCGACTGGCAGTGACCAAGGGAAGGCTTGAGCGCAGCTTCATAGGGCTGATGGAAAAGGCGGGCTACGACTGCTCGGCGCTGGCCGACAAGGGGCGCAAGCTCCTCGTTTCATTGCCGGATACGAACATCGAATTATTCCTCGCCAAGGCGCCGGATGTCATCACCTATGTCGAGCACGGGGTTTGCGACGTTGGCATCGTCGGCAAGGACACCATAGCCGAGCAGGGCGGGACGTATTATGAGATAATGGATCTTGGCATCGGCCGGTGCAAGTTCGCGCTCGCCGCACCGAAAGGCTCGGATTTTTTCGGCGGCTACGGCACGAAGGTCGTGGCGTCCAAATACCCGAACGTCACGTCGAAATATTTCGAGGGCAAGGGCATGGACGTGGAGATCATCAAGATAGAAGGCTCGGTGGAAATCGCGCCGCTCCTGCGGCTCGCGGACGCGATCGTCGATATCGTCGAGACAGGCACGACGCTGGACGAGAACGGGCTGGAGATCATCGAGGACATCAGGAATGTTTCCGCGCGGTTCATAGTGAACGTGACGAGCATGAAGCTGCGCAAGGAAGAAATAGACGGGCTGGCGGCCGCGCTCGCGGGGTGACTCGCGGCGGATGGCGGAACGGCTTTGCGCTCCATGTGAGGGTGTCGGCGTTTGCGGAGTTGCGCTCCATGTGAGGGCGCTGTGTGGAAACAAATGAGATATAAGTAAAATAAAGTAACTTGGCAGGAGTTTAAGTATTGGGGCATGAGTTTAAGCATTAGAGCATGAGTTTAAGTATTAGAGCAAGAGTTGAAGTATTGGAGAGGACATGATTAGGACTATTGTGGCTGATGGCAAAACCGAGTATGAGGTGCTGGCGAAGCTCGCGGGGCGCGGCGGCGAAGCCGCCGCTTCGGATGGCGCCGCGTCCGAGATCGCGGCGGCGGTGCGGGATATCATTGAGGACGTGCGCGTGCGCGGCGATGTGGCGGTGATGGAGTACAGCGAGCGGTTCGACGGTTTTTTGCCGGACAGGTTCGTGCTGACGAGGGACGACATGAAGGCGGGCTACGAAGCCGCGCCCGATAGCTTCAAGGACGCGATACTGCACGCGGCCGAGAACATCCGCGCCTACCACGAGAAGCAGGTGCAGGAGGGATACGAGGACAGGCGCGATGATGGCGTTGTCATAGGGCAGATGGTGCGCGGCATGGAGCGCGTGGGCCTCTACGTGCCGGGCGGCCAGGCGGCGTACCCGTCCACGGTGCTGATGAACGCGATACCTGCGAAGATAGCGGGTGTCGGGGAACTGGTGATGGTGACGCCTCCGAGGTCTGCGGGCAATAGCGACAGTGGATTGCAGCGCGTAGGCAGCAATTACGGGCTTCCCGCGCAGCCTGGCGATAACGGCGAAATGGCGAAAATTTTTGCGGCGGCCTATGTTGCCGGAGTGGACCGAATCATTCTGGCCGGCGGCGCGCAGGCCGTGGCCGCGCTGGCCTACGGCACCGAGATATTCCCCAAGGTGGACAAGATCGTCGGCCCTGGCAATATCTATGTGGCCACGGCCAAGCGCATGCTCTACGGTCTTGTCGATATCGACATGATAGCGGGCCCGAGCGAGATTCTCATCATGGCGGATGAGCATGCGCTTCCCGCCTACGTCGCGGCGGACATGCTCTCCCAGGCCGAGCATGACCCGATGGCTGCGAGCATCCTGCTGACGACGAGCAGCGACGTAGCGGTGCGCGCCGCCGAGGAGCTAGGGAAGCAGCTGGATTCTCTCGAAAGGCGCGATATCGCGGCCCAGTCCATCGCGGCGAACGGGCTTATCGTTATTTGTCGCTCCGCTGACGAGATGGTATCCCTCGCCAACGAAGCCGCGCCCGAACACCTCGAAATAATGATGGACGACCCGCTGGGATACGTTCCACGCATCAAAAACGCGGGCTCCATATTCTGCGGCGATTACAGCCCCGAACCGCTAGGGGATTATTATTCGGGAACCAACCATGTGCTTCCGACCTCCGGCACGGCCAGGTACGCCTCGCCGCTCGGCGTGTATGACTTCGTGAAGCGCACGAGCTATACCTGTTACACAAAAGACGCGCTGGCGGGCGCGAAGGATGATATAATCACGATAGGAGAAGCGGAGGGCCTGACCGCCCACGTCCGCGCGGTAAC
>JAIRPQ010000039.1 GCA_031256875.1 Eubacteriales Family XIII. Incertae Sedis bacterium | reverse complement strand
GGAAACACCCTTGACAGCGGCGCGGACGATGGCGACGAAGCCGGCATCGTAGTAGGCGTCGAGATGTCGGGAATCATCCCACGCGTGATGTCGGAACAGGTGAAAAGCCCCGTCAGGTGGCAGGAAACGATAGAAGCGCTGGCTGCGGCGGGCGCGGAAGCGATAGTGGAGTTCGGCCCCGGCAAAACGCTGACAGGTCTTGCGAAAAAAACCGCGCCGAATATCCCCGCGCTGAATGTGCAGGACGAGGAATCGCTCACGTTGACATTGGAGCATTTTGGCGCGGAGCATGATTTTGCGAAAAGGCGGTTGAAATTATGGCAGGAAAGGGTATTGGTATGAGATTAATAGAAGGGAAGGTCGCGATAGTCACGGGCGGCTCGCGCGGCATCGGGCGCGCCATATGCGAAGCCTTCGCGGGGCAAGGCGCACGGGTGCTGTTCACCTACGTGTCGAACGACGCGGCCGCGGAAGAAACCCTCGCCGCGCTGCGCGGCATGGGCGCTGAAGCGGAAGCCATGAAGGGCGACGCTGCGGACAGCGGCTTTGCGGGCAGCGTGTGCGCGAGGGCGAAAGAGCTCTGGGGCAGGATAGACATACTCGTGAACAACGCGGGCTTCGCGCGCGACGGGCTGCTCATGCGCATGAAGGACGCCGACTTCGACGATGTTGTGCGGACGAATCTGAACGGGGCTTTCTATATGATGAGGGGCGCGGCGCCGCTCATGATGAAGCAGCGCTCGGGCAGGGTGATAAACCTCTCGTCCGTGGCGGGCGTGTCCGGCAACCCCGGGCAGGCGAATTACGCGGCGTCGAAAGCGGGGCTGATCGGCCTGACGAAATCGGCGGCCAAAGAGCTGGGGCCGCGCGGCATCACGGTCAACGCCATCGCGCCCGGGCTGATTGAAACCGACATGGCCGCCGCGCTCACGGACGAGCAGCGTAGCCACATAGAGGGCGCGATAGCGCTCGGCAGGCTCGGCAAGGCGGAAGAAGTAGCGAATCTGATACTCTTTCTCGCCACGGATATGGCCGGCTATATCACAGGCCAGACCATAGGCATAGACGGCGGCATGGCTATATAGATGTGATTACAAATCGAACGTCATTGCGGCTGGGGGCCTGACTCGCCCCACCCTAGAAAAGCAATCCGGTAAATGTTAGTGACCCATTAAATGTTAATGTAAAAAATACGGAGGGAACGATGAACGAAAAACGTGTAGTAATAACAGGGCTTGGTACGGTGTGCGCGGTCGGCAACGACCTGCCGCAGACATGGGACAGCTTGATGGCCGGCAGGCACGGCTTCGCCAGAATCGAGTCGATGGACCTCACAGGGCACAAGATAACCGTGGGCGGCGAAGTCAAAAACTTCGAGTACCCCGACAAGCGTGAAGCGAAGCGTCTTGACCCTTTCTGCCAGTTCGGGATGGTCGCGGTGGAGGAAGCCCTGCGCATGAGCGGGATTGTCGCGGGCGAAAACGTCGCGCCTGAGCGTGTCGGCATTTACCTCGGCAGCGGCATCGGCGGGATACGGACGCTCGAAAGGGAGATGGTGAACGGCAGGGAGAACGGCTACCGCCGCGTCTCGGCACTGCTCGTGCCCATGATTATCATTAACATCCTATCGGGCAACGTAGCCATAAAATACGGGTTCAAGGGAAATTCCATCGGGATGGTCACGGCCTGTTCGAGCGGGACGCACACCATCGGCGAGGGGTGGCGGGCGATAAAGCTCGGGCTCGAGGATGTCATCATCGCGGGCGGCGCGGAGTCCCCGTTCGCCCCCGTCTGCGTGGCGGGCTTCGCGAACATGAAAGCCATGACAGAAACGACCGACCCTGACCGCGCGTCCATACCCTTCGACAAGGAGAGATCCGGTTTCGTCATGGGCGAGGGCGCGGGCGCGCTCGTGCTGGAAGAGCTGGAACACGCGAAAGCGCGCGGCGCGAACATCCTCGCTGAGGTGGTCGGCTACGGCACGAGCACGGACGCGTACCATATCACGCAGCCCTCGCCCGACGGCGAGGGCGCGGCATACGCGATGAACATGGCTATATCGTCAGCCGATATAACGCCAGGCGATATATCATACATCAACGCGCACGGCACATCCACCCCGATGAACGACCTCTTTGAAACCCGCGCCATCAAGACGGTGTTCGGTGACGCGGCGTATAAGATGCCCATCAGCTCCACGAAGTCCATGGTCGGCCACGCTCTCGGCGCGGCGGGCGCGCTCGAAGCGGTGTTCTCCGTGAAGTCCATAATGGAAGGGCGCATCCCGCCGACGGTGGGCTACCGCGTTCCCGACGAGGAGCTGGACCTCGACTATGTGACGGACGGCGCGCGCGACGTGGACGTGAAATACGCGCTCTCCAATTCGCTGGGCTTCGGCGGGCATAACGGCACGGTGATATTCAAGAGATACGAGGGTTAGGCCATGGCGATGCTCACGAAGGAAGAAATCAAATCCATCATACCGCACCGCGAGCCCTTTCTGCTGATAGACGAGGTGACGGAGCTGGTGCCAGGCAAGCGCGTGGTGGCGGTCAAGCGCGTGAGCGCGGACGAATATTATTTCCAAGGGCATTTCCCGAAAAATCCGGTCATGCCGGGCGTCCTGCAGGTGGAAGCCCTCGCGCAGGCGGGCGCGGTATGCGTCCTCTCGCTGCCAGAGCACCAAGGCAAGCTAGCGTATTTCGGAGCGATTGACCGCGTGAAATTCCGCGGCATGGTAGTACCGGGCGACGAGCTGCGCCTGGAAGTGGAGCTGAGCGGCCTGCGTTCCAGAGGAGGAAAAGGAACAGCCGCCGCCTACAAAGACGACAAGCTGGTATGCAGCTGCGAAATAACATTCATGTTCGGATAGCCAGATAACAGTAGAACAATCAGCAGGGGCGGCCGTTTGGCCGCCCCTGCTGTCTCGTATTCTATCTGACTGTGATTTTGATCACCTGCTTCTTATTTCCGACCTTCAGCGTTATTTTGGTCGTGCCTTTCTTTAGCGCGGTGAGTTTGCCTGCCGCGTCTACCTTCGCTACCTTTGGCTTTGAGGATTTCCAGGTGGCTATGGCTGTGGCGTTCTTTGTGAACTTCGCTTTCAGTTTCAGGAACTGACCTACGCGAATCACTATCTTGCCAGCCTTGCCTTTCTTGCCAGCCTTGCCCTTCTTGCCGGCCTTGACCGATTTGCCCGCGAAGGCGGCTTTCTTGCCTTTGACTACGATGCGCGGGAGCTTCGTGACCTTCCGCAGGTTCTTCACGACCTTCACCCTGAT
>JAIRPQ010000011.1 GCA_031256875.1 Eubacteriales Family XIII. Incertae Sedis bacterium | reverse complement strand
AAGGCCAGCGAGATTTACGATATAGACAACGTGGAGGAGGAGGTAAAGCAACTATCCGCATTCAAATACGAACGCAGCGAGGACAATGACCTCGTTGCGTACCTGGTGGAATGCCGGCGAAAGATGGCCTTTAGGGACATCGCGAAAAAGCTCGGCGGACACCGCACGGAATAATCGGGAAGCGGATTAGCGAAAATAATTATGGGAATAAAATTACCGCGAGATTAATTATTGGAATAATTATCGGAGTAATTATCGGAGCAATAATCGGAGCAATCACCGGAGTGATTACTGTAATAATTACTGAATAGTTACCGGAGTGATTACTGTAATAATTACTGAATAGTTACCGGAGTGATTACCGGAATAGTTACTGAATAATTATGCGAATGGCAACAATGGTAATGGCTAGAATCAGAAAAGGATAACACGGGTAATACAAATGGATACGAATACAAATATAACGGACAAGCACCTGGACTTGGATTGGGCGGCGCAGGATTCGGACGGTGCGCATCAGGATTCGGACAGAATGCGGCAGGGCATGAGATGGGAGAATCGCGAGAAGCACCCTTCCATATCGCTGGGCGGCAAGATAAATCTGTCGTGGAACCACGGCGCGGACGCGGAGTCGGAGGCGGTAGAGCAGGAACGGCAAGGGCGCAAAATCATCATGCTGGTGGACGACAACCCCACCAATCTGACGCTCGGGCGGGAAATACTGAAGGACGATTACAAGGTCTATCCGATACCGTCGGCTGAAATCATGTTCGACCTTCTGGAGAACGTGCGGCCGAACCTGATACTGCTCGACATCGAGATGCCGAACATGGACGGCTACGAAGCGATGCGGCGGCTGAAATCCGTAGCGGAGTGGGCCGCCATTCCGGTCATATTCCTGACCGCGAAAACGGACGGCGGGTGCGAGCTGAAGGGGCTGGGGCTGGGCGCGGTGGACTATATCACGAAACCGTTTTCGGCGCCGCTGCTCCGCAAGAGGATAGAGAACCACCTCGTGACAGAGGAACAGAAGGAACAACTTCGGATGCAGAACAGCGATCTGGAACTGTTGGTGCAGAAAAAAACAGAAGAAGTCACGAACCTGCGCAACGCGATACTCTGCGCGGTGGCCGACCTGGTGGAATTTCGCGACGAGCCGACCGGCGGCCACGCGTCTAGAACCCAGCGCTATATGGAGCTGATGCTCATGGAGATGGTCGAGAGCGGGGTCTACTCCGACGTGATAGCGGACTGGGATTTCGAAACCGTCATCGCGTCCACGCAGATGCACGACGTTGGCAAGATAGCCATCAGCGACAGGATACTCCAGAAGCCAGGGAAGCTGACGGACGAGGAATACGAGGTGATGCGTACGCACGCGAGCATCGGCGCGTCCATCATCCGCAATATAGAAGCGAACGTCTGCGAGACGATGTTTTTGAAGCACGCGCGGCTGATAGCGGGCGGCCACCACGAGAAATGGGACGGCAGCGGATACCCGTACAAGCTCAGCGGCGACGACATTCCGCTCGAAGGCAGGCTGATGGCGATAGTGGACGTGTACGACGCGCTGGTTTCCTCGCGGCCCTACAAGCCCGCGTTCAGCATGCAGAAAGCCTACGACATCATTCTGGAAGGCAGCGGCACGCATTTCGACCCGAAGCTCGTGGAGGTTTTCAAGAGGGTCGCGCACGATTTTGCCGATGTCATTCGGGAGTATGCGGTGTAGGCCGGCGCGGGTTGGTGAGTTGGCTGTTGGCGGGCTGGCGGCGGCGCGGGTGTGTGGCCGGCGCGGGTGTGGTATACTATTTCTATGGGAAGCGGCGGCGGATTTTTAGCAGAACTGCGTTCGGCTTCCCGCGAAGCAGTTATTTGCGCGGTGGGCGGCCGCGGCGCGCGGCGCACCGCGATGAGCGATGTAATAAGGAGCGTTAACAGCAATGTCAGCTTTCATAGGACCGTTTTTTATAGTAATAATGTGTGCGCTGAACTTCGGCATCAGCGTCTGGAACGCGAACTCGGTCGGCAAGATATGGACCGAGGCGAAATATATCGGCGGCGGCGTCCGGATACTCGCGACCTGCGGATATATCATGGCGGTGGCGGGATTCACGATGGTGTACTCCATTATCCTGATGGCCATCATCGGCGCGACGAACGGCTTCGGCTATCTGAGCCTGGAGCAATCGACGCTCCTGTTGCAGTTCGTGGGCGACCTTTCGTATATCCTCATCGCGCTCGCGATCATACCCACGGGCATTATTATTACCATCAACAGCCTTGTTGTATTCTGGAAAAACAAGAATATTAAGACAGGCGCCATCGGCGCGTGGAACACCTTCGCAACCGTGTCGAACGTGGTGAACGCGACGCGCGCCATGCCGTCCGCGTTCGGAAGGATATTTGAGTCGGTCAGGAAAAACCGCGACAGCGGCGTCATAGTCTTGGCGATACTCATAGTCGCGCTCTGCGTGCTGGGCGGGTATTTCACGGCATCCGCGATAGTGAAGCGCGCGGACAGGAAATACGACCTCTTTAATCAGGTGGCCCCGGGCTACGCGGCGGCCGGCGGTCAGGGCGGACCCCAGCAGTTCGCGGGGCAGCAGTATGGACAGAATCAGGGGCAGTACGGGCAGGGCCAGTACGGGCAACCGCAGGGTCATCAGTACGGGCAACCGGCGGGCTATCCCCCAGGCTACGGGCAGCCCGAGCAGTCTCAATACGGACAAGACCGCAGAAGCATGGCGGAACGCGAAGCCGAACTGCGCCGCAGGCAGGGGATGTAGCGCCTTTTCGTAAATGCATAAATACGGACGCGAAATGTTAAAATACGGACATATGTTTTTCGCGCAGAGGTGTATAATATAATTAACTGTGATATTGCGTTTAACAATAGTTGCAACGGTAGCTTTGTGACAATTTGAGGAAAGAGTAACCAAGCCAGGCTTGCGGAAAGGAAGCGACCGATATGGAACTGCCGATGAGAAATATGAAAACAGACGGCGCGTTCGCCGATACAGATGGTGGCACGGACGATGCGGCGTTGAAAGCCTTGCACAAAATTGTTGACGAGCGTTACCAGTCGTCTTTTGACCGTTCGCGGCTAACATCAGCATCTGACCTTCACAAAGAAGCAAAACGCCTTTTGGGTGTTGAGGTTGATTATGCCTAAATACACTCTGTCATATCTTGATGCCGCAAAAGAGGAGTATTTTGACGCGTTGCTCTATTACAAGGAGAAAAGTATAAACGCGGCGGTCAGCTTTGAGTCCGCTATGGAAACATTAGAAGAAATGTTAGCTATGTGGCCGCATATCGGTAAGCAAATCGAAGGCTATGATGACGTTTTTAGCTTGGTCGTACCAAAATATCCATATCTGCTTTGCTTTCGTGTAAGCGATTATGATTTGGAAATTGTGGCAATTTGCCTTTTCAACACATATCGCGACCCAAAGCGCCTACATAAATTAATCGACAGCCGAATTAATTACCTCGATACACAGCATTAACAAATTCTGCGCCTTATGGCAAATATGGCGATGTCCCCGCGATTTACGGCTTGATTCGTCCGCTCTTTTTCGCCTTTGTCCAGGCGCTGTAATATGTTTTTTTCGCTAATCCCACCCTTGTGGACTTGTAGGCTCGGACTTGTACCTGATATATTTTTCCGCACTTCAGTTTTTTCAGCTCCATGCTTGCTGTATTGCCATCCGCCTTGTAGCTGATTTTATAGGTCTTGGTTTTCCAATTGCTCCATGTATCGCCAAGCTCATAGCGATATTTTATCTGGTATCCCGTTATCTTTTGCTCCCTTGCTTTCGCGGGCTTTGTCCATTTGATTTTCAAGGATTTCTTTTTGGCGGTCAGCTTGACCTGCGATGGTTTTTGCAGCTTCACCTCTGCGGCGGCTATCTGAATGGTGGCTGTATCCTGTGATTCTGCCGCGTATACCGTACAAATAGCGCCGTTTGGCACAACCGCTATAATAATCAACGCTGCCAGTGCAGCAGCAAGCAACCGCCGGCTTTTCCTTGCCGTTCTCTCCATTGCATTACTCCATTCCTGTTCAAATTATTCCACAAGCAATTAACTGAGCTACATATATGTTCAATATTGCTCATATTCTATGTGCCCATTATAGGACATACTTAAATGGAAGTCAATAATTGGTTTTGTGCCTAGGTGGGTGGGTTTGCGACGGCTCATTGGCGCATTGTAGAGACATTAGTTTGGCGCAGGTTTGCCCGAAAGTGTGTCATGATTTCTTACCGCCCGCTGTGGGAAACGATGAAACGGAATAACGCGACCACATACACCCTGCGCGAGAAGGGTGGCATCAGCGGGTCTACGGTCAGGCGGATGCAGCGAGGGGAGTCGGTTTCGACGAACACAATCGACGAGCTATGCCGCCTGCTCGGATGCGAGGTGGGGGATATAATCGAGCACGTCAGCGACGTGGAGTGAGGGCGTTTTTAACACAGAATCAGACCGCGCGGACGAGCTGTTCACTCGCCCGCGGTAGATTCTATGAAAACTTATTATGAAAAACTTATTGAGTCTTACTGTATCGCGGGACTGAATGTCGCGAATAGCTTCAGCGGCGAGTCGCCTGTGTTTTTCACGGCATGGGTCACTCCGATAGGCGCGTGGAACGCGTCGCCCTTCTTTAGCGGAAACCATTCCGTATCGTCCAGAAACTCGCCCGCGCCTTCCACGACGTAAAGGTATTCGACCGCGTCGGCGTGTGTATGCGGCGCAATCTGGAAACCTGGGACAACGAGTATTTCGAAATTGTTCAGGCTCCCGCCCGTTTCCGACTTCGAGTAAAAATGCCTCATATACACTCCCTCGTGCGTCGGATTCTTGACAAATTCCACATCTGACTTCAAATTTTTGCTCATCGCTTCCACCTCCTACTCACCTCTAAACTAAACCGGCGGCATCCCCGCCGGTGCAATAATTATACCATAGCAAAGCGCCTTTTCACGACCAAGGTGCCTGCATAAATTAATCGACAGCCGAATTAATGACCCCGATACACAGCATTAACAAGTTCTGCGCCTTATGACAAATATGGCGACGAGTGCCGCGACAACCGCTATGGCGGCGCAGATTGCTATAGCGGCCGCGCCATCTCCTGTGCCTGCGGCCGGCTCCTCCTCCGCTGCCCCCGCGAGCAGTTCTTCTGCCGCGACCTCGTAAACGACCGCGCCGTCCTTGCCTGAATGCAGCCGATAGGCCGTGCCGTCAAACGAGGGCAGATAGCCCAGCCGCCACAGGCTTGCCGCCGCGCTCTTTGCGCCGAAGAACGACGCGACAAACTCCCTTTCGCCTACCGACGAGCCTACGGTATCCTCGGTGACGGAATCCAGCTCTATCCCAAGCGCGGTAATGCCTTTTACAACGGTCGGGCCAGGGCATTGCCCGTAATATTCGCCGAATTTGTCGTTGACATATTGCGCCGCCGCCTGATAGACCGTGCGGTCAATATCCTGCGGCTCGCCTGCGCTTTCCGCTGTGGCGTACTGTTTCAGCAGGCTTTTCGCTTCGGCGGTGACTTCCTGTTTTTCGAGTGGCAAAAAATCCGTGAAGCTCGTCAGCCCATCAGGAAACTCGTCCTCGGACACGGTGGCGCTCTCCGGCGCGGCCATCTCGTAAGCGACTGTGCCGTCAACCATATTGTGCAAGCGGTAGGTCGCGCCATCGCTCGACACGACAAAGCCATTCTTGA
>JAIRPQ010000144.1 GCA_031256875.1 Eubacteriales Family XIII. Incertae Sedis bacterium | reverse complement strand
TCAACGCACTTGCCAAAAACAACAATGTGCCAAAAGACCAGCCACATTATGCGAACGCACTCATCGCGAAATTCGACGGGAGCGGCAACCGGAAATGGATGAATAATTATGACGGCGGTTTTGAGGGCGGACTTTATTCCGTTGTGCCGGCAGCGGGTGGCGGATATGTGGCAGTAGGGTGCTATGGACTGTCGGGCACTGGGGAAACAGGCATAAGCAACAACATGAGCATATCGAAATTTGATGAGCTCGGTAACATGGTCTGGACGAAAAACTGTGGCGGAAGCAGGGACGATGCTTTTTACTCCGTGACACAAGCGCAGGGCGGCGGATATATCGCGGTAGGTGATTCATCGTCATCGGACGGCGACATGCCAGGGTGCAGAGGTGGCTATGATATGGCCATCGCAAGATTCGATGAAAATGGCAACAAGGTCTGGATGAAGAATTATGGCGGCAGTGAGGAGGATTCATTCAGCGCAGTAATACACGCAGCAAGCGGCAGCTACGTCGCGGTAGGAAGCTCATTGTCATCGGACGGCAACCTGCCAGGTAACAACGGCGGCACGGACATGATAATCGCGAAGTTCGACGAAAGCGGCAACCTTACCAGTGGCAGCGGCACAAATAGCGGTGGCGATGAGCAGAATGGTCATGTGACTGCGCCACCGCCACAGCCGTCTGCAGGCGCAACACCGACACAGACCGCGCAGGACACCACAGTCACCGCGCCGGCCAAAATCTCCGTAGCCAAGCTCGCCGCAGGCAAAGGCCAGGTCAAGATAACCTGGAAGAAATCCCCCGCCGCGCAGAAAGTCGCAGGCTACGAAATTCGCTACAAGGAGAAGAACGCGAAGAAATGGAAGGTCAAAACAGCCAAGGCGAAGGCCACGTCACTGACCATCAAGAAGCTGAAGAAGGGCAAGGTGTACCAGATTCAGATTCGCTCGTACAAGGTGGCAGGCGGCAAGAAATACTACGCCCCGTGGTCGGCGACTAAGACGAGCAAGAAGGTGAAGTAGGCGGTGGATTGCGGCTCGGGGGCCGCAATGACAAATAATGACGTGGATTGCGGCCACCGCGCCACCGCAACGTCAACATTTACATTACTAAAACGAAGAGGATAGCGGCGATCCGCAGGCGATAAATTATTCATCCAGTCTTGCGCTTATCGTAAATAATCATGTAGGACGCGAGCAGCACCAGGGCTATTCCTGCGTAGACGTTCCATGTGATGGTTTCACCCAGCACGATGACCGCCATGACCGGCGCTATCGCGGGCTTGAAGAAAAACGTCAGGGATGCCGTGGTGGAGTTGGAGGATTTTACGGCGAGGAAGAACAGGATGTATCCGCCGCCCGTGACTACGATGCCCACGTACAGGATGATGGGCAGGTTCGCGGCCAGCCCGTCGAAGGCTGGGATCCCCGCGATAAGCATGGCGATGAGCAGAGCCAGAGCGCCGAATATGAAGCTCGCCGATGTCTGCGCGCATGTGCCGGCCTTGTCGAGTGTTCTCGCGCTGAGCGTGCTGTAGAGCGCGAAAAGCATGGCCGACGATATAGAGAGCAGGACTCCAACGGCGCTGTCTCCCGCTCTCATGTCCCAGGGCCTGGCCATGAAAATTATTCCCGCTGCGGCAGGCGCGATGGCCAGGAGCTTCAGTTTCGTGAGCCTGTCGTTCTTGTTCAGGAAATGGGCGAATAAAGCTATGAATATCGGGTTGGAGCAGAATATCACGGCCACGGTCGCGGCGTTCGAGTGCGTCACGCTGAGCTGGAACAGCACCATGCTCACGGGCACGCAGACCACGCCGAGCGCCGCCTGCCACGCCAGAAGCCGCGCGCTCGGAAGCCCCTTGCCGCGAAGCTCCATCAGTCCGAACGGCAGCAGGCAGGCTCCGCCGATGAGAAACCGCAGGAATGTCATCTGAAAAGGATCCACCGCGCCCTGCGCGATTTTGAGGCCGACTTCCATCGTCGAAAAAATCAGCGACGAAAGGGCAATGTATACAGCAACTTTTTTCATTTTAAGCTCCGAGCAGTGCCGCAGGGACTACCGCGATGCCGTCCACGCGCCTGTATGCGACGCCCCCTGTGGTGGTTACAGCATCCATGCCATCGCCGCCGACCTTCTTGGCGAAACACTTCATAAGTATACTACGACAATAATAAAAGTCAACGATTTAGAGCTTTGTATGAGCTTTGTAAAGCACAAGTTTAATGACAATCCTGCAATACATCAGAAGCGATCACATACACCAGAATCACAATACACCGGAAGCAATCTCGAAAAAAACGGCTACAATATGTTATACTGAAAGGTAGGTTTCGCAACGATTGCGACAGGCAATAACCATTTCCCAGAGACGTTATGGAGGATAGAATGGCGTACTATTTCGATGAACCATCCCGCACTTTCAATGAATATCTGCTCGTGCCGGGATACAGCTCCAAGGAATGCATCCCGAGCAACGTGGATCTCTCCGCACCGCTCGTGAAGTTTCGGCGCGGCGAGGAGCCGGCGCTCCACATCAATATCCCGATGGTGTCGGCTGTCATGCAAGCCGTGTCGGACGACCACATGGCGGTGGCTCTCGCGAAGGAGGGCGGCATCTCGTTCATCTTCGCGTCGCAGAGCATCGAGAACCAGGCGGCGATGATTCGCCGCGTGAAGGATCACAAGGCGGGGTTCGTAAAGTCGGACAGCAATGTCAGGCCGGATCAGACGCTGAAGGACATCCTGGAACTGAAAGAAAAAATGGGTCACAGCACCGTGGCAGTTACCGAGGACGGAACTCCCGAGGGGCGCATCGTGGGCATCGTGACGAGCCGCGACTACCGCCCGAGCCGCATGCCGATGGACCTAAAGGTGAGCGAATTTATGACGCCGTTCGAGCGGCTCGTCTACGCCGAGGACGGCATCACGCTGTCTGACGCGAACGATAAGCTCTGGGATAACAAGCTGAATGCGCTACCCATCATCGACAAGCAGGGCAGGCTCACGCATTTCGTTTTCCGCAAGGACTACGACAACCACAAGGAAAATCCGTACGAGCTTCTTGACAAGCAGAAGCGCTATCTCGTCGGCGCGGGCGTGAACACGCGCGATTACCGCGAGCGCATACCCGAGCTGGTGGACGCTGGCGCGGACGTGTTCTGCATAGATTCGAGCGAGGGCTTTACCGAGTGGCAGAAGGATACGCTGTCATGGGTGCGCGCCGAGTACGGCGACAGCGTGAAAATCGGCGCGGGCAACGTCGTAGACCGCGACGGATTCCGCTTCCTCGCGGAGGCGGGTGCGGACTTCGTGAAGGTCGGCATCGGCGGCGGCTCGATCTGCATCACGCGCGAGCAAAAAGGCATAGGGCGCGGGCAGGCGTCGGCCGTGCGCGACGTGGCGCTGGCCCGAAAGGAATACTTCGAGCAGACGGGCGAGTATGTCCCGATATGCAGCGACGGCGGCATCGTCTACGACTACCACATGACGGTCGCGCTCGCGATGGGCGCGGACTTCCTCATGCTCGGCAGGTATTTCGCGCGCTTCGACGAAAGCCCGACCGCGCGCCTGAACGTGAACGGCAACTACGTGAAGGAATACTGGGGCGAAGGCTCGAACCGCGCGCGCAACTGGCAGCGCTACGATATGGGCGGCGA
>JAIRPQ010000136.1 GCA_031256875.1 Eubacteriales Family XIII. Incertae Sedis bacterium | reverse complement strand
GGCGTGTTCGCGACCATCTACCGCGCGGACAGCTCCCGCGCTGTGAAAAAGTCGGTTCTTATAGCGCCTATCGCGGGCATACTCATTGGCTTCACGGTGCTTTCGCTTGGGCTCGGGCTTACGAACTTCCCCGATTTCCCCGAGGATGCGCAGAGCGCCGCGTTCTGGATCTCCGACAAATTCGGCGGCCCCGTCATGGTCGGGCTGATGGGCATCCTCGCGCTGGCCGCGTGCATGTCCACCATCTCCGCCGTGCTGAATACGTCCGCGGTTCTTATCGCGAAGGATATCTGCGGCACGCTGGCGTCGAAGATGTCGCGTGAAAAACTGTTCAAGGCGGCCCGCATACTCACGATCGTGGTAGGCATTATCGCCATTATCATCGCGACGCAGAATATCCCAAATCTGATGTTTATATCCATTATGATGTATGACTGCACCGTGCAGGCATTCCCCGCCGTATTCATCGGGCTGTTCTGGCGGCGCACGAATCTGCCGGGCGTCTCCGCGGGCTTCATCGTGGGCTGCATCATATCGATCATCGGCAACCTCTATCCCCCGTCCATCGCGTGGGCAGGCGGCTGGAGCGGCGGCATCATAGGCGTGTTCGTGAACTTGATTATCGTCGTCATCTGCGGGTTCGCCTGCAAGCCTTACAGCCGTGTTGACGAGCTTTTCAACACGATCAAGACCTACAAGGAAGTGTACTCGAAGAAGGCCATATAATATGAACTATGATCTCTTGCTGAAAAACGGTAATATCCGTACTATAGACGAGAAGATGAGCGTCTGCGGCTGGGTGGGCGTGAAGGATGGCAGGATCGCGGGTCTGGGGGAGATGCCCCCGCCCGCGGCTGCCGCCACCAGGGTCATTGACCTGGGCGGGCGCACCGTCCTGCCGGGTCTGATGGACTGCCATGTCCACGTCATGCCCGCCGGACTGAACCTGAGCGCCGTGCCGCTCGAGAACGCCGGCACCATCTCCGAGGTACTCGAATGCGTGGAGTCCGCCTGCGCCGCCGCGAAGGGCGGGCAGGAATGGGTATTCGCCATGAACTATGTGGCGCAGAACGTCAAGGAAGAAAGGTATCCGACGCGGCACGAGCTGGACGCGGTGTCGCACGGCCTGAAGGTGATGGTGATGGCCGCGACGCTCCACGGCTGCGCGGTGAACACCGCCGCTATGGAGGTATGCGATGTGCCCGAGGACATGGCGGGCGTAGAGCGCGATGGCTCTGATGTGACGGGCGTGTATTCGTCCGACGAATCGTCCTTCCTCGCCTGCGCGAACGCGCTGGGCAGCCTGCCGGACGACATGCTCTGGAAGTACATCGCGGACTGCGCCGAAAACGCCGCGTCGAAGGGTGTCACCACCATGCACGGGCTGTTCGGCATGTTCGTGGACAAAGACCGCGACATGGATCTGATTTCGGCTCGCGCGCGGGAGCTTCCCGTCGAGATGGCCGTGTTCTATCAGACCTGGGACGTGGACAAGGCGAAGGCGATGGGGCTGCCGCGCGTCGGCGGCTGCCTGACGCTCGACGGCGCGTCCTTCGAATACACCATGGCGAATTTCGCCCCTTACAAGAGCGCACCTGCCCTGCGCGGCGTGCTCTACCACAACGACGACGAAGTGTACCAGGTGGTGAAAAAGGCGCACGAGTACGACATGCAATGCACGCTGCACGCGCTCGGCGACCGCGCCATAGACCAGCTGCTATGGGTGTACCACCGCGTATTTGCGGAGCAGGGGCGCAAGGATCTGCGCCACCGCATTGAGCATTTCTCCTACCCGACGGACGAGCAGATAGCCATGGCCGCCGACCTGGGGCTGATACTTTCGGTGCAGCCCGGCTTCACCTATTACTGGGACAGGGCCGAGGGCGGCGAGTTCGAGTATATGTTCGGACGCGAGGGCGCGAACCGCTGGGATCCCTTCAACAAGCTGGTGGAAGCGGGCTGTATCGTGTGCGCGGGCTCGGACTGCCCCGTCACGGCCGTGGAGCCGCTAGTCGATATCGCGTCCGTCGTGAACGGGCCGAACCCCGTACGGAACGCGCCGCTGGACGACGCACTCCGCATGGTGACGTCGAACGCCGCCTACGCGATAGGCATGGAAGCCCGCAAGGGCAGCATCGAGGTAGGCAAGGACGCCGACTTCGTCGTCATAGACCGCGACCCATATTCGTGCGCGGACACCAAAGACATCTACGGCATGCAGGCACTGCTCACGATACGTGAAGGCAAGACCATATATGAAAACCCCTCATGGAAGGACATCTAAGGAAGCAAAACGGTATAGAGAACCCCACATGGAAGGAGAGCAACAATGATAAAAATAGGAATGACACAGTTCGCCGCCGCGGACGGATTTGACGAAAACCTGGCCAAGGCGGAGGAACAGATCCGCGCCATGGCAGCGGAAGGCGCGAAGGTCATCTGCACGCAGGAGCTTTTCTCGCGCAAATACTTCGCGCAGATTATCGACTACAAATGCTACGATTTTGCCGAGCCTCTGGACGGGCCGACCAACACGCGCATGAGCAAGCTCGCGCGCGAGCTGGACGTGGTCATCGTGAGCTGCTACTACGAGCGCGCGATGGACGGGATGTATTTCAACTCCGCAGCGGTATTCGACGCGGACGGCGAGCTGCTCGGCAATTACCGCAAGCACCATATTCCGGAGGGCCCGCAATACCTCGAAAAATATTATTTCACGCCCGGCGACAGCCCCTATATGGTGTTCCGCTCGAAATACGCGACCTTCGGGGTGCTCATCTGCTGGGACGAATGGTTTCCCGAAGCGTCGCGCATACTCGCGCTGAAGGGCGCGGACTTCGTGTTCTACCCGTCGGCCATCGGCTCCGAACCCGACAATCCGGACCTCGACACGTCGCAAACCTGGATGGACGCGATACGCGCACACGGCATCCACAACAATTTCTACGTCTGCGCGTGCAACCGCGTCGGCAGCGAAGCGGCGAGCGACGGAAGCGGCTCGATGGACTTCTACGGGCGCAGCTTCGTGTCGAACCCCTGGGGCAAGGTGATAGCCGAAGCGCCGCGCGGCGACGAGCTCGCGCTGGTGGCGGAGCTGGATCTCGATGAAATAAAGCGCGCGCGCAACATCCTGCAATTCCACAGGGACAGGCGGCCCGACAGCTACAGCGAGCTGCTGCGCTACGAATGCATTTGAATTATTGAAAATTGAACGCGGGGATAAAACGATGAACGCAGACATTTTGATACGGAACGGCTCAGTCTTTGACAGCGTGTCTGACGAACCATACGGCGGATATGTGGCCATCAGCGGCAACAGGATAATGGAAACAGGGCAGGGCGACGGCGCGGCTCTCGCGGGGCCGAACACGAAGGTGATAGACGCGAAAGGCGGCACGGTAATGGCGGGCTTCCACGACAGCCACACCCACCTGCTCATGGCGGGCATGTATACCGCGTACCCGAACCTGTCAGACTGCCGCAGCGAGGAGGAAGCGGTGGCGCGCATGGTGGCCGCCGCCGAGACGGGAATCTTCGGAGGCGAGGATTCCTGGGTCATCGGGTTCGGCTGGTATCATGTCTTTTGGGACAACAAGCAGCTGCCCAGCCATGAAAGCCTTGACGCGGCATTTCCGGATCGCCCCGTCATGCTGCTGAACGCGGAAGCGCACGGTGTATGGGTCAACAGCAAGGCGATGCGGATAGCCGGCATAGACGAGAACACGCCCGACCCGAAGGGCGGCGAAATACTGCGGCGGCCGGACGGCAGGCCCAGCGGGATTCTGAGCGAGGGCGCCAGCGGCCTTGTGACGAAATACGCCTGCGACTTTGACGCGGAACGCGAGAAGGAGCTGATCGGGAGGTTCATGGCGGGCGCCGCCGCAAACGGCATCACGTCCATCTGCGATGTCATGCCGTATTTCCACGGCAATATGGGACATATCCCCGTCTATTCACAGATGGACCGCTCGGGCAGCCTGACCGTGAGAATCCACGCCGCGCCCGACCTGCTCGGAGACCTCGACGAAGTGGTGGAATGGCAGCGCGCGTACAGCTCCGAAAAGCTGAAGGTGGCGCATGTGAAGCAGTTTCTCGACGGCGTGAGCACCACACATACGGCGCTCATGCTGGAGCCATACGCGGACGACCCGCAGAGCAGGGGCATCGCGATGTTCCCATTGAGCGATATCAGGCGTGCCGTGCCTGAAGCGCACAGGAGAGGGCTGTCGGTCAAACTCCATTCGTGCGGCGACGCGTCGGCCAGGTTCGCGCTCGATTGCTATGAGGAAGCGATAAACAATTATGGAAAAAATGACTGTCGCCACGCGATAGAGCACTGCGAGTATATCGACGGCGAGGACATACCCAGGTTCGGAGAGCTGGGCGCGGTGCCATCCGTGCAGCCCGAACATCTGGCGCTCACGCAGTCCTACGCGGAAAACCCCTATCGCGAGACGATGGGCGAGAAGAGGGCGGGGCGCTGCTGGCGTTACAGGAGCCTGCTGCGCTCCTCCGGACATATCGCCATCGGCAGCGACTGCCCCGTAGTGAACAACAATCCATTCCTCGAAATCTACAGGGGCATCTCGCGCGTCCACGATGACGGCGAGCCCGCCGGCGGCTGGAACCCCGAGGAAAAGCTGACGCTCGCGGAAGTCCTGCGCGGCTATACGCTCGGCTCGGCGTGGGCCGCGCTGCGCGAGGGCGAGCTGGGCAGCATCGAGTCCGGCAAGCTGGCCGATATAATAATAATCGACAGGGATCTGTTCGCGTCAGAGCCGCGTGAAATTAAAAAAGCCAGCGTGTCCGTCACCATTTTCGACGGACGCGTCGTCTATGAAAAATAGTCTAAAAAAAAAATAGTCTATGAAAAATAAGAGAGGTAAAGGCCGGCCCGCGAATCACACCTCGTCCACATCGTCGTAGGGCTCATCGTCGCTGCGCTCGGCCAAGGTTTCCAGAAGCATGGCGTACTCGTCTATCGGGTAGTCGAGCGCGTCCACGAAATCGTACCTGTACTCCTCGTCGCTCAGGTGCTGCGACCTGTACATGGCCAGCGCCTGCATGAGCGGCACGATGATATCGCCTTCGCCGTCCACCCTTTCGCAGCGCACCTCGCTCTCGAACGCGTACCACGTGCGGAAGCGCATGAACTCATCCGAGTAGCTCGCGGCCGCTTCGTCGTGTTCCGGTATCAGAGCTATGCCCGACAGCGCGCGCCCGATGGTCTGAATCAGGGCGTATAGCTCGGCTTCCTCGTCGGGGAAGTTTTCGAGCATCTCCTCAAAATAGCCGTCGGTCATCTCGGCCAGCACGTCGCCGTCCGCTTCCTCGAAAACTTGGGAGAGCGCTTCGGGGGAGATGTACTCCTCGTGCTCGACCAGCTCGGCGTACTGTTCAAAGTACGCAAGCTCCTTCCCAGAAGTAATATCCAATAATTCGATCAGTTCCTCGTATTCCATACCCTTATATATATCACATTTTATACCCTGGCTTCAAGGTCAAAATTTTTGAAAGCCACTTTGAAGCCCGTTCCTTTGAAAATACGGTCTATCATATTCACGAAATTCTCGGACAGGTCGCTCGCGTAAAACATATGGCCGGACGGCCCGCCCTCGCCCGCGAGCAGCCCCGAGCGCGACAGGCTGCCTTCGATGCTCGCGACGACTTCCTGCGACGGGTCGATGATATCCAGCTTCGGATATAGACGCGAGATATTGTCCTTGATGAGCGGGTAATGCGTGCAGCCCAGCACGAGCGTGTCGATGGCGCTTTCCGCGATGAACCCGTCGAGATAGTGCCTGACGGACAGATCCATTATCTCGTTGTCCACGATGCCTTCCTCGATAAGCGGCACGAAGATGGGGCAGGGCGCTTCGTGGATGTCCAGCTTCGGCGCGAGCCTGCCGATTTTTTCGCGGTACGCGCCGCTGGCGATAGTGACCTTCGTGCCGATGATGCCCACCCTGTTTTCCGCGCCGCATTTTTCGGCCACGGTGTGCGCCGCAGGGCTGATGATGCCCAGCACGGGGAGGTCAGGATGCCTTTCGCGCAGCTCGCCCAGGCACGTCGCGCTGACGGTGTTGCACGCGATGACTATCATCTTGACGCCCTCGGACGCGAGAAAATCTGTTATCTCGAACGCGAAATGCCGTATGGTTCCCGTGGCCTTAGAGCCATAGGGCGTCCGCGCGGTATCGCCAAAATAAACGATGCGCTCGTTCGGGAGCGCGTTCATCAGATAGGGGATACAGGTAAGCCCGCCAAGCCCCGAGTCAAAAAATCCTATAGGTCTATTATCCATGCTATAATTATAACAGAATTTTTGCTGCTCGTTGAATACCCCACAGCAGGAAACATGAATAATAATAGGTTGTCAGCTAAAGTAATTAAGAGAGCTTGTGTATAGGAATAAATTTGCATGAAGAATAGGAATGAGATACCCGACGGGTACAAATGGAATATCGAGCTGATGTATGCGGACGACGCTGTCTGGGAAGAAGATTTGTCCAAGGCGTCCATGTATGCCGAGCGATACGCGCGGCACTCCGGCAAGCTCGGCAGCAGCGCAAAGGCCCTGCTCGCCGCGCTGCGCGATATGGACCGCGTCTGGCTCACGGCCGAGCGCGTGTACGTCTACGCGAGGATGCGGCGTGACGAGGACAACAACAATTCGAAATATCAGGCGATGGCTGACAAGGCGCAGGTGCTGTTCGCGAAGGTGGCTGCGGAGCTGTCTTTTTTTACGCCTGAATTTCTCGCCATTCCGAAAACCAGGCTCGCGGACTTCCGGCGAAGCGAGAGCGGGCTCGCGGGATACGCGCATATCATAGACGTGCTGCTCCGGAAGAAGCCGCATGTGCTCAGCAAGAAAGAGGAAAATCTCTTAGCCGTCCTCAGCGAACCGCTCAGCGCGACGAACGAGATATTCTCCATGATCAACAACGCGGACATCAAATTCGGGAACATCAAGGACGAGAGCGGCAAGTCCGTAGAGCTGACGCACGGCAATTATATCAACTTCCTTGAGTCGAAGGAGCGCAAGGTGCGCAAGGCGGCATACGATGCCGTGTACAGCGCTTACGGCAAGCAGCGCAACACGCTGGCCGCGACATACAGCTACAACACAAAGACGGACGCGCTGACCGCCAGGGTCAGAAACTACGGCAGCTCGCTGGAAGCGGCGCTGTCGGGCGACAACGTGCCGCTGTCCGTCTACGACAACCTCATAGATATCGTGAACGAAAGCCTGCCCGTCCTGCACAGGTATATGGGCATCAGGCGCAAGCTGCTGGGCGTTAGGAAGCTGAAGATGTACGATGTCTACGTGCCGCTCTTTCACCTGCAAAACGACAGGCTCGAATACGAGGACGCGGTCGACCTGATGTGCGAAGCCTTGCAGCCGCTCGGCGAGTCATATATCGAAGCCATGGCCTCCGGCGTCAGGTCAGGGTGGATCGACGTTTTCGAAAACGAGGGTAAGAGCAGCGGCGCGTATTCCTTCGGGAGCTATGACAGCATGCCATATATCCTCATGAATTATTCGGGGCGGCTGAAGGACGCGTTCACGCTCGTCCACGAGATGGGGCATTCCATGCATTCGTATTTCACGCGCAAGACGCAGCCCTACCGCTACGGCAGCCATTCCATATTCACGGCCGAGGTAGCGTCGACCGTCAACGAGAGCCTGCTCATGAACTATCTGCTGGACACGAGAACCGGCAAGGCCGAGCGCAGATATCTGACGAATATGTATATCGAGGAGTTCCGTACCACGCTTTTCAGGCAGACCATGTTCGCCGAGTTCGAGAAGCAGACGCACGAAGCCGTGGAGCGCGGCGACGTTTTGACCGCCGACTATCTCTGCGGGATTTACTCGGAGCTGAACGCCAAATACTTCGGCAGCGGCGTGGACACGGACAGCAACATCGCGATGGAATGGGCGCGGATACCTCATTTCTACCGCGCGTTCTACGTCTACAAATACGCGACGGGCTACTCGGCGGCCACCGCCATATCCGGCAGGATACTTGACGAGGGCTATGGCGCCGTGCGCGACTATCTGCATTTCCTGAAGCTCGGCGACAGCGACGACCCGATAGAGCTTTTGAAAATCGCGGGCGTGGACATGGCCAGCCCCGAACCGATAGAGGACGCCATGGGCGTGTTCGAGGGCCTTGTGGACGACCTCGAAGAATTGATTTAGGGAAATATCGAATGGAAAAGCGAATGATATTTATTGCCGGCAACGGAATGCCCGAGTCGAAGCGAATCGGGCGCCGTCTCGAAAAGAAGCTCGTGGAAAACGGCTTCGGCATCGACGAGGAATATAGCGAGGACACGGAGCTGATCATCTGCGTCGGCGGCGACGGCGCGCTGTTGCGGATGCTCGCGGAGCACGATTTTCCGCAGCAGCCGATAGTCGGAATCAACACGGGGCATCTGGGTTTTTTCCAGGAGCTTGACACGGACGACATCGATGATTTCATCGAGGCGTACAAGGCGAAAAAATATTCGGTGCAGACGTACAGGACTGTCTATGCGGACATAAAGGTGCGGGAGATGAGCCGGCCGATTCGCGCCATGGCCCTGAACGAGATAGTGGTGAGAGGCGGCGAGTCCCACCTCGCGCACCTGAACATCTATATCGGCGACAGCTTCGTCGAGAAATTCTGCGGGGACGGCATCGTCATATCCACGCCCGCGGGCAGCACGGCCTACAATTATTCGCTCGGGGGCAGCATCGTAGACCCGCGCATCAATCTGCTGCAGGTGACGCCGATAGCGCCCATCAATTCGACCGCGTACCGCTCCTTTACGTCGGGGATACTGCTGCCGCAGAAACTGTCGCTCGGCATCTTCCCCGAATATCCGCAGTCCGACGAGCTGCTTGTGACGGCCGACGGCGCTGAGACGATGCTCTCGGGCATCGAGGAAATAAAGGTGGGGCTGAGCCGCGAGGTCGTGACGCTGCTGCGCTTCAAGGGCTATGATTTTTGGAACACCGTGAAATGCAAGCTGTTGTGAGCCGCGTCCTAAGGGCGAGGGCGACGTGGCTGTGCGGGGCGCTGCGGCGGCGTATGGGCATACCTGAATGAAATACGATTTGGAATATGTAATAAGCGCCGCCGACAGCGGCATGACGGCCAGGGGGGTTCTCAGAAAACGCCTTGGTGTTTCGCAGCGGCTCGTGCGGAAGATTGCCAACGCACCGTCCGGCGGCGATGCCGATGGCGATGGCTTAGCGTTTTCGGGCGGGGTGTTCGTCAACGGCCGCCCCGCGCTGTTCAAGGACAGGGTGAGCGAGGGCGATACGGTCGGCATCGTCTACCCGAGCGAGACCAGCCATTTCGTTCCGCAGGACATTCCGATAGAAATTCTCTACGAGGACGAGGACATCATCGCCGTGAACAAAAGACCGGGCATCGTCGTACACCCCACCAAGGGCCATGTGGACGGCACGGTCGCGAACGGGCTCGCGCACCGCATGGAAGGCAGCGGCGAGCGCTACAAGATACGCTTCGCGAACCGGCTCGACATGGACACGTCGGGCGTGCTGCTCGTCGGCAAAAATTCGCACGCGCAGAGCGAGTTCGCGCGTCAGTCCGAGCTGGGGCGAATCAAGAAGATATATATCGCGGTGCTGGACGGCATCCCGAGTAGCGCGAGCATGAACATAGACGCGCCGATAGCGCTCGAGCGCGAGGGCTCGCCCAGGCGCACGGTGCGCGAGGACGGCGCACCCTCGCGGACTTTTTTCCGCGTCCTGGA
>JAIRPQ010000109.1 GCA_031256875.1 Eubacteriales Family XIII. Incertae Sedis bacterium | reverse complement strand
TAATTACGCTAGCGAAATTAGCCCATCACCAGCATTAACCTGCGCCCCCTTGCTCACCAACACCGCATCCACCGTGCCGGCCTGGGGCGCCACTATCTCGTTCTCCATCTTCATGGCTTCTAGGATCAACAGCGTGTCGCCTGCGCCTACGCTCTGTCCCGGCGCTACCTTGATATCCAGAATCGTGCCTGGCATTGGGGCTTCGACTACCGCCGCGCCTGCCGAGGGCGCTCCTGCCGGCGCAGCCGCTGGCGCGGGCGCTGGTGCTGGTGCGGGCGCTGCCGCAGGGGCGGGTGCGGGGGCCGCTACCGGCGCGGCGGAGGTCACTACGGGCGCGCCGCCCACTTCCTCCACCTCTACCGCGTATGCCGTGCCGTTCACCGTGATGTTGTACTTCTTGCTCATTGTTAAATCCTCCTACTATCAATAGCTTCGCGGTTGCCCAGTACGCCCCAGGCGGGGATAGCCCCGGCAACTCTGTTTATCTTTTGTACGCGCAGGCTCGTCTGCGCACCGCCGTCCTCGTATGCGGCAAGCGCCGCCGCGATAACGGCTATATGCTCGTCGGACGAGGACGCCGCCACCGCCGCGCCGAGCACGGCGAGAAGCTCTCCGTCCATGCCCGCAGGCGTGTCCGCAATCACATTCTTCTTTTTCTTTCTGCTAAATAAGCCCATATTATCCTACCTATTCCTGTTCGGCCTTACAGCGGTATATTGCCGTGCTTCTTCGCGGGCAGGCTTTCGCGCTTGGATTCGAGCATGTCGAACGCGCTGATGAGCCTTTGCCTCGACTGCGACGGCTCTATTACATCCTCAACATAGCCCAGCTCCGCGGCGCGGTATGGATTGTTGAATTTTTCTTCGTACTCCGCGACCTTCTCCGCGCGCTTCGCTATCGGGTCGTCCGCGTCCTTGATGTCCTTGCGGAACACTATGTTCGCCGCGCCCTCAGCGCCCATGACCGCGATCTGCGCCGACGGCCACGCGAACACGAGATCCGCGCCCAGCTCCTTGTTGCACATTGCTATATACGCGCCGCCATAGGCCTTGCGCAGTATCATGGTGACCTTCGGGACGGTCGCTTCGCAGTAGGCGTAGAGCAGCTTCGCGCCGTGCCTGATGATGCCGCCCGTTTCCTGTCCTACGCCGGGCAGGAAGCCGGGCACGTCCACTATGTTCAGAAGCGGGATGTTGAACGCGTCGCAGCGCCGCACGAACCGCGCCGCCTTGTCCGACGCGTTGATGTCAAGGCAGCCCGCAGCCACCTTGGGCTGGTTCGCGATAACTCCGACCGTGTTGCCGGCAAGCCTGATGAAGCATGTAACAATATTCTTCGCGTAGTGCGTGGCAACGTCGAAATATTTCCCGTCGTCAGCTATCGCCTCGATGACCTTGTAGATGTCGTAGCCCTTGTTCGGGTTGTCGGGTATTATGTCGTTCAGCTCGGGGATGAGGCGGTTCACGTCGTCCTGCGAGATCTGTGGCGGCGCCACCTCCGCGTTGTTCGAGGGCATGTACGAGAGCAGCTCTTTCACCTGGGCGATCGTGTCCTCGTCGTTCTTGCCCATGAAATGCGCCACGCCGCTGACGCTGTTGTGCGTCATTGCACCGCCCAGCTTCTCGGCGGAGACCTCCTCGCCTGTGACGGCATGGATGACCTGCGGCCCTGTTATGAACATCTGGCTCGTCCCGTCCACCATGAAGATGAAGTCAGTAATGGCGGGGCTGTAGACCGCGCCGCCCGCGCACGGCCCCATGATGACCGATATCTGCGGGATGACTCCGCTGCTGATCGTGTTGTTGTAGAAAATCTTGCCGTAGCCCGAGAGCGCGGCTACGCCTTCCTGTATGCGCGCGCCGCCGCTGTCGTTCATGCCTACGAGCGGCGCTCCCATTTTCAGCGCCATCCTCTGTGCCTTGACTATCTTCTCAGCGTGGTATTCGCCGAGCGATCCGCCCAGCACCGTGAAGTCCTGCGCGTAGGCAAACACCAGGCGCCCATTAACGTTACCGTAACCGGACACAACGCCGTCGCCGGGCGCGTGTACGCCTGGCATGTCGAAATTGTTCGAGCGGTGCGACACGAACACGTCTATCTCTACGAACGTGCCTGCGTCGAACAGCATTTCAATGCGCTCCCGCGCCGTGGACTTGCCTGACTCGTGCTGCTTGTCGATGCGCGACTGGCCGCCGCCGAGGGCAATCTCCGATTTCTGCCTTCTTAAATCCTCTAATTTCTGATTCGCCATCTAGTTGTCATCCTCCTTGTCTATTCGCTTAGGGACTCGTTTGACTGTTTTCCTGATTGGTTTCTTGACGCTTCTGCTGTTTGGCTGGGAACCGCCCCTGGGGTTTTCGGGGTTCTCCGCCACATAGCTGCCTGGGCCTGCGCCGCCGCCCTGACGCGCCGAAACCTCGCCG
Source organism: Eubacteriales Family XIII. Incertae Sedis bacterium (assembly GCA_031256875.1). Taxonomy (GTDB): domain Bacteria; phylum Bacillota; class Clostridia; order Peptostreptococcales; family Anaerovoracaceae; genus JAIRPC01. Next base: position 7,036 of record JAIRPQ010000109.1, on the reverse strand, counting down.
TTCCCGCCGCCCTCTCCGCTCGGGAACTGCCCTTCGGTATCGCCGAAGCCATCGCCGTCGCCGAAGCCGTCATCGTAGAAGTCAGCGTCCCCCGCTTCCGCAAGCTCCGCTTCCTTCAGCATCAGCTCGGTTTCGGCGGCTTCCGCCTCGTTCATCTGCGCGATATCCTTCGCTTCGTCGTTTATCCGGCTTTTCAGCCCTTCCAGCGTGAGCTTGCCGGAGTAGAGCGCTTCGAACTGCTCGCCGTCGAGCGTTTCCAGCTCAAGCAGCGCCGACGCGACCAGCTCCAGCTTGTCGCGGTTCTCCGTCAGTATGCGTATCGCCGTCGAGAAGGCTTCGTCTATTATTGCCTTGATTTCCTCGTCTATCTCCGACGCGATTTCCTCGGAATAATTCTTGTGCGTCGTGAAATCCTTGCCGAGGAACACCTCGTCCGCGGCGCTGTAATTGACCAGGCCGAGCTTGTCGCTGAACCCGTATTTCGTCACCATGTCGCGCGATATCTCGGTGGCGCGCATGATGTCGTTGCTCGCGCCCGTGCTGATGTCGTCGAGCGTCACCTTCTCCGCAGCGCGCCCGCCGAGCAAATGTATGATCTGCTCCTGCATCTCTGTCTTGGTACCGAAGTATTTGTCCTCTTTCGGGAGCGTCATCGTGAAGCCGCCCGCCATGCCGTGAGGGATAATGGTAATCTGGTGTACGGGGTCCGTGTTCGGCAGCGAATGCGCGACCACCGCGTGACCCGCTTCGTGGTACGCCGTGAGCCTGCGCTCGTTGTCGCTGATAACGCGGCTCTTTTTCTCGGGGCCCGCGATGACCTTCGTTATGGCCGCTTCTATTTCGTCCATGCGAATCTTGCGCCCGTTGCGCCTGGCCGTCAGCAGCGCGGCTTCGTTCAGCATGTTCTCGATGTCAGCCGGAGTAAATCCGGGCGTCCTGCGCGCCAGCACCTTCGCGTTCACCTCGTCAGCCAGCGGCTTGTTCTTCGAATGGACGCGGAATATCGCCTCGCGCCCCTTGATGTCGGGGATGCCGATAACGACCTGCCTGTCGAAACGCCCCGGCCTGAGCAGCGCCGGATCGAGTATGTCGGGCCTGTTCGTGGCCGCCAGGATGATGATGCCCGAATTGTCGCCGAAGCCGTCCATCTCGACCAGCAGCTGGTTCAGCGTCTGTTCGCGCTCGTCATGCCCGCCGCCAAGCCCCGCGCCCCTGCGCCTGCCGACCGCGTCTATCTCGTCGATGAATATGATGCACGGCGAATTTTTCTTCGCCTGCTCGAACAGGTCGCGAACGCGCGAAGCGCCGACGCCCACGAACATCTCCACGAAGTCCGAACCGCTAATGGTAAAAAATGGAACACCAGCTTCGCCGGCCGCCGCCTTCGATATATATGTCTTGCCCGTTCCGGGCGGCCCGACGAGCAGCATGCCCTTGGGTATGCGCGCGCCAAGCTCGTTGTACTTCTTCGGATTTTTCAGGAAATCGACGACTTCCGTCAATTCCTCCTTCTCCTCGTCAAGCCCCGCCACATCCTCGAACGTGACCTTCTTGCCGTCGCTCTCCTTGTGCATCCTCGCGCGGCTGCGCCCGAACTGCATGACCCTGCCGCCGCCGCCCGCGCCGCTGTTCATTATCATATACATGAAGAAGATGAGGACCGCGACCATCAGCAAAGTCGGGAGCAGCGTCATGAGAAGCCCGTTGTTCGACGGCGGCTTCTGCGTCACCTCGAGCTTGCCCGCTTTCATCTGAGGGCCGAGATATTCCGCGATGAGCCAGTTGTTATACAGATAGTTCGTGACGGTTATTATTTTTTTGCCGTCCTTCAGCTCGGCCGTGATGCTGTCCTCGGATATCTCAAAGCTCTTGACATTCTCGTCCTTCAGCTCCTTCACCACCTCCGAAAACTTGAGATCTTTCGGGGCTTCGCCGGATTTCATCCCTTGGACAACGAACGCTATGACTATCGCGATCAGGATAATCAGTATATAAAAACTGATATTTCGTATTGTGATTTTTTTCAAATCCGTATTCTCCTTGGTTCGGGCGCAGGTGGCATAACAAAACCGCGCCCCCGCTTTAATGCAACGTGAAAATACTATCATACCACGGCCTTTAATTCAACTGAAACGGGCAAAGTCGGTGTATAATTAATAGTATGAAAAGCAAGTTAACAAAAAAGACAGCATTAATGATCGCAATCATCATCGCCGGAGGCTTCATAACCATCCTGAATCAGACAGTAATGTCGCCCGCTCTGCCAAGCGTCATGCGCGACTTCGGCATCACGGCGGCGGACGGGCAATGGCTCACGTCCATATTCCTGCTCGTGAACGGGCTGATGGTACCCATAACGGCGTGGCTCATCGGCAGGTACACGACGCGGCAGCTGTTCATCACGTCCATGCTATGCTTCCTCGCGGGTACGGCGGTCTGCGCCGTGTCGCCGAGCTTCATGATACTTCTCGGCGGGCGCGTGCTGCAAGCGGTCAGCGCGGGGATATTAATGCCGTTCGCCATCGTCATACTCATGCTCGTGTTCCCGAAGGAGCGGCGAGGGTTCGCGCTCGGCATGGCGGGTGTCGTCATGGGGTTCGCCCCCGCATTCGGCCCGACCGTCGCGGGCTGGCTCGTGGACGAATGGGGCTGGAAATACATATTTTGGGGAATAATGCCCCTGACCGTCATCGTCATCGTGCTCGCCGCGGCGCTGCTGACGAATGTCGGGCAAAAGACGTCAGGCAAGCTCGATGTTGCGAGCGTGGCCATGTCCACCCTCGGCTTCGGCGGGCTGCTGTTCGGGTTCAGCTCGGCGGGCAGCACAGGCTGGATATCGCCGCAGACGCTCGGAGCTATCGCCGTCGGCGCGGTGTTCTCCGCCATGTTCATCCGGCGGCAGCTGTCGCGGGATCTGCCGCTGCTCGACCTGCGCGTGCTGAAAAACTCCATCTTTGCGGACGCCACCGTCATCACGATGGTCGTGAGCGCCGGACTGACGGTCGGTGCGGTAATTACGCCAATATACCTACAGAACGTGCTGGGCGTTTCAGCCATGCGCTCAGGAATACTGCTCATGCCGGGCGCGCTGCTCATGGCCGCCCTGAGCCCCGTCTCGGGAACGCTGTTCGACAAATTCGGGCCGCGCGCGCTCTGCATAGTCGGCATATCGGCGCTCGCCGTCGGCACGACGATGCTCGCGCTCATGGGTGCCCACGCGAGCGAGATGTATATCTGCCTCGCCTACACCGCGCGCATGGGCGGCATAGCCTTCGTGAACATGCCCGTCAACACCTGGGGCATCAACGCCCTGGATCACAGCAGGATCGCCCACGGCAACGCGGTCAACAACACGGGACGCCTGATCGCCGGCTCCATCGGCACGGCAGTGCTGGTAACAATAATGGTAATAATCGGGAATGCGCACGGCGGCGGCGGCGCGGGTTCGGCGGAAGCTACAGCGGCAGGCGTAAGCGCGGCATATCTGGGCGCGGCGGCGCTGACAGTATTCGCGCTGATTCTGGCAATAATAAAGGTAAGGGACACGAGCGAAAACGAGGACGAGGACGAACTATGACAACGAGGAAAAGCGGAAAGGCGAGGCAGAGCATGAAGCAAACGAGAGCCGGTGTCATTGCGGCCACCGAGCCGCAATCCACAAGCAGCAACTCCGGCAGCAAGGAAGCGAGGTAGAACATGGCCAAAATTACTGAAATAATGGAAACCGTACCGTACACATGCCAGGACACGGCTACAGTGAGGGACGTGATAAACCATCTTACGGACGTGCAGGTGGAAGGCGTGCCGATCGTGGACGCGGAGGGGCGGCTAGCCGGCTATATCACCGACGCGGACATCATCCGCTTCATATCGCACAAGAAGGCGAAAATCTACGACCTGGGCGACATGATGCCCGTGGTCGTGGACGACGAAAGCCTAGAAGAAAAAGTCCACGGGCTATTCAACACGCCCGTGATGGACATAGCGACGCGCAAAAAGGTGTACGCGACCGTCGACCACGAAATCGACGATGTGGCGGACATCTTCCGCAAGGAGCAAGTAAGAAAGCTGGCCATACTGGACAAGGACAGCAAAGACGGCAAAGTAATAGGCGTAGTAACCCGCTCCATGATAATCAGATACATCCTCTCCGACTTGATGCCGGAGTAAAAAACACGCCCCCGCGCACAACTGAGTTGCACTCGGGGGCGACGCGGCTGCGGCAGATTCCAAATCCGTTTTCACGCAGCCTGACGTTCACTTGGTTTGTAAGTTATTTCACTTTCCTGCATGTTTTTGTAGTGCTCCATGGAGCGAAGTATTTCGCGCCGTGTGCTGACTTGTAGGCGCGGATTTTGAACTGGTATACTTTGCCCTTTTTCAGTCCCTTGACAGTCAGGTATGTCGCTTTCGCTTTGGCAGTTTTCACAGCCCACTTCTTGGAGTTCTTGCTCTTGTACCGGATTTCGTAGCCTGAGATTTTCTGAGCGGCAGCGGCTTTCGCCCATGTCAGTTTGACCTGCCTCTTGCCCGCCTTGGCTGTTTTTATAGATGTTTTTTGAGGAACTATATTGAAGGTAGCCATTTTGCTGTCGGCGTAACTCCCCTTGCCTGTGATTGTCACAATGCCTATGCCGATGTTTTTATTCTCGCCATATGTGACGGTATAGTCGGTGCCTGCTTCCAATGTCTTGTTGTCAAGCTTGACCGTGACTGATGGGGTAATCTGCCGGCCTGTCCACTGCGCGTTCGCGATTGGTGCTACTGTTGCGCCGGTTAGAGAGGAAGGCTGGATAGCTGCAGTGGAGGGGTTCGCAATCGGTTCTACTGTTGAGTTGTCTTGCTGTGCACTTGAAGGAGTGTCTGATGCCGTAGCAGTCCATACGCCAGACCCTTTATCCGTTAATGTTACCGCGCTCATATTTAGATTCAAGGCCGGCCGTACTGCAATGCCTGGATATGGGTTGCGGTCGTCTACATACAAGTTCCCTGAATATGTTACGAATGCCGCACTATAGGAGCTTATGCCTGGAGAACGCAGCCACCAATAACCATGGCCACCTTCATCAATAGAGTCGGGTTCGCCTGTATACCCATAATTCGCGCGAGCAAACGGCGTGGTCTTCGCACGCCTTGCCGTGTCATTATTTCGATAGACGTTATTGAATCCGTATTGATTATCGATTATCTCAACCAACGACAAAAAGAAAACCTTGTCATTTGTGTCATTGCCGCCAGGCGTGTCGTACCAGTAGTCGTTGCCATATGCTTCCGCATACAGCAGGTTTGTATTGTTGGGATTATTCAGCGCGGTGGTGGCTACGGCAGATCCCTCGCCTGCCGTGAATGCTTTGCCGATGAAACTGTCTTCGTAAGGGTTGGCGACGCTTGCGTCCTCCGTTCTTACCGTGTAGCCGTTTAGCCACGAGCGGATTGTGCAGGTTTCCCACGTCATATCCTCCCGAGGAACCTGTTGAACGTGGTACGGCTTCGCATCGATGATGTCCTGTGCCAAGAGAAACAGTTTCCCGTTGCGGTTGTCCAGCACACGCCACGCGATAGGCTCAATCTTATAGTAGGCATCCTGTCCGTCAGATGGATCACCAAATGTCGATGTATAGCTTGTCCTGTAAAGTTTTACGGTCTGACGCACCCAGTCGACGCCCTCTTTGCCGACGGCCGGCCTTTCCGTCGGGTTGGACGCATTAACCAGTCCCTGCGGATACCGCCCGAAGTATACGGTATCGCCAAAGGCTGGAGTGCTGGCGGCGTAGGCTTGTGTGCCTTTGCCGGTCAACGGCGCGGTGAGAAGCATAGTGGCCACCAAAGCCACGGCCAGCAGCACCGGCACCCATCTTCTTATTTTGCTTTGATTGATAGTTCTAAACTCCATTTTTCCTATTCTCCTTCATCAATTTTCCTGTACCTTACCGCGCGTACCGCGCTGATTATTCTTCCATCTGGCTAGGCCGTTACATGCCTCGCGTTGACCCAGGCCGTCTTGCCATTGAGCTTCAGCCTGTACCAGTTGTTTCCTTTTCCTTTGTTGTTCACGTAGCCTAGGATTTCGAATTTCCGGCCCGCCTTCATATAGCCTGATATCTCGGCGAACCGCGAAGGCTTGGCCCTCACCCATACGCCCACCGCGCTCGACACATAGCCGTAGCGCACCTTCTTCTGCCAGTGCGCGTAGAGGGCCATGTCCTTCGTGACCTTTGTATTGGACGTGATCTTCTTGCCACCGATCTTCTTCGTGTACCAGCCCTTGAAGATGTATTTCGCGCGGCTCGCCTTGGGCAGCCTGCCTATGGCATTGCCGTCCGCCACCTGCTTCTGACGCAGAGGTTTCTTCAGGGATTTTCCTCCGTTAACGTTGAATTTTACCAAGCGCATAGCCTGGCTATTGGTATCTGGGGTTTTGTCTTCTGCGGCTTTGTCTTCCGTAGCTTTGTCTTCTGCGGTTTTGTCTTCTGCGGCTTTGGGCAGCTTCGTAAATGTCGCTGCGAGAACCTCGCTGTCGGCCATGCCCGACTTGGACGCGATTGCCTTGACCGTGGCCGTTTCCGACAGGGTGAGCGGGCCTTGGTAAAGCGCACTGCCCTTCGTCGGGTAGCTCCCGTCCAGCGTATAGTATATGTCCGCGCCCGCAGTAGCGGTGGAGAGAGTCACTGTGACTGTATCCGCAAAGCTTCCACCGTCCGGTGTCGCCGTCGGCGTTTTCGCGTGGAACAGCGGCAGCACCGCGCTGGCGCTCACCGCGCGGCTGGCGTTATAGCCGGAGCGCACCGGCATGCGCTTATAGCCAGTCACCGTTTCGCCGGGCGCACAGCCTTCCATCGTGTTCTCCGCGCTCCAGTTCGTTCCGTCAAAGCTGTATTCCGCACCGTTCGTCTCGGGTATAGTGACGGTGTAGTCCTCCTCGCCGTTGGCCACGCAGACGAGGCTGAATTCGTCGGGCGCGGGCTGGTTTTTGTTCGCCGTGTCGACCCTATCGGTGGTCTGTAGCGAAGGGTTGTGCGTCGCGGTCTCCGCAAGC
>JAIRPQ010000099.1 GCA_031256875.1 Eubacteriales Family XIII. Incertae Sedis bacterium | reverse complement strand
TCGCTCGATTCGACGAACGTCATAGAGAAGCCGCTCGTGAGCGTCATCACGGAGATAGCCCTTGACCACACGGACTATCTGGGGGACACCATAGAAAAAATCGCGGGCGAGAAAGCGGGTATCATAAAGGCGGGCTGCCCCGTGGTCGTGGCGGCTACCGGCGAGGCCGCCCGCGTCATAGCGAGGAAAGCCTACGAGCTGGGAGCGCCATTGGTGGACGCGCGCGCTGATGTGCGAGGCGCTGGCGCGGCGGCGGCAGGGCAGGGCGTTGCGTCTGCTGGCGGCACTGGAGCGGCGGCAGGCGGCCAAGCCAGCGGCGGGATCAGATGCCGTATATCGCGCGAGGATATCCGCGGCACATTGTTCTCCTGCGCAATGCGCGGCACTCGGTACGATGGTATCGAGATATCCATGGTCGGCAGGCATCAGGTGCGCAACGCGGTCTGCGCTCTCGCGGCTTTTGATACGCTTCGGGGGATGAAGCTCGTGACATCGGATTCGTCCGCGCTGAGGAGCGGCATGAAAGCCGCGAGCCTGACGGGTAGATTCCAGGTCGTTTCGGGCGGGGGCTGCGCTCGCGACGGCGCCTTGCGGGAATCGCGAGACGGCTCGGCTGGCGGGCTGTGTGAGGCTCCCGCACCGCTGGTTATTTTCGACGGCGCGCACAACCCGTCAGGCGCCGCCGCGCTCCGCGCGGCGGCGAGCGCGTTTCTCCCGAACCGGAGAGTGCTCGTTCTCGCGGCAATGATGAAAGACAAAAGCACGGATGATATACTGCATGAGATACATGGATTCGCGCAAGACGCGGTTTTCACGGAAACCTCCAACGGCCGCAGCATGAGCGCGGACGAGCTGGCCAAACGCTGGCGGCAAATTACTGGGAAACCCCAAGACAAATATCTTTCCGCACAGGCCGCGCCCGCCGCGATTAAAGACCCGATTGAGGCTTACGATGCGGCGGCGTCAATGGCGCGGGCGGGCGGATTCGACGCGCTTGTGGTCACGGGATCGCTCTATCTGATATCGGATTTGGCAGCAAAGGCAAGGTGAATGCAATGGGAATCGAAAAAGTGCTTCTTGTTTACAACCCGAAGGCCGGCAATGGCATTTTCGCGGGCAACCTCGACAAAGTTATCGCCGCGTTTCAGCGCAAGAGGAAGCTGGTCGTGCCGGTCAGGATAGATCAGGGCATCAAACTGGGCCAATTATTCAAGGAAGTGGGCGACAGCGGATTCACGAAGGTAGTGGCGGCGGGCGGCGACGGTACCGTCCACGCGGTCGTCGGCGCGATGATAAAGAACGGGGTGGATATCCCGCTGGCGCTGCTGCCCGCGGGCACGGCGAACGATCTGGCGCATTATTTCGGGATTCCCACGACGTTCAAGCAGATGCTGGACATCGCCGTATCGGGCAAGCAGGTCAGGATGGATGTGGGCATGGCGAACGGAAGGCCCTTCGTCAACGTGCTCGCCGCGGGGGTGATGGTGGACGCGAGCCAGAAAACGGACCCCATCGCGAAGAACACACTGGGCTTGGCCGCCTATTACATCAAAGCGCTGTCCGAACTGCCGAAGCTCCACCCGATACCCGTCAAAGTCACGCTCCCCGACGAAGTTGTCGAAGCTGAGATGAACGCGATACTTATCCTGAACGGGCGCGGGGCGGGCGGGCTGAAATCCGTCGCGCCGCACTCGGTCATCGACGACGGCCTGCTCGAAGTGCTGCTCGTCCACAACGTGCCGTTCGTGAACTGGGGAACGCTCGCGCTCAGCATACTGACGGGCCAGCACGAAAACAGCGAGTTTCTCTCGTTTTACAGCACGCCGAGCATACGCATAGAGGCCGAGGAGGATTTGGTCACCGACCTGGACGGCGAAGCGGGCATGCCGCTCCCCGTAGACGTGAGCGTGCTGCACAAGCGAATAGAAATCTGCGTGCCGAGGTAACTGTGTGCTGATGGCCGTGCAATGGTAGGCACCATTCATGAGTAAAAAATAGAAAACAAGCAAAAATCCGCAACTCGCTCCAGGCGAAAATATGTTATTATATATCAGAAAGTTTTTGGTCGCCTTATCCTGCTTGGATAAGGGCATCGGCAGGTTTTTAAGAGGAGGATGACGGTTGGGCATGAACATGAATTGGGGAATAACAAAAAAACAGCGCAGATTTATTTCGGGGGCATTGGCAGCCATAGTAGCAATATGCCTTTTGACCGCTGCGCAGGAGCCGGTGTATGCCGCAAATATCGAGGCCGGCCCCGCGGCGCCGACAGGCACAAAGCTTCCGGCGAACGCTGTGACGAGTGGGCGCACACAACAAGAAGTAATCAATATCTACCAGGCCGTTTCGTCCGGCAGCAGCGGATTTTCCGCTAGCGATACATTCCAGATCGCGCCGATTCTCACGACAGACACGTTCCATCCAGGTGTGCTGAAAGACTCAACTATCAGCACCGTGATGGCGCAGATTAACGGCTACAGGCAGTTGGCGGGGCTGACCAGCGACCTGATTCCATATTCGGAAAAAATGGAGTACGGGCAGCTTGGGGCTGCGGGCATGCAGATAGTGCGTTCGCTGACGCATAGTTTTACGGACGCACAGCAAACGACATTGCTCAGCTACATGACGCAGGAACAATTGGACAAGGCTAAGGCCGGCATCGCCTCTGGAAATACCGACCCAATATACAGACTTTGGAATGGCAATTGCTCGTCGGGGAATAATATTGTGCAGTCCGTTCGCGGGTATATCGACGATACGCGAAACGTGAACAGCGGGGTGGGGCATAGGCTGAATATGTTCACGCGCCTTGGCAAAGCTGCGGTAATGGGTATTGGCAGCGATCGTGGATACAGTACGGTTTCCGTATATGGATTTGCCCAAGACCAGAACAGCGCGGCTTACTATGCGTGGCCGACAGAAGGGTTTTTCCCAAGGCAGGCAATCGACGACGCCGCCCTATGGAGCGTGCAATTCAGCAGGGACTACAAAGATACTGCGCTGGAGCAAATGGCTGTATCGATTTCCTACAACGGGCAGGTGTATAGTCCGGTAATAGAAAAAGTCGAAAGAAATGATAATTTAATATGCCCGAATATCTGCTTCATCCTTCCGGATGAATTGAAGGCCGCCATCGCGAGCAACTCCGCGGCGTACGACAATGCCGGCATCGCGGAGCTGACGGTAACTGTGACAGGGCTGAAAAACGGTTCCGGCGCCGATTTTTATGCGGAGTATACCACGAAGCTGTTCAAGGAGCTTCCTGTCCCGTTGGAATCGATTTCGCTCAGCAAAAATTCGGCGACAATGGTGGCGGGGGAATCGAGCGGCTCAGAACAGCTCAGCGTAGCATATACGCCGACCAATACGACAGACGACCGTACCGTAACATGGTCGAGCGACAACGAAGCCGTTGCAACGGTGGCAAACGGACTGGTCACGGCCAAAAGCCCAGGCACGGCCACCATAACAGCCAAGGTGGGAACAAAGACGGCATCTTTTGCCTGCACGGTGCGAAAAGCGGTGAGTATGTTGACTGTCGAAATCAGCCCACAGGAATACAGCGGTTCGAAGCTGACGCCTGTTGCCATAGTGAAGGACGGCAGCACTGTTCTGGAGCAAGGCACAGACTACTCTGTGAGCTACGGCGGCAACGTCAGCGCTGGGACAGGCAGCGGCACAATAACGATAACCGGCAATGGCCATTACGTTGGAACCAAGAGCGCCACATTTGACATCCTCCGAAAGGCCATAACGGTGGACAAAGGGACGTACGCAATAACAAAAGCCTATGACGGCACAAGTGGCGCTACGACAGCCGAGGTTTCAGGTCGGCTGAATATTTCAGGCGCGGTTGGAAATGATGAGGTGTCCGTCAATGCAACCCCAGGCGACTTTTCCTCTGCGTCCGTTTCGTCAGGGCTCAATGTACGGCTGGGGCTGTCTATCACGGGCGGAGATGCGGGGAATTATGCACTTGCCCAGAACTATATTGATATTGATAGCGCATCTATCACAAAGGCGACGAGAAGCGGGATTATTACTCCACATCAAATAAACAAAAATCCAGGTTCAGAAGGCACGGCTGAGGTCGATTTGCAGGCGGTGTTGCCACCCGCTCCTCTGGGTGACTATGGCGCAAAAACTTTCTCCGCCCAGATTGAGGATGATACCGACAATATTTTGAATGGGGCGCCATCTATCGTTGGGACGAAGCTTCAAATTCCTTACAGTGGCATCGACGCAGAGAGCAATGCGACAGCCGCCATATCCGTTACCGTCGATTCAGAAAACTACAATAGTTTTTCTATGCCAGTAGTCCTGCGCATATCTGAAGCGACAAATCCTGTATATTGGAATGTGGATTTCGATACCGACGGGGGCAGCCCTGTTCCGCAGATGCTGGTGGAGAATGGAAGCAGCATCGGCGCATTGCCGGCTACCGTAAAGACCGGATACAGCTTTGACGGATGGTTCGCGTCAAGAGAGGGCGGCGCGAAAATGACGGATAGCTATACTGTCATCAGCGACCTCACGCTATATGCTCATTGGAGCCGGATTCATGACGATAATTGGAGCCTGACTCCTGACGATACGCCTAATAAGGTGACAGGAACGCCAATATCCGCCCTAAGCGATATCTTTATCGCTCCGGCGGGCACGGCGAAACTCCCAGCCGCCGTTGATTTTGGCGGCGGGTTCGCGAGCAATGTCACATGGTCCAGCGCTGATGCTTCCATTGCGCAAATCGGCGCAGACGCCGGCCTGGTAGCTGTTGGCGAGGGTGTTGTAACCTTGGTGGCCAAATCCGTATCAGACCCCACGCGGCAAGCAACAATAACGGTGACTGTCGCGAAGCCGGTGACGAAAGTCCGCACCCCGCTTGCGACACTGTATGCCAAAAAAGGAACAAAGATATCGCCGCCGGTGGCCGCGGACAGCGTCAGCGCTTCGGGGGCGGCGGATATTTCCGCCAAGCTGTCATGGGCGACATCAAATCCAAATGTGGCGGCAGTCGATGCCACCGGTAAAATAACCGCGCGGAAAGCTGGAACGGCGTTTATCACCGCCGAGGCTCTTAACGGAAAATCGCTGAGAATAAAAATCGTGGTAGTGAATAAAGCGAAAAAAATATCGGGCATAAGCCTTTCAAAAGCGCCGAACAAAATCGCTGTTGGCAAGAGTGCGGAGCTGCGGGTTAAAATATCACCCGCCAAATCGACGAATGCCATCGTGAAGTTCAAGAGCAACAATCCCCGCGTGCTGTCCGTCGACAAGGCCGGCAAGATAACTGCGATAAAGAAAGGAAAGGCAAAAATAACTGTCAGCGTCGGGTCAAAAAAATACACCAAATCGATTGCCGTGAAATGAAATCGGAGCGGTTTGACGTATAAGGAAACGAACAAAACCATGATAAAAATAACCGAAACAGAAAACTACCGTGAGCTGATTCCTTTCTTTATCGAGAATGAGCTTGAGTTTGAGAAGGGCGAGGAGTACGGCGACGACGAACTCCTGAAGTGCTGGCGGGCCGACGGGTGTGCGGCTTCCACAGGCGGCGCGCAAGACCCTGCTGCGGGCGCGGGCGCCTTGCCCGCCGCAGGTGGCGATACGGCGCTCGTCGGCGGCTGCATCCTCGCCATGCGCGAGGGCGAGTACATCTGCGACGGCATCGCGGTCGCGCCCGAACTGCGGAAGACGGGGCTGGGCCGGCAGCTGCTGGATTTGCTTTTGGACGAAGCGCGGTCGCGTGGCGCACAGAGACTGTTCCTCGTGGCGCGCGCGCCCGCCTTCTTCGCGAAGTCGGGCTTCACGCCCATCGAGCGTGCCGATGCCCCCGATTTTTTCGAGTGCTTCAGCTGCCCCCAGTACGGCAAAACCTGCCATCCGGAAGTAATGACCCTGCGTCTGTAACCCTTCCGCTCGAATGCCATCAGAAAACTGCAATTCTTAACACGCCGCGCCTTGCAGGAAATCCACAAGGCGCGTTATAATTATTATACAAACCATTCAGAGAGAGAACCGAAACGAAGGGGAACGAAATATGGATTTACGAGGGCTGAAGCTGCTTGCAAAGGATTTTCCGAGCGTCCGCGCGGCGCAGGCGGAAATAATAAACTTGAACGCGATTTTGAACTTGCCGAAGGGCACTGAATATTTTCTCAGCGACCTGCACGGCGAATCGGACGCATTCATACATATGCTGAAAAGCGCGTCGGGCGTCATCAGGCGCAAGATTGACGACGTGTTTGAAGGGGAATTGGATCCTGCCGAGCGTGACGCGCTGGCCGCGCTTATCTACGACCCGCATGGCGAGATGAAGCGCCAGATAAAATGCAAGCCCGACACGTACCGCGCATGGTGCAAGGACAGCATCCGCCGCTTGGCATATGTGCTGAACGCGGTTTCGGCCAAGTATTCGCGCTCGAAGGTCCGCAAGCGCCTGCACCCGAACTCGGTTTACATAATGGACGAGCTGATAAACGCGGACAGCGGTAGCGAGCGCAAGGAGTATTACGAGTCCATCATCGACTCGCTCGAAGGCTGTGCGCTGCTGGAGGATTTCATCTGCGAGCTCGCCGAAACCATCGGGCGGCTTGCGATAGACCGTCTGCACATCGTCGGCGACATCTTCGACCGCGGCCCTCGCCCCGACGCGATTATGGACTACCTGATGGCGTTCCACGACACGGATTTTCAATGGGGCAACCACGACATCGTCTGGCTGGGCGCGGGGGTCGGCAATCCATCATGCATCGCAAACGTGGTGCGTCTTAACATTAATTACAATAATTATGACATGCTTGAAATAGGCTATGGCATCAACCTGCGGCCGCTCGCCATGTTCGCCGCGAGGGAGTACGCGGAGGACCCCTGCACGGCGTTCCGAGTCAAGACGCTCGACGAGAATATATACGCGCCTGTGTCGGAGGATCTTGCGGCGAAGATGAACAAGGCGATAACAGTAATTATGTTCAAACTCGAAGGGCAGCTCATAAGGCGCCACCCCGAATACCTCATGGGCGGACGGCTCCTGCTCGACAGGATTGACGCAGACAGGGGCGTGATCACGTTTGCGGACGGCAGGGAAGTGGCTCTGCTCGATTCGCATTTCCCGACGCTGGACAAGGCGGATCCCTACGCGCTGACCGACGGCGAACAGGCGGTGGTAGACGCGCTCACGGAGTCCTTCATACAGAACGGCAAGCTGCAAAAACATCTCAGGTTTATATTCGACAACGGGGCCATGTACAAGGTTGCGAACGGCAAGCTGTTGTTCCACGGCTGCATACCGATGACGGAGGGCGGCTCGTTCCTCGCGTGCGCGGTAGGCGATGAAATCCGCAGCGGAAAGGCATGGCTCGACTACCTGGACGACCTTGTGCGCCGCTCATATATGCGCGCCGGCAGCCTGCCGCCCAACGAGCATCCGGGCGATATCATGTGGTATCTGTGGTGCGGGCCGCTTTCGCCGCTTTTCGGCAAGGACAGGATGGCGACGTTCGAGCGCTGCTTCACGGAGGACAAAGAGGCGCGCAAGGAAACGCTCTCGCCGTATTACAAAAATATCGAGAACGAAAAATCCTGCAAGGCGATACTTTCGGAGTTCGGGCTCGACCCGAACAGGGGCTACGTTATCAACGGGCATGTGCCCGTGAAGATACAGTCAGGCGAAAGCCCTATCAAGGGGAACGGCCGGCTGTTCATCATCGACGGCGGCATTTCCAAGGCGTATCAAAAGACCACGGGGATAGCGGGCTACACGTTCATCTCATCGTCGAACTATATCGCGCTCGCGGAGCATATGCCGTACACGCCGCCCGCGCCGGACGGCACGCAGGAATTTCACACGCCGAAGCTGCAAATAATAGAAGAAATGCCGCGCCGCCTGACGGTGCGCGACACGGACACAGGAGAAGAACTGGAAGCGCAAGTAAGAGACCTGCGCCAACTGGTCGCGGCGTATCGCGACGGGCTTATCTAGGCCGGTTTGCCAAGAACATTATCATCCCCCTCCAAACTCCCTTTCAAGTTCTTCCACTGAAGGGAGTTTAGTTTTTATCGTTTCGGGAATGGCGTTCGTCAAGTGATACTCACTTATTCCCAAAGGCTTATGAATATCTCGCAGAGCATATTCCACGTCTATTTTATTCTTCATCTTGCAGAGCAAAATCCCTATAGTTGGATTGTCGCTGTCTTTGCGTAGCTGGCTGTCGACTGCGGACAAATAATAATTCAGCTTGCCGGCATATTCGGGTTGAAATTTTCCGGCTTTGAGTTCAATCACTACATAGCAACGCAATTCGACATGATAAAAGAGCATATCGAGAAAATGATCTGAATCGCCGATGTCAATTTTGTACTGCCTGCCTAGGAAAGCGAAACCTTTGCCTAATTCAAGCAAGAATTGTGTAATGTGTTTTACCAGTTCGTCTTCAATAGTCCTTTCCAATGCATCGTTTTCTAAACCTAGAAAATCAAAGCTGTAAGGATCCTTGAGCGTTTGTGCGGCAAGTTCTGACTGTTTGGAGGGCAAAGTTTTACTGAAATTGTGTGTCGCGTTACCGATTTTCAAATGATAAAGGTTCTCAATTTGAATTTCCAATGTATCCCTGTCCCATGCATTTTGTGCCGTGGCATTGCAATAAAACTCCGCGGTTTCAATCTCTTTTATTTTACTAACAATCATCCTGTTGTGTCCCCAAGGAATTTGTGCCACACAGCGTGGCACAAATTCGTATTTCGCGGAATAAAATTTGTACCACTGTAAAATAGCATACAGATTTCGGCGTGAAAATCCTTTTATATCAGGAAATTCATGTTTGAGTTCTATAGCCGTTTGCTCGATAAAACTGCTTCCCCAATCAGAATTTTTCTGTTTTTCAGCAATGTCGCGCCCGATTTCCCAATATAGTTCAAGTAGTTGGTAATTCATCGAAAACGTCAACTTGTTACGCGCCGAACGTATTTTGGCTTTTAGCAAATTTAACCACTGCGAAAAATCTTCACTATGAGAATTATTTCCTTTAGCATTTTGCATGTTCATACTCGCCTTTTTTGAATTTTCCATAGTTGCCTCGATAAAACTGTAAAACATTATTCCTATTATTCAATGAATGTCATTTTCACAATCATTAGTGTCACAGATGTAACTTATTTAGACGTATAATATAGCATCAAAACTCGTTTTGTCAATCAAGTAAAACTTGATTTCGCCCAAATCAAATCGCTAAGAAAGCTTGTTTCCCGACGTTTTTGTTCCCACCCCGCAACAAAAAAACTCTTGACCCGCAGGGCGGCATGTTGTATGCTGTTATTGGGTTAGCCATAACTAACTAGGTATAGCTAACCTGGCATGACCGACCGGCATGACCGACCGGCATGACCAACCAAACGGAAATCGCTTTGACGCTAGGAGAATTGCTGTGCCCGATGGCATGAACGAACTGAAAATGCGGATATTGCTTTGCCTTTATTCGATGGAAGGGCATTGCAGCAATGTCACTCGGCTCGCGAAGGTGTTCAACGTCGCGAAGTCGACCATCAGCCGCGCCTGCGACTGGCACGAAGAATCGGGACTGATTCGGCGCACGGGCGAAAGGGGGCGGCAAATTGAACTCAGCGCCTACGGGAAAAAAACGGCGGCTGTTTATGAGCGCCGCCGCAGCCTTTCCGAGCGCTGGCTGCGCGCGCAGGGCGTGGAGAACATGGCTGCTGAGAAGGACGCGATTTTGTTCGCGCTCGGCATATCCGAGCAGACGGAGATGGCGTTCGAGCAGAAGTTGAAGCAGCTACAGGTGAAGGACGGCGCGGGCGGTCGGCGCGAAATAAGCGGGAAGACCATCTGCGAAATCC
The DNA here is from genome assembly GCA_031256875.1 of Eubacteriales Family XIII. Incertae Sedis bacterium. Taxonomy (GTDB): domain Bacteria; phylum Bacillota; class Clostridia; order Peptostreptococcales; family Anaerovoracaceae; genus JAIRPC01. The sequence goes on along the minus strand of JAIRPQ010000099.1, from coordinate 1,381 downwards.
TCGGCGACGGGCGCCACAGCTTCACCTGCGTGTTCCACAAATGCAAGGTGCGCTATGCGGATTCCTCGCTTCGCTCCATGGCCAACGACGGCATCGAGCGCGTCGGCGAGATGATTGTCGAGAACGGCAACGGGATAGTCGCGCTGACCGCGAACAGGATGGAGCGGGTTTCCGCGCTCGGCGATTTGGTCGTTTCAGGCTCTCTCCAAACCCTGCAATACTACGACGGGGACAAGGCTCACCCCGCGCGCAGGGAAGGCAACAAATTCTTTTTTCCGCTAGAGGCCGTAGAATTTCTGAACGTCGAGGGCATACAGTATTTGCAGGGGAGCGCCGTACTGCGTATGTCATGCTCGGCGGGCAACAGGCACATGCCAGAAAGCGACGCGATTTTTACGATGTTTCTATGACCCGCGCCCCGCGCTTAGAAAATGGTGCAGATTCGCTCCGTGGCCGCTGCAATTTCCCCATCTTTGTTGCCATGACGCAACAAAATAGGCGGTTGACAGTTTGGCGATATGCCGATATGTTAGTAATATGTGTGGCGGGACTATGCGCCTGACAGGAACACGATACGCACGAGTGCGGTTTTTTTTACTCGGGAAGTTAGCGATAACTAACTTTGCGTATGCATAAGATAATTTGGAGGAATAATAATGAAAGCAGGAAAATTGAAAGCGGGAAGGAGAATAACGGCTCTGTGCATGGTGCTTGCTCTGGCGGTTCTGGCGGCACCGGCGTCTGCGCTCTTTTCGCCCGCCTCCATCAGCGCGTTTGGCTCGCCCGCCACCATCGGCGCGTTTGGCGCGTTTGGCTCGGCCGCAGTGGGCGGCGGGTCTGCGACCGTTATGCCCGACTTTGCCACGGGCGCATTCCCTTGCGCTGCGGTGGCGTTCGCGGACGATGGCGGCGTCCAGCTCGACAAGGACAGCCTTGCCGACGGCAGCTACACGCTCCGCGCGGATATGATAAAGATCAACCGCAAGGATTACTCCATGTCGAACGACGCTATTGAACACGACGTGCGACTGGCGGTGTCCGGAGGCCAATACTATCTCTCGGTCGATTTCAAGGGGCTTTCGATAAGCCTTGGCGGGTCGAGCTTCTTCGGCTATCTCGCGCGGCTGAAATATTACGGCGCGGGCTTCGCCTACGACAAATACGGCGAGCCACAGGGCGAGAAAATCCCCGCCGAGGTTCTTTCGTATCAGCTCGATTCGTCGGGCCTGCCCATCGTCGACCAGTACAACAACGCATCCACACCCTATCCGAAATCCCTGCGCTTCCCGCTCGTGGACAAGGCCGGCTACGCCGACAACGACGTGCCGTTACAGGTGTTCGTCCCGATAATGGAGAGCATTGCGGCGGGCAACGGCACGCA
>JAIRPQ010000061.1 GCA_031256875.1 Eubacteriales Family XIII. Incertae Sedis bacterium | reverse complement strand
TACGACGCGCCCGACCACGGGGACGGAAGGCGTGGACTGGGTGTCGCAGACAGTCAGCCTGAACAGCACTGGCTATACTACATCATTCGGCGACCCCGCGAACGGCGCGACGGCTTATTACAAGATAGAACCAATAGCATGGCGCGTACTGAGTGCCCCGTCAGGCAAGCTCTTCCTGATGGCGGAGAAAGCGCTGGACGCAAAGCCCTATCATATAGACTCGGAAAGCGTCACATGGGCAACCAGCACCATCAGGTCATGGCTAAACGGATACGGCGCGTCCTATAACACGGGCGGCAGCAGCGGCACTAGCTACACCTCGGACAATTTCATAGGCAAGGCATTCACGGCAGGAGAAAAAGACGCCGTAAGCACCACGTCGCTCACAAATCCAGATAACCCATCCTACGGCACAGCAGGCGGCATGGGCACGAACGACAAAGTATTCCTGCTGTCTTATCAAGAAGCAATCAATTCTTCATACGGCTTTAACAGCAGCTATGATACGGCAAGACGGGCGCAGACCACGCCGTTCGCAAGGGCGCGCTATGCATATGCATACACAGATTCTTCATACTTTGGTAATGGCTATTGGTGGCTGCGCTCTCCTGGCTCCTATTCCTACTACGCGGCCTACGTCACCTATGTCGGGAACGCCAGCAACAATGGCACCTATGTGGACTACTCAATCAGCGCTGTCAGGCCAGCTTTGAATTTAAATCTGACATCTATCATCTTTACATCTAATACATCCGGCAAATGGACGGCCAAGGCTTCCGACACGCCGTCGGGCGACCCCACCCCGCTGACCGGCGCGGAAATTACCTGCTCGCCATCCACCACGCCCTACACCGGCAGTCCCATAACGCCGGCCGTGACGGTCAAGCTGGCTGGCACGACTCTGACGCAGGACACCGACTATACTCTGGCATTTTCCAACAACACGAACCCAGGCACGGCCACTGTGACCGCGACGGCGGCGGCGGGCAGCTCATACAGCGGTGCGGTCAGCACCACCTTCACCATTACAAAACAGAGCCAGTCAGCTCCGCCTGCTCCAACGTGGAACTCGCGAACACAGACATCCGTCACGCTGAACGCGTTATCAGGCGCGGAGTATAGCAGAGACCTCACGAACTGGCAGGACAGCACGGTATTCACGGGGCTGACGCCAGGCACGTCATACGCATTCTATCAGCGGATGAAGGAAACAGCGACGCAGTACGCTTCGCCGGCGAGCCAAGCTCTGTCGATTGACATGCCGGCGAAAAACAATCAAGCCGCCCCGCCAGCCCCCACGCTAGCCACCAAGAGCGCGACCAGCGTCACTCTGAATGCGGTATCTGGTGCGGAGTACAGCATGAACGGAACATCGTGGCAAAGCAGCGCTACATTCACAGGGCTGTCGGCGAATACATCGTACACCTTCTATCAGCACTACGCGGAAACTTCGACCGCCTACGCGTCCCCCGTCAGCCAAGGACTCACGGTCACGACAAGCAGCCAGTCCACAGGCGGCGGTGACGGCACAGACACGGGCGGCGGTAGCACCCCCGCCGTGGGCGACACGGTCTATTTCGGCCGCTATCCGCAGAGCTTGATAGGCACGACGCGCCCGAGCAACGGCACAGAGGGTCGGGACTGGGTGGAGCAGGTGGTCAACCTGCCTGACAGTTACACGCCGGCCTTCGGCGACCCCGAGAACGGCGCGACGGCCTACTACAAAGTCGAACCCATCGCATGGCGCGTGCTCGACAATCAAGGCGGCAAGCTTTTCCTGATGGCGGAGAAGGCGCTGGACGCGAAACCGTACCATATAGACAATGAAAACGTCACATGGGAAACCAGCACCATCAGGTCATGGCTAAACGGCTACGACGCGTCCTATAACACGGGCGGCAACAGCGGCACCAGCTACACCTCGGACAATTTCATAGGCAAGGCATTCACGGCAGGAGAAAAAGACGCCGTAAGCACCACGTCGCTCACAAATCCAGATAACCCATCCTACGGTACAGCAGGCGGCATGGGCACGAACGACAAAGTATTCCTGCTGTCGCTGCCCGAGATAATAAATACCTCATACGGCTTTAACAGCAGCTACAGCAACTACGATACGGCAAGACAGGCTCAGACCACGCCGTTCGCAAGGGCGCGCTTTGCATGGGCAAGCACAGGTTCTTCATACTTTGGTAATGGCTGGTGGTGGCTGCGCTCTCCTGGCAACGATTCCCACAGCGCGGCCGACGTCATCAATCACGGGTACGCCTACTACTATGGCTACTATGTGTACAACTCAAACAACGCTGTCAGGCCAGCTTTGAATTTAAATCTGACATCTGTTATCTTTACATCCAACACATCGGGCAAATGGACAGCCAAAACCTCCGATACTCCCACGCTCATAGACCCTGAAGTTCCAAGCGGCGGCACTGGCGGCGGCGATGGCACTGACGGCGGCGGCACCGGCGGCACCGACACAGGCGATGGCTCTGGCACCAGCGACGGCGACGGCACCGGCACTGGCGATGGCAACACCGGCAGCACAGGCACCGGCAACACCGATGGCACGGGCAACGGCAACATCGGAGGCAACGCAAGCGCCAACACCGGCGGCAACACGCCAAACGGCAACACGCCAAACGGCAACACTTCCACAGGACAAAATCCCGGCGGAACACCCAGTGCCACCTGCAGCATCACCTTCAACGCGAATTTCGGCAAACTGAAGATGCCGAAAGCCTACAAGAAAAAATGGTCGGCCTACTTCGCGCCGAAGCCAGGCGCCATGACCGTCACATACGGCAGCAGGTACGGCGCTCTCCCGAAAGCCAAGAAGCAGCCGAAAGGCTATAGCTTCGCGGGTTGGTGGACGCAGCCCAACGGAGGCGCACAGGTGAAGGCGAACAGCATGGTCGGCATCGACCGAAACGCCACTCTATACGCGCATTGGAAGATAAAAGTCAAATTCGCGGCAGGCAGAAAATCCGTGAGCCGCGCAGTACCCTACGGCGAAAAATTCGGCAAGCTCCCGCCCTGCAAGGATCGCACGGGCAAGTTCAAGTTTCTCGGATGGTACACCAAGAAAGCCGGCGGCAAGAAAATCACCGCGAAGTCGGTCGTGAGGATAAAAAAACCAACGACATACTACGCGCATTGGAGGATGAAATGAGTATAGTTCGGTGCGGAAATGGACATTATTATGACAGCGAGAAGTATTCAGGCTGCCCTTACTGCCCCAGCGCGGAAGGGACGGCAGGGCATGGCGCCGCTGACCGCTATGACGCAGGCGCTACAGGATGTGCCGGCGCGGATTATGACCCTATGCAAGACGCGCCCACCAGCGCTTTCGCGGTGGGCGGCAGCGAGGATGTCACGGTCGGTTACGCCGATGGCAGCCCCTTCGGTGCGGACCGCTGCGGCGAGGACGAGCGCACCGTGGGATATGTCGAGTCGCGCATTGACATGGACCCTGTGGTCGGCTGGCTCGTCTGCACGGATGGCGAGGAGCGCGGCAGGGACTACCGGCTGCATTCGGGGCGGAATTTCGTCGGGCGCGCGGCGGCGATGGATGTCATTATCTGCGATGACGGCGAGGTCTCGCGGGAGAATCACTGCTCGCTGGTGTACGACCCGCTTCACGGCGAGTATCTTCTCGCGCCGGGGCACGGCACGCTGACCTACAAAGGCGGCGAGCCAGTCAGGGAGACCGTGCCGCTGCGCGATGGGGACGAGATAGGGATAGGGGATTCGACATTCGTGTTCGTGGCGTTCTGCAAGGATGGGCGAAGATGGGTGTGATGGACTGCGGATAGGGGGTTCGCAGTGACATCTAACGATTGGAATGGCGTGGTTGTTAAATTATAAGGAGTGGGCGTGGTTAAGAAAATTATTGTAAAATTACTTGTTATTTCCTTCTTGGCGGGGATGTGCGCTTTCCCCGTATTGGCGAGCGCGGCGGGCGCGGCGAAGGTCGATATCGAACAGGTACGCACCGACCTGCCGGAGGTGCGCGCGTATTTCTATCTGGACGGCGCGGACGGCATCGCCGCCGCAGATGTCAGCGCCACACTCGGCGGGAAGGCATTGGCTACGGAGAGCGTAGCGCTGCTGCCCGAGTCGGACGCGGGCGTTGACTATTACGTCCTCGCCGACATTTCCGGCTCCATAGATGATGAGCAGCTGGCGGCGATGAAAAAAGCGCTGAAGCCGCTTTCGGACGGGCTTGGGAGCGCGGACAATTTGGTGCTGATATCCGTGGGCGATCGGGCGGACACCCTGCTGACCGGCACTGAGGCGAGCAAGCAGCGCGCGAAGGCCATCGCGAAGCTCGGCAACGGGGATGCCACCACGCATCTGTACGATGCCATTGACAAGGCTCTTTCGCTGGCGGAAAGCAACGCGGCGGGGCTTGGCTCGAAGAGCGAAATCATCGTGATAACGGACGGCGCGGACGACACCGACGGCGGCACGGCCACGAAGCAGGAGACCCTGGACAGTCTGTCAGAGAGCGGCATACCCATCCACGCGCTCTGCTTCGCGGGCGGCGACAGGGGCGCGCGCGACAACCTCGGCGAGATATCCCGCAAGAGCGGCGGCGACATGGTGTCCGTGTCCGCGGAAAATATCGTCGCGAAGCTCACGGATGCCATAGGCCGTATCAAAGGCGGCTATGTGGCCGTGTTCAAGGCCGAGAGCAATGTCGTTGAGAAGGAGATGCAGAGCTTTTCCATCGAAGTAAAAGCGGGCGAAAACACGCTCACGGACAAAACGGCCGCGGCGGTGCGTTCCGCCACAGCCGACACCACAGCGCCGGAGATCGTGGGCGAACCGAAGCAGCTGAAAGGCAAGGACGGCATATCCATAGAGTTCAGCGAGCCCGTGGCGGGTGCGGACGACAAGGACGCCTACATCATCAAGGACGGGGACGGCAAGAAGCTCCGCATCAAAAGCGTGGCCTATCGCAAGGGCGCATTCGGCGCGGCGGGTGCGGGATCCGGCACCGATGCCACCGACGCCGCCGGCGAATCCGTCGCGGCGAGCGTGGAGATAGTTTTCACGGAAGAGCCTTATTCGGGCAGGTACGAAATCAGCTTCGTGGGCATCACGGACATATCCAAAGAGAAAAACCAGCTGAATGGCAAGGCCGGCTTCTCGTATGAAGGCCGCTCCGAGGTGCAGAAAAATACGGACTCCATTCTCGGAATGCTGCGGGCGTACTGGTGGGCCGTGCTCATAGCGGGCATCGCCATTATCGTGCTGCTCGCGCTGCGCTATATCAGGAAGCGTGGCGGGCTGATAAGGGTGGACGGAAAGATAGGCTTCGGCGACATGGCCGAGTTCAAGCACCATTTCAGCACTCCTGACACCGGCGACGTGAGCCTAGTCGTGACGGACACGCGCGGCAAGTCACAGCGCGTCGACATCGGCATCGAGAAGAGCTTCTTCGTCGGCAGGTCCGGCATCAACAACCTGAGCTTCGACGACGACAAGATGTCTAGGCAGCACTTCGTCATAGAGGCGGAGGGCGACGATTATTTCATAACCGACCTGAACACTACCAACGGGACGTTCCTGAACGGCGTACCCGTCAAAGCCAGGCGCAAGGTGTCCAACAAAGACGTGATAACGGCGGGGCGCGAGAAATTCGTGTTCCGCGTTTGGCAGGGGCAATAATCTATGGCTATAGGCAGACATACGAATATTTGCCCGAACTGTTTCCACTCGCCCTACAAGGGGGGCATCTGCCCGCGCTGCAAATACACGGCCGCGGAGTCCGACGCATCCATACTGCCCTACGGCATAGTGCTGTCGGACAGGTACATCCTGGGGCGGCTGCTCGGCGTGGGCGGGTTCGGCGTCACCTACCTGACGCTCGACATCGCCGACAACAGCGTCCGCGCCGTCAAGGAGTATTTCCCGACCACCATGGCCGCCCGCGACGCACAGTGGCGCATGGGGTTCAGCGGCAAGGGCGACCGGCGCGTGTTCGACCACGGCTTCCGCTCCTTCCGCAGGGAAGCCGATTTCCTGAAGCTTTTCAAGGGCGAGCCTCTGGTCGTGCAGGTGTCCGACTCATTCGACGCCAACGGCACGACATATCTGGTGATGGAGTATCTGGACGGCGTGAACCTGAAAGCCCTGCTGCGCTCGCTCGGCGGCAAGGTGCCTATGTCGTACGCCTTCGACATACTCGTCTCGATGGCGGCGGCGTTGGAGAAGATACACGCGAAGGGGATAGTCCACCGCGACATCAGCCCCGAGAATATATTCGTGACCAAGGGCGGCGATAAAAAAATAATAGACTTCGGCGCCGCGAAGTCCATGAAGGAGTCAGGCGATACCGCCATACTGCTGAAGCCGGGCTTCGCACCGCCCGAGCAGTACACGAGCAAGGGCAGGCAGGGCGCGTGGACGGATATCTACGCATTGGCGGCGTCGTTCTATTTTGCGGTGTCGGGTGTCAAGCTGCCGGACGCGCGGGAGCGCGAGGCGGGTGTGCGCATCGCGCCGCTCGAAAGCATCGCGCCGGGCGTGGGGATAGAGCTTTCGCTCGTGATAGACAAGGCGCTTTCGCTGGACATAGGCGAGCGCTACCGGAGCGCGGACGAGTTCCGGAAGGCGCTGCCCATACGCCATGCCGCACCCGGAGCCACCGGAGCAGCGGGGGCAGCAGGCGCGGCAGGCTTGCCCAGCGGCGGCATGAGGGGCTATGTAGGGCGGCTGTCAGGCGTTCCGTACATCATGATAGAGCGCGGCAGGGGAGAGGGCGAGAAATGGCCGATACCCCACAACATAGACATACGCATCGGCCGCCAGCCAGGGATGAACAACGTAGTGATATTCGACAGGAGCATCAGCCGCGAACACAGCGTGATTCGGTACGACAGCGACTCCGGAAATTTCGTGCTGCGCGACGTGTCCACCAACGGGACGTTCAGCGACCGCGGCGCCAGATACAGGAAAGGCGAGGCCATCATGCTGGCGCCGGGCAGCAGGTTCTTCCTCGCCAAGGATAATATAATGATGAGGGTTGGTTTGGGATGACTGGAAAAAATAGAAATAATTTAATAGTGGACGAGCCGACGGTTTGCTTTGGGTTCGATGGCTGCTTTTCAGAGGTGATAACGGGCAGCGACTCCCATATCGGGACGCGTGAATACCAGCAGGATGCGCTCTATGTCACGGAAACGGCCATAGGCGATCCGACTGTTCCGCTGAAAGCGTTCGGCGTGCTGTGCGACGGCATGGGCGGGCTGGAGGACGGCGAGAAGGCGAGCAGGATTGCGGTCGAAAACCTGGCCGCCGCGCTGGGAGGCTTTGCATGCGACAGCGAAGTGGACAGATTCTTCGTGGACGAGATACACAGGCTTGACGGGATAGTCCGCGCCGAGTGCGGCGAACGGGGCGAAGGCGGCGAAGCCGGCGGAGATACCGCCTACGCGAACGGCGGGGCCGGCGCGGGCGGGGCAGGCCAAGGCAGGAATCCGAACGACCCCGTGGAGGATGGCGCACCGAACGCGGCGGGCAGCAGCGACAGGAAAACTGGCGCGCCGAAATCCGGCACCACGCTTACGGCGGCGCTCATCTACGGCGACCGGCTGCACTGGGCTTCCGTAGGAGACAGCCGCATATACATACTGCGCGGCGGCGACATAGTGCAGGTGAGCCGCGACCACAACTATTCCATGCTGCTGCGCGAATACGTCCGGCAGGGCAGGATGGAAGCCGATGACGCGGAGAGCCACCCCATGAGGGGGGCGCTCGTCAGCTTCATAGGCTCGGGCAATGTCAGATACATAGACACGAACCGGACGCCGTTCGCGCTGGAGAGCGGCGATATCGTGCTGCTCTGCAGCGACGGGCTCGTCAAGTCGCTCGCGGACGAGGAGATACAGGACGTGGTGAATGCCGGCTACGGCGATATGGCGTCAGCCGCCAAGTCGCTGACGCTGGCGGCCTTCGACAAGGGCAGCGGGTCGAAGGACAATATCTCGGTAATACTCATGCAGTATTTTATATAGGAAGTTATTTTTTGAAGCAGTTGGTTTAAGGAGGACGAAATGTTAGAAAGTTATAAGTTGTATTGGAAGAATTATGTTAATTTCCGAGGCAGGACGCCGAGGAGAGGCTACTGGTGGGTGCAGTTGTGGAATGTGATCATATACTTTGGGCTCTCTATCATATTGACTGCCGTGATAATGTCCGAAGGCGCAAGCGTACTGGGATACATGAGCTACAATCCCTCGGATTTCACTTCATTTGGCACGGAATTCTATCTTCTTCCACGCTTGCTGATTGGAAGCGGCGGAGCTATAGCCGTGGTTTTCATTATCTACGCGGCGTTTATTATCGCGAATATCATCCCGTCTATTTCACTCAGTATACGTAGGCTGCACGATACAGGCAGGAGATGGTATTATATGCTGATGCTGTGCCTGCCGGAGATAGTTATGTTGGTGATGACGCTTATCGTTATCCTGTCTGCCACGCTCGATGCCATCGTTGTTGCTGGAGTGGTGATGTTGATTTGCTACATTGCAGGCGCGGTATGTACGATTATATGGATAGTCATTATGTGTAAGCCCACTTCCCCGAACGCCATCGGCTACAGCACGCACGACGACTATGGATACCAAGGCTACGGAACGACGGAAGCCGGCATCATAGGGCTGTCGGGCATGTACGCGAACGTCACCTTCCCCATCGAGAGCTATGAGGAGCTGGTCATAGGGCGCGACGCGGCGTTTTCGCATGTAGTAATCGATACGAACGCCGAGAAAATCAGCCGCAAGCACGTGTCTGTGGGCTACGACGCAAGCGAGAGGATGTATGTGGTCACGGATTTTTCGTCCAATGGCACATACATGAACAACGGCACCAGGCTTACCGCCAACGTCGCTATGAAGCTCCCTGCGGGCAGCGTGATTTATCTCGCGAAACCCGACAACAGCTTCAGGCTGGCGTAGGGCGGAAACCCCGCACGGTGCGGGGGCTTGCGAAAGACCGAAATATAAATTATTACAAAAATGATAAATTATTATAATTATTCAGGAGGATACAAATGAACTTACTCAGGTGCGAAAACGGACATTTCTATGACGGGGACGTATACGCCGAATGCCCCCACTGCGGCCAGCAGACGCGCAACGACGATCCGACGGTCGGGCTGACCATAGGCGCGGACGAGGAAACGTCTATGCTCGGCGAGGGCGCGCCGTCGCTCGCTGAAGCCGTGCAGCAGTCCACGGGCTACAGTATAGGCGACGGCAGCGACGCGGCCACGGTGGGCTACTACGACCAAAGCCTCGGCGCGGAGCCCGTCGTGGGCTGGCTCGTCTGCGTTGACGGGAACAATCTCGGCAAGGACTACAGGCTAAAGACGGGCCGCAATTTCATCGGCAGGTCGCAGGGCATGGACGTGTCCATCGAGGGCGACGACACGGTGTCGAGGGACAGGCACGCCGTGGTCGTGTACGAGCCGAAATCGTTCATGTTCCTCATGCAGGCGGGCGATTCCAAGGAGCTTTCCTACCTGAACGACAAGGTGGTGCTGAACCCGACCGAGATGAAGGTCAACGACATCATAACGGTGGGCAACACCAAGCTGATGTTCGTCCCCTGCTGCAACGAGAAATTCAACTGGGAGATGGTAGGCAAGGAATAGGTCACATATATGGTTCAGAGGATTATAGGCGGCAAAGGCAACAAAAAAATAGGTCCTGGCAGAAAATTCGTTCACGAAACGATTGGTCCGGGGCGTATGCATATTTCGGCATCCAGCGCCGGTGCAGCACCGAAAAACGCGGCGGGAGGGAATCTCCCGCCACGCAAGCGCCGCATTATATTGCTGATAGCGCTTGCAGCGGCAATAGTGGCGGCCGCTTCGCTTGGATTGTTTATGCACGAAAAAAACAAACCTCTTGAACTGACTCTAGATGTACCGGACAATATCAAAACCACGACAGGGATTTTGGATGCAGTCACGGTGGGCATCGATGCGAACAAAACCATCACTTCGGCAAAATTTTCGTATGAGTCAGGAGAAAGCGATACGGCTTCGACAAAAGGCGCACTCGACATCGGCAATCCGGGGCGCAGTATCAAAGCCAAGCTCCCACCGATGAAGATGGATGTTGGAACGAACGAGATAGTTGTCTCGGTTTCAGACAAATACGGAACCGAAAAGGAAGTATCGTTCAATGCGGAATATGAGGTGGGTTATCTCTCGCCCTACGCCGAAGCTAAAGTGGAAAAGGCGAAAGGCGGCATAGAATATGTTTCCAACGAGCTGATTGTCAGGATGACCGACGGAGTGACCGATGCCGAGGCGTATGAATTGTTCAGAAAATATGGCGGTAGCGTGGTAGGGCGCATATATATGCTGAACCATTACCAGCTTCGGTTTGATGGCGTGAACGACCTGAATACTCTGAACAACACGCTTTCCGAGCTTGAAAAAGAGCCGTCGGTGCTTCTTGTGTCGAACCACATGGTCATGAATGCAAATGTGGACAGCGTACCGAATGATACAAAATGGGACAGCTGGGGCCCTCCGGAAGGAAACAACTGGGGTCTTGAAGCGATAGACGCGCCCAATGCATGGGACAGCGACACGGATTTCAAAGCGGTGAAGGTCGGGGTTCTGGATACCATGATAAATCCAAGCCATGAAGATTTGAAGCTTCAGCCGAGCAATCTGTTCGTATCGGCGAACGATGATTTCCCTACGTACAGATCCTTGCAAGCTTTTCTGGAGCAACGCCCCGATACTCGGATATATGTGGGTGCGGAAAATAGGACACAAAAAAGCAAAGATCATGGGTCGCATGTAGCCGGCATTATAGGGGCTGCCGCCAACAACGAAACAGGCGTCACCGGGGTCAACTGGCATGCCGATATGTCTTTTGGCACGTATTGGTGGTACGCTAAGCGGGCCGACAACAGTAGCGTCGGCATGTACACCAGCGACGAGAACGCATTGCTGCAAATGTCCAAGCTTATAGCGCACGGTTGCAGGGTGATAAACATCAGTGTTGGAACTGAAAAAAAATCAACCGCAAACCCAAGCAATATTATCCAAAAATACGACGATGCATTCCAGTCGATGGAGCAAAAAGGGTTTGATTTTCTCATATGCAAAAGCGCCGGAAACGAATCGCGTGATGCCAAGTACGATATTATGAACAGGATTCTCACAGGCACACCCAGGCTCAAGTCACATGTGCTGATAGCTGGCTCTGTCAGAAACGGGTTCAATATCTTGGAAAGCAATCCAGCTGAGGCAATTGGCGACTGGATTGGCGGCCACAGTTTCAGGTACAGGCTTGCTGGGTACAGTAATTATGGCGATATGGTAGATGTGCTTGCACCGGGAAGCGATATATACAGCACTTATTACGGCAATGGTTCCTACGACTATAAGAGCGGCACGAGTATGGCTTCGCCGATGGCTGCGGGTGTAGCGAGCCTTGCCTATTCCGTCAATCCCGACCTCGACCATGAAGCCGTCAAAGGGATGGTAACAAACTCGACCAAGACGTGGTGCTACCAACATGGCAGGTGGTATCCCATAGTCAATGCTGCGACGACAGTGGAATCGGCAAAGGCGAAAAAAGTACCCAAACGCAGCCCGCCAAAGGTAGGTTTCGTTCAGGGGATTGTGCAGGATGCTGAAACAGGTGAGATGATACCCGAGGTCAACATAGCGTTTTACAACGACGATGAATGGGTGTATGCCAATTCCATAGAACACACGGGCGAGTACAATGTGTTTTTGACCCCTGGGAAATACAATATGATATGCGCGAAGCAAGGGTACAAGCAAGAACTGATTTACAATGTCGACATCAAGGAGGGCGAGACAACATACAATATACTGCTGCGTATGGTAGGCGGCAATGGCGGCGAAGGCGAAATCAGCGGCACAGCTCGAAATGCATTCAACGCACAGGGCATCCCCAATGCTGAATTGGGTATATACAAAGGGCTGAACAATACCTCCGCCAACGAGAGCGACAAGGTGGCATCGATAACCTGCGACCGATCTGGCTGGTATAGCACCCGATTGCCCGCAGGCAACTACACGGTGCGCGGTTCAGCGTCAGGCTATCTTGACTCATCTTCAAATATTACCGTGATTGCAGGCGGAGGGCAAGGTGCTGATGAAAATAACGCAAATCAGGACGTGGTGCTGACTCCAAGGCTAAATGAAGGCGAGGTTCGCTTTGTCCTGACATGGGGCGAGTTTCCTGCCGACCTTGATTCGCACCTTGTAGGACCTGCACCGGAAGGGCGCTTTCATACATATTATAATAGCAAGGATTTTTATTATGGCGGTATAGACTACGCGAACCTGGATGTCGATGATACAACAAGCTATGGGCCAGAAACTACGTCAATATACAAGCCGGTCAACGGCACATACAGTTTTTACGTCCATGATTATTCAAACAAGGACAGGCAAAGTGGTTCGTATATGGCTCGTTCAGGCGCACAGGTGCGCGTATATGTGGCAGGGCGGGCAGAGCCAACGGTATTCAATGTGCCAAGCTCGCAGGGTACGCTATGGAAGGTGTGTAAGGTGCGCGGATCAGAAATAACGCCGGTCAACAGTATGTCGTACGAGCGTGATCCAGTAGCGATAGGCGGTGAATAAACGACATGGGCATATTCGATTTTCTAAAAAAGAACAAGGTGGTCTGCCCGCAGTGCGGGCACCTGAACGTCGGCAAGGCGAGGTACTGCGTCAGGTGCGGCCGCGCGATTCCTGCCATGCCGCAGCCCGCGCAGCCGCATCATGCAGCGCCCGTGCCGCAGCCCGCGCAGCCATATCATGCAGCGTCTGCCTTGCGCCCCGCTTCGCAACCGCCGCATGAGCATGTTCCGCCGCCCCCCGCGCCCGCGCAGCCGCAAAATTACGGCCAAGCCCCCGCGCCCATAGGCGATGTCCCGAGGGCGGTCTACGTGGCCGACGCACAGTCGGGCGTGAATGGAATGGGCTACGCGGATGAGGAATGGGAAGGCGAAACGATGGTGCTGGGCGCGGCGTCCGCCGACGAATCCGAGACCACCATACTAGAAAGCCCGCATATGCCTGCGGCGTACCTCGTCAGAAGCGATACGGGCGAGCGCATACCCATCACGAAAGAGCAGTTCATACTGGGGCGCAGCTCCGATTGGAGCGACTACAATATCGCGGACAAAACCGCGATCAGCCGCAGGCATGCCGCGATAGTGTTCGAGGGCGGCAGATATTTCGCGGTGGACATGGAGTCGAGCAACAAGACATATGTGGACGGCATGGAGCTGAGCCCCGGCGTGGGGGCCGACCTTTATTCAGGCTCGCAGGTCAGGCTTGCCGACCTTGACTTTGTTTTTTATCTGGAATGAAGCGAATGGACGACGGATATTGATGGATGTTCTGTGAAGAAGGATGACACCTGACAGGGAAGCGATGGATACGGCATGGATGTGAAATATGACACGGTAGGAACGGATATAGCGGAAGGCATGAGGCAGGGCGCGGGCCCTGACACAGGCGAACTGGGCAGCCTGGATGCCCCTCACTGCGGCATCTCCTACGCGGCGGTGACGGATGTGGGGCTGCGGAAAAAGACGAACCAGGACAGCTACTGCGCGCGCGTGATGCCATCGCGCGGCGGCCAGGCGTTTTTTGCTATCGTGTGCGACGGCGTGGGCGGCCTGTCCTACGGCGAAATGGCGAGCGCCTACGTGGTGGAAGCGTTCTCGCGGTGGTTCTCGACGGAATACGCCGCAGCGGATACGCCCACCGTCCCGAACGAAATAGCCGCAAGCTGGGCGAAGCTGATATCGGCCTGCAACAGCAGCATTTACGCAAAGGCGAAAGCCTTGGGCTCCAAAATCGGCACGACATTGACGGCTATACTGGTATACGAGGGCTATGGGTTTGTTGCAGTCAATATTGGCGATAGCCGAATATACTGGATGAGGGATGCGATAAAGCAAATCACGAACGACCATACCGCGGCGCAGGCGGCGATTGCCGCAGGGGAGCTGACGGCAGAGACCGCACTGCACGACAAGCGGAAAAATGTGCTGACGAGGTGCGTCGGCGCGTTTCCAGAGGTGGCACCGGATTTTTTCAAAGGCAGCATGGCAACGCGCGATTTGATACTGCTCTGCTCGGACGGTCTGCGCGGAAAGGTGAGCGACACGGAGCTGTACCAGCTGCTTTCGCCGTTCCGCGGCGAGTCATCGGCGGATATGTCCGCCATATTGCGCGACATCATCGAGACAGGCAAGAGCAGGGGCGAGAAGGATAATATCACGGCGATATTGGCGAGGCTGGCATGATGCTGCGGGCATTCATGTGAGCGGCGTCGCGCAACGGAGAGGAATCGAATGGCAAATATAGGAACGGTAATAGCGGGAAAATACAAGATAGAAAAGCTGATAGGCAAGGGCGGCATGTCCAAGGTCTATCTGGCTTTGGATACGCGCCTTGGCAAGCACTGGGCGGTCAAGGAGATTGAAAAGAACATACGCGACGCGCAGAAAAACAGGGTCGTGACCAATAGCGCAATGGCAGAGGTGAACCTCATCAAAGGTCTGGATAATTATTACCTGCCGCGCATCAGCGACATACTCGACAACGGCCAGACGATTTACGTCGTCATGGACTACGTGGAGGGCGAGTCGCTGAAGGATTTGCTGGCGCGCGAGGGTGCCCAGAGCCAGGACAATGTCATCAAATGGGGCAAGCAGCTCTGCCAGGTGCTGCACTACCTACACACGCGCAAGCCGCCTATCATATACCGCGACATGAAGCCGGGCAACGTCATGATAAAGCCCGACGGCGATATCAAGCTGATTGACTTCGGCATCGCCCGCGAATACACGCAGAGGGGCGCATCAGACGAGGTGAGCCTTGGCACACGGGGCTATGCCGCGCCCGAACAGTTCGACACGGCCTTGCAGAGCGACATGAGGACGGACATCTACAATCTGGGCGCGACGCTCTACCATGCGGTCACGGGCCGCGACCCTAGCAAGCCGCCCTACGAGATAAGGCCGATAAGGTCGTGCAACCGCGGCCTCTCCCAAGAGCTTGAAAGAATAATAGCCAAATGCACGAACGCCGACCCGAAGCGCAGGTATCAGAGCGCGGCGCAGCTGCTCGAAGCCCTGCAGCGCATCGGCGGCGACGATATCACGCTGCCGGTCGCGGACACGGATGACGGCGAAACGACCATCCTATCGGAATATATTCCGCCTTCCGTGCCTACGGCAAGGCCGGTTTCCGCTACCCTGACAGGGCCGTCCGCGCCGCCCAAGCCGGTCGGCCCACATGCGCCCGTAGCCCAGGGCGCGTCCGCCGCAGACAAGCACATGGTGCGCGGGGCTGCGCTAGGCCATAGTCAGGCAGGCGCTTTCGCAAAAGGCCCGGGTGCCCCCAGCGCCCCGTCCGAGGGCAGGGTGAAGCCGCTTTTCATCGTCCTTCCTGTATGCGCGGTGGCCCTCATAGCCGTCATCGTGTTGCTGATGGGTGCGGGGCCCGAGCCAAAGGACGTACGGGAGCTTGCGGGCGAGCCTCAGGGGATTTCGTCCATCGAGCTGCGATGGGAGCCGTCCGACAAGGCCGACGGATACGAAGTGATGGTGTCGCCGGACAATCCCGCGGCGTACGAAAACACGGGCAAGACCCCGCCGCCGCCGATAATGGACGTGGAAGATTCCACGCTTGTCATAGGCGATTTGCTCTGCGACGAGTCGTATTCCTGCGAGGTCAGGGCATACGCGGACGACGAAAACAAGCGCGTTTACCAAAAGGGCAGGAGCGCGGCAATAGACATCAAGACGGCGGAGCCCGACCTTTCCGTCAGCGGCGTTACGGCATCCGCGGTAAGCTACAATGCCGCAAGCATAGTATGGGATCCGGTGACGATAACCGGCTGCGCCGTATCTTACCACCTGCTGGCCGGCACCTCGGCCGACGGCGAATACGCCGAACAATACGCCGGAGCCGAGCCCGCCTTTTCTGTGGGTAGCCTTGTCCCGCAGACGGATTACTATTTCAAAGTGGTGGCAGATACAATAGCGGACGGCAAAGCATTTTCCAAGGAGAGCGACACGGTGAATATTGCCACCGCAGCCATTCCCGTAGCGGTGCCGACCATCAAGGCCGATGCGGAAGGCTACAGCTCGATATCCGTGAAATGGGACAAGATAGAAGTAGCCGGCGCTGAAATCAAATACGTACTGGAGCGCTCCACTCAGAAAGACGATGGGTTCGCGCAGGTTCATGAAGGTGGCGAGATCAGCAATACCGACACAGGGCTTGATGCCTCCACCCGCTACTATTACAGGGTGACGGTGGTGGCTACGGTGTCAGGCAAGGAGTCGCGGGCGACAAGCGAAGTGGCGTCGGCCAAGACATCGGCGCGTCCGGCGCAGACATATACCCCGTCGCAGCCGAGGACGCAGCCCAGGCCCAAGCCCACCCCCTCCAGCCCAGACCCCGTGATTGGGACGTGATAGGCACACCGGCTATCGCTCTGCCGCATCCCCTGTAGTTCGGGGATGCGGTTTGATGATAAGTCACTCCCCCGCTTCCGCCACCCGCTTCCGCCACCCGCCCATGCTCGCAGTTCCGCGCGGGCTGTATACGCCATCCACCCCGCAGGTTTTCCGTGCCGATGGCGCGCCTATATGATAAAATAGCTGGATGGACTATATAGAAACAAAAATATACACAACGACGGCGGGCGTTGAGCCTGTCTGCGCCATGCTCGCGCGGCATGGGGTGGACGAGGTGAGCGTTGAGGACAGCGCGGACCTGCAGGCCATCATCGACGCCAAGGACTGGCTGGGATGGGACTACGTTTCGGATGAGCTGACCGGCGAGCAGGGCGCGGGATTCGGCGGGGCGCAGTCCACGGGGCAGGACGGGGCGCCATGCGCGGAGCCGGACGGCGAACAGGGCGTGGACATAGACCCCCTCTCCAACGAAGCCGTTATCGCCTTCTACACAGAGGACACGGACGCGGGCGGGGAGCTCCTGTCCCAAATCAAAATAGCGCTGATGTCGCTGAAAGGCGATGAGCAGTACGGTCATTACGGCGAAGGCGCAGACTTCGGCAGGCTCTACGCGGAGTCGGAGCCGCTGACGGATGAGTGGAAGAATAATTGGAAAGAATCGTTTCGGGCATTCCGCGCCTCGGAGCGCATCGTGATAAAACCGAGCTGGGACGAAGGGGAAGCTGACGCCCTCGTGCGCGGCGGCGATATCGTTATCGCGATAGACCCTGGCATGGCGTTCGGCACAGGCACGCACGAAACGACGGCGATGTGTCTCGCGGAGCTGGAGCGCACCTTGCGCCCCTCCATGTCGGTGCTGGACATAGGCGCGGGGTCAGGCATCCTGTCCATCGCCGCCGCCATGCTCGGCGCGGGCCGCGTTACCGCCGTGGAGTACGACGCTGACGCGGCGGCTTCAGCCGCGGGCAATCTAGCGCTGAACGGAGTGGAAGGCAGGGTGGAACTTATTGAAGGAGACATCCGCGAGCTCGCGGAGAAGCTCGGCAGGTATGACATCGTGGCGGCGAATCTGGCGAGCGGCCTCGTGAAACAGATCACGGGACTCCTGCGCGAAGTTACGGCCGGCGGCGGCAGGCTGATTGTTTCGGGACTGCTTGACCGCGAGGAACAGGACATGCGGGGTGTGCTGGAGAGCGCGGGCTTTATCGTGTCCCGCGTTGAGACGAGAGGGGAGTGGCTGCTGATTTGCGTAGATTTTTCGTGAGCGCCGGTCCTGAGCCAGGCGGCATGATATACATAGATGACCTCGGTGACGTGCGCCACATCAGGAATGTCCTTCGCATGAAGAAGGGCGATGGTCTGACGCTCTGCGACGGCGCGGGCCGCGAGTACGACGGCGTCATAGAGGACATCGGCGATGCTTCGGGCGGCGCGATAGCCGTGTCGGTTACCGACGTCAGACAGTCCGCCGAGCCGCGAAGCGAGATAACCCTATACCAGTGCATGCCCAAGCAGGGCAAGATGGAGACAGTCATACAGAAGTCCACCGAGCTGGGCGCCGCGCGCTTCGTGCCCGTGTTTTCCGCGCGCAGCGTGCCGAAGGCGAAGAACGCCGAAGCGAAGCTCTCGCGTTGGCGGCGCGTTGCCGAGGAAGCGTCGAAGCAGTCGGGCCGCGGGGTGGTTCCGCAGGTGGAGCAGCCCGTGTTCATTGCGGAAGCGGCGGCTGCGCTCGGCGATTTCGACATCGCACTATTCCCCTACGAGAATGAGCGCGGCACCACCATCAAGTCCGTCCTGCGCGGGTTTGCCGCAGAGCAGGGCGATGCCCCCTCCCACAGCCATATAGCAATAATAATAGGGCCCGAGGGCGGCTTTACAGGAGAGGAAGCTGGCTTGCTTGTAGGCGCGGGCGCAAGGCCGTGCTCGCTCGGCACCACCATACTCAGGACGGAAACCGCAGGACCGGCTGCGATAGCGATGGCGCTGTACGAGCTGGAGCTGTGAGCGTTGGTGGACGGTATGGCTAAAGCGAGCGTCGGGAATAAGAGGATAGCTTTCTATACCCTGGGGTGCAAGGTCAACCAGTACGAGAGCCGTGCAATGGCGGAGATATTTTCCGGCATGGGCTACGAGGTCGTACCGCCCGAGGAAACAGCTGACATTTATGTTATTAATTCCTGTACAGTAACAGGCATAGCGGACAAAAAATCCCGCAATTTCGCGCGGAGGTCCAAGCGCATGAACCCGAAAGCCCTCACCGTCCTGGCGGGGTGCTACGCGGAGGTGGCGGGTGAATCGCTGAAAGGGATAGGCGAGATAGATTTGATCGTGGGGAGCCGAGACAAGGACAGGCTACCCGAGCTGGTGGACGGCATCGTGGCCAAAGCATCTGTGCATAGTGACGTGGCGAAGCGGCCCGTGGACAGTCCGCCGGAAAGCGCGGACGGGACATCACGGCTCGCGGTAGAGCCGAAAGCGCAGACCGCCCACATCAGCGCTGACGGCGATGCAGATGGCGCTGACGGCGATGCTGACCGCGCTGATGGCGGCGGCGCTGTCATCAGTCTCAGCTACCCGAGGGCGTATATCAAAATCGAGGACGGCTGCGACAGGTACTGCGCGTTTTGCATCGTGCCGTACGCACGGGGAGCGGTCAGGAGCAGGGCACTGGGCGATATCGTGGAGGAAGCGCGGCAGCTCGTGTCGCGGGGATACAAGGAACTGATTCTCACAGGCGTGAACGCCGCGCTCTACGGCAGCGATGCGGAAACGGGCGATGCGCGGCGCGGGCCAAGCTCCTCCGGCGCTATCCATGCAGCAGGCGTATCCCATACACCAGGCGTATCCCATGCACCAGGCGTATCCCCTCCACCCGGCATTTCCCCTGCGCCTGATTCCTCCCGTTCCACCTGCTCCCCGCGCGCCGCCGGCATCATGGGCGTGGTCGATGCGATATCCGAGCTCGACGGGGATTTCCGTATCAGGCTCAGCTCGCTCGAACCGACCGTAGTTGACGCCGCATACGCCCGCGAGCTGGTGAAGCGCGAGCGCCTGTGCCCGCACCTTCACCTCTCCTTGCAGAGCGGCTCGGACAGCGTGTTGTCCGCCATGGGGCGTCGCTATACGATGGATGAATACCTGCGTATCGTGGAGGTCCTAAAGTCGCGCGACCCGCTCTATTCCATCACCACCGACCTGATAGTCGGCTTCCCCGGCGAGACAGACGAGGATTTCCGGCGGACGCTGGATTCCGTGGACAAAGTGGGTTTTTCCAAGATACACGTGTTCAAATATTCGCGCAGGACAGGCACGAGAGCCGCCGAAATGGACGGGCAAATCGCCGAGCAGAAAAAATCGGAGAGAAGCCGCCACCTCATAGAGGCGGGCGAACACGCGGCAAAACGCTTCCGCGAAGCCAACACAGGCACGACCCGCAGCGTGCTGTTTCTGGGGAGCCATAGCGATAGCGAACGCGCCCAATGCGATGCAATTAGAGGCCAGAGCGAGAGCCGGAGCATTATTGACAGCGCCCGAAACGGTGCATCAGGCATTTTTTATGAAGGTATAACAGACAACGGCATCGCATGCCGCATCCGCTCCAAAGAGGATATCCGCGGAAAACTCCTGGACGTCAGGATGTAATTATATGCGATTCATGCCGCCTGAGGAGCAATAAAAGCAGAAAAATAATACCGCAAACCCACGAATTCAGAGCTTTTCACGACATGGTAAAAATTACAAGCAAAAAGTTGTTGACACGGGGCTCTGTGAGACATATAATATACGTCGGCTCTCAAATGAGGGCAATGTACTTTGAAAACTGCATAGAGAAAGAATCAGTCGAA
>JAIRPQ010000060.1 GCA_031256875.1 Eubacteriales Family XIII. Incertae Sedis bacterium | reverse complement strand
ACTAAAATCGGTGCTTTTCTATTCATTGAATCCTCCTAACGATTAATTGTATAGCCACTCCAACATCCCAAGATTATCGAATACTCTTATTTTTGTAACAGTGCCATAATCAAAACTATCCCCGAACAAACTCTCAAACCAATTCTCACTCCACTTTAAACTCTGAAAATCCGCGCTTATTCGGATTGTGGTTTTGTTGGACGGTGCGTTTGGGTCATATACCGATAAATGATAGTATTTTTTTAAGATGCCTTTAGGCTTTTCTTTGCAATCTTTAATAATAATTGCATGACGCAGATACTTGTTACTTCCCTTACCTACCTTAATAAGCTTATCCGTTTCAAAATCAAGAAGTATTGTGTTTTTCTTTGCAGAGTTAACAAGAAACGCGAATCCATTTTTAAGCTTTGCCGATTCGTTACTATCTTTATACTCTAACGGAAGTTCATGTATGTACAAGAAGCTGGCTTGGAAGTAATTTACTAGTGATTTGGTTAAATCACTGTCTTTCGGCGCCTTGACATCATTTATTTTATAACCATCTCCTTTTGTAACGGTTCTCTTTCTCACATTTATCTCTTTCAATCTGTTCAATATAATTGTTGATGTCATACCAAAACAAGCGCCCTCCCATGTTGTTGCACAATCAAACCCAACCATGAGCTTGGCCAAACAGTTACCTAATCACCTATCCAATTGTCCACAGAGAGAAAAATTTCCCTATCCGATTACTAAGCACAATTTACACCTGCGCGAAGATGAAGTCAAGGGGTTTTTGAAAAATTGCGTTGCCTTTTATTCAATGGCACTTTGCCCGTTTGCCCTTTATTTTCCCGTCAGCGTGATAATGGGGTGCGAGAACACGTCGGTCTGCGGTTCTTCAGGCAGCTCTATCGGATATTCGCCCGAGAAGCATGCTGTGCATGACGATATGCCCTCGTCGGACAGGATTTTCCGCAGCGTGTCCACCTTCAGGTAGGCCAGGCTGTCCGCACCCAGCATTTCGGCTATGTCCTGCTCCGATCTGCCAACGGCTATGAGCCTGTCCTTGTCCGGCACGTCCGTCCCGAAATAGCAGGGGTATCTGAACGGGGGAGCGCTGACACGCATATGTACTTCCGTCGCGCCGGCTTCGCGCAGCGCGGTCACGATGCGCGCGCTCGTAGTGCCGCGCACTATGCTGTCGTCTATCAGCACTACGCGCTTGCCCGCGACGTTCGCCGCCAGCGGGTTCAGCTTCAGCCTGACGGCCTGCTCCCGCTGGTTCTGGTGCGGCTGTATGAATGTTCTTGCAATATACCTGTTCTTTATAAGTCCGACGATATTTTGCAATCCTGACTCCTCGGCGTAGCCCGCCGCCGCGGGCACTCCGCTGTCGGGAACGGCCACTACGATGTCAGCATCCACGCCGCTTTCCGTCGCGAGCGCGCGCCCCATCCTGCGCCTTGCCAGCTCCACGCTCGCGCCATGGTGCACGCTGTCAGGGCGCGAAAAATAGATAAATTCGAAGCTGCAGAACGACTGCTCCGCTTTCAGCCCCGAGTCTATCGACGTCAGCCGGCCGTCCTCTACCAGGATGATCTCGCCAGGCTCCACGTCGCGTATGAACTCGCCGCCTACCGCGTCTATCGCGCAGGTCTCGGACGCGAAGATATAGCTCTCTCCGAGCTTGCCGAGGACGAGCGGCCTGAACCCGTTCGGGTCCCTCGCCGCGATGAGCTTGCGCGGGCTCATAGCGAGTATGCAGTAAGCACCCTTGATATGGTGCATGGCTTTTCTGACGGCTTCCTCTATCGAGCTTGACGAAAGGCGTTCGCGCACTATCGTATACGCTATGATTTCGCTGTCTGTCGTGCCGCGGAATATGCCGCCCGCCATCTCTATCTCGTGACGCAAGCTGCCCGCGTTCACGAGGTTGCCGTTGTGCGCGACGGCGAGGTTTCCCTTGATGTGGCTGACCGCTATGGGCTGCGCGTTCTCCACGTTGCTGTCGCCCGTGGTCGAATACCGCACGTGCCCTACCGCCATGCTGCCGGGCAGGGCATCGATGGTCTCGCGGTCGAACACGTCCAGCACGAGCCCGACATCCTTTCGGCATGTGATGACGCCCTTGTCGTTGACCGCGATGCCGCAGGCTTCCTGTCCTCTATGCTGCAGGGCGAACAGGGCGTAGAAGGTGTTCAGGGCGGCAGGCACGTCGGCGCCGGGCTGGGACGCGATGCCGAAAACGCCGCATTCCTCATGCAGCCCCGACGCCTCGAAGCTATCATCATTGCGACCTAAGGCCCGCAATTCCGCCGTATGTTCACATGTGGATTGCGTGTCAAGCACGCAATGACTGTATATATCGTTAAAATTATTCATCATAAATTATTATCCAAAAAAAACCTACTCATCCCGATACTTTCGCTTTGCGGCGTATTTTATCAGCTCGCGGAACAACGGGTGGGCGCGGTCGGGGCGGCTTCTGAACTCGGGGTGGTACTGCACGCCGACGAAATAGTCTCTATCGGGCAGCTCCACCGACTCTACGAGCCTGCCGTCGGGGGATTCGCCGACTATCTTCAGCCCTAGCTCCGAGAGCGTCTCTCTGTAGTCGTTGTTGAACTCGTACCTGTGCCTGTGTCGCTCGCCGATTTCGTCTTTCCCGTAGGCCGCGGCAAGCGCGCTGCCCTGCGCTATCTTGCAGGGGTATCTGCCGAGACGCATGGTGCCGCCTTTCGGAAGGTTGCCGTGCTGGTCGGCCATCAGCGCGATAACAGGGTCGGGCGTGTCCGTGTCGAACTCGGTCGAGTTCGCCTGCGGCAGCCCCGCGACGTTCCGCGCAAACTCTATGACCGCCGTCTGCATGCCCAGGCAAATTCCCAAAAATGGAACATTATTCTCACGCGCGTACTGTATCGCCCTGACCATGCCATATATCCCGCGCTCCCCGAACCCGCCGGGAACGATAATGCCGTCGATATCGCCTAGCAGCTTGCCGACCGTGGCATCGCTCACGCTCTCGGAGTCTATCCATCTGATTTCGACCTGCGCGCCGTTTTCGTAGCCGCCGTGGAACAGCGCCTGCGCCACCGAATAGTACGCGTCGTGCAGCTTGACGTATTTCCCGACGAGCCCTATCGTCACCAGGCGTTCGCGTTCGTTCACGCGCTTTATCATGGCCTTCCATTCGGAGAGGTTCGGCGGATCGGAAACTATGCGCAGATGGTTCAGGACTATTTCGCTGAAATGCTGTTCCTCCAGCATGAGCGGCGCTTCGTAGAGCAGCGGTATGTTGCGGTTTTCGAGGACGTGGCTTTCCTTCACGTTGCAGAACAGCGCGACCTTGCGCCGAATCGAATCGTCGATGCGGCCGCGCGAGCGCAGCACGATGATGTTCGGGAATATGCCGAGCGAGTGCAGTTCGCGCACCGAATGCTGCGTCGGCTTGCTCTTGTACTCGTGAGACGCTTCGAGGTAGGGGATGAGCGACACGTGGATGGAGAGGCAGTCGCACTCGTCCTTCTCCATGATGATCTGGCGTATCGCTTCGAGGTAGGGCTGCGATTCGATGTCGCCTATCGTGCCGCCTATCTCCGTGATGACCACATCCGCGTCGCTTGACTCGGCGGCGGCGTAGATGAAGGATTTGATTTCGTCCGTGATATGCGGGATGACCTGTATCGTCTGTCCGAGGTAGTCGCCGTTGCGCTCCTTGTTCAGCACGTTCCAGTAGACCTTGCCCGTGGTCAGGTTCGAGAATTTGTTCAGCTCCACGTCGATGAACCGCTCGTAATGCCCGAGGTCGAGGTCGGTCTCCGCGCCGTCCTCGGTCACGAACACCTCGCCATGCTCTATCGGGTTCATCGTCCCGGGGTCAACGTTGATATACGGGTCAAGCTTCTGCGCGGTAACTTTCAGCCCGCAGTCTTTCAGGAGCCTGCCGAGCGACGCGGCAGTTATTCCCTTGCCGAGCCCCGATACGACCCCTCCCGTCACGAATATGTATTTTGCCATTGCACTGCCTCCGTCATGCCGCTTTCAACCGTTGCATCAGATCCATTTTAATTATTGGCTATGGGGCGCCGCAAAGCCGTTGCCCACAAGTCCCCGCCGCCCGCGAAAAGTAGAGAAACCGTCCCCGTTCGGGAGCGGCTTCAAAAATTTATATCGTCATATGGCGACCCATAAGTGTGCGTGTTTTCCTTTCGAGTAATTTGTGCCGATAATGTAATCTTGCCCTTGCACCATGCGGGCTCCGAAAGCCAGCGCCCGCCAAGCGCCCAAGCCCTTTTATTATACCACATCGGAGCGCGCCGCGTGGCGGGGGCCGATTTGCCGCAGCCGATTTGCCACAGCCGCCGGTTCGATCCTTTGGCGTCGCAATCGGGACGGTGCATGGCGCTCACACCATGCGCTTCTTCATCAGCTCGGGCTGGGCGGCGTAGGCTGTTGCGGTGTCCGCCGTTATTTTTCCTTCTTTATATAGGGTCAGCAGGCCCTGGTCCATCGTCGCCATGCCGTCCGCCTGCGACGAGGTGATAACGGCGTCGATCTGGTGTATCTTGCTCTCGCGTATCATGTTGCGTATCGCGTCGTTGACCAGCATGATTTCGAATACGGCCAGGATGCTCCCGTCCGTGCTTCTGACCAGCTGCTGCGATATGACCGACTGAAGGACCATCGCGAGCTGCACGCGAATCTGCCCCTGCTGGTTCGGCGGGAACGCGTCGAGCACGCGGTCTATCGTGTTGGCCGCGCCCACCGTGTGCAGCGTCGATATGACTAGGTGCCCCGTCTCCGCCGCGGTCATCGCTATCTCTATGGTTTCGGAGTCGCGCAGCTCGCCTATCAGTATCACGTCGGGGGCCTGCCGGAGCGCCGCCCTGAGCGCCACGACATAGCTCTCCGTGTCGAGCCCTATCTCACGCTGGCTGACTATGCTCTTGCTGTGGCGGTGGAGAAATTCTATCGGGTCTTCGAGCGTAATGATATGGGCTTCGCGCGTCTTGTTGATTCTGTCTATGATGCACGAGAGCGTCGTGGACTTGCCGCTGCCCGCCGGCCCCGTGACGAGCACGAGCCCTTTCATCTTGTTCGACTGGTCAAGGACTATCTGAGGTATGCCCAGCGTGGACGGGTCCGGCAAATCGAACGCGACGATGCGGATGACGGCCGCGACCGTGCCCCTCTGCATATACGTGTTCACCCTGAACCTGGCCACGTTCGGCAGCGAGAACGAGAAATCGTCGTCGCCGTGGCTCTCGACGCGCTCCATGCCCCTGCCGCCCGCGATGCTGTAGATCTCGCCTATCAGCTCGCGCGTATCGGCCGGCAACAGCCTATCCTCGGACACCAGCTCTATCGCGCCATTCACCTTGAACGAAAGCGGCCGTCCGGATATAAGATAGATGTCGGACGCGCCGCGCGAAACGGCAGATTTTAATAATTCTTCTAGTTTTTGCATTCGTGCATCTCCTGTATATCGCTGCTCGAAAATCGTCGCCTGTAAATCGTCACTCGATGATGAGCTTCACGTCGTTGTCGCCTTTCCATTCCGTCGTTGAGCGCACCTGCCAAAGCTCGCGCACGACATCGCCGCCGGCGTAGACCCTGAGCCTGACGCTGAGCGACTTGCCCGCGTCGATCGGGACTTCATAGGACACGAGCGCACTATCGCCGTCAGCCTTGATGGAATAATCTTCGCCAAGCGCCGCCTCCCATCCTTCGCCCCCCTTCGCCGCCGCCGCGACTTTCGCCAGCTTCTCCTCCGCCGCCGAATCCGCGATATAGAACGCTTCCGTGGACTCGGCTGTTTTCTGCGAGAGCTTCAGATCGGCTTTGGCCGTAACGATGGACAGAGCCGCGAACACGATGAGCACGAGCACGACGAGTATCGCGATAACAGACGCGATGCCCATGGTCGTGCCGAACGTTCCCTTCTTCGATATCTTGTTATTCGCCATGCCCGTCATGCCGGCCCTGCTCATAATGCTAGACATATGACTTCACCTGCAATTTATATATCTCGCCAAATTCCACGCCGGATTCCACGCCGGATTCTGCGCCGGATTCTGCGCCGGATTCGTCCGGCGGGGTTCCGCCGTCCGCGGTGCCATCCGCGTCTGTCCACCCATAGGTCAGGGCGCGGTGCGGCTCGAGCTTTGAGAGCGACCCTATGTCTATATCCATCGCCCTTATGCCGCCGCGTTCCGATATGTCTATGTCCATAACGTAATGGGCGCTTTTCACCAGCGTGGACGGCTTCGTATAGGGGATGGCGTTCCAGTCGCTGTCGAAGAACACGCTCACGCCGCCGGACGAATGATAGATCCCACCTCTGTACGCGTCGGCTGCCGCGCTGTCCATGCCGAGGGCTTCGTATACGTCGTCGCCCGACGCGGCGTTGCCAGCCTTGAACTCCTCGGCCAATGACTCGGCTTTCAGCACCGCCATCGTCAGCGCCTTTGATTCCTCGCTGATGGCATACGCCTTGCCGAACACGTTCGTGCATACGGCGGCCGCGATGGAGAATATCAGTATGACCACCATCAGCTCGAACAGGGAAATCGCGGTCTTGGATATCTTCACGCTTATCCCCTCCTTCCTATCGTAAGGCTCTCTTCGTCTCCCGCCGAATTGACGGAAGTGATCCGGACGAGCTTCGCGCCGCCGGCGTTTTCGTTTTCGGTGCCGCCGCCCGCGCCCGCATTCGCCTCCCCGCCAGACGCTCCGCCGGACGCGCCGACCTCCATTTCGAAGGCCATGGATTTCATGTCCATTATTTCCTGTCCGCCGAGCGCGCCCACGTTCTCGCCGGCAGCAACGGTAGCTTCGCGCAGCTTGCCCGCCGAGACGAATATCCACGTCTCGTATATTTTATCGTCGTCGTATTTTTCGCTGATCACCAGCGCCTGCCCGCCGCCGATCTCGCGTATGGCAAAATCCGCGCTCGCGCTCTGCCGCAGCTTTTCCGCGATGTAGACAAGCGAGGTGCGCGTGTCAAAATTCGACTGCATCCTGGCGGCCGAGTTCCGGTAGACCTCCGCGCCAAGCACCGACACGAACACGGCGCATAGCGCGAATACGCCCAGCAGCAAGAGCGTGAACAGAACATTTACAACATGTTTTTTATTGCCCATGCGCCGCACCTCATTCCCAATGCAGCGGGAACAGCCCGATGCGCGGCATGATGTTCTCGCCGAAAGGTTCGTAGTGATAGACGTATTTGCCGCGGTCGAGCGTCAGCCCGTAGTTATCTTCCAGGTAGCCGAGCGACGGCGGGTATCTCCCTTCCAGGGAATAGCACTGCACCGTCGCGCGGACGATGGCTTCCTTCGCTATCTCCATGCTCTCGCCCTGTTGCTCCATGCCCAGCTGTGACACGGCATTCAAAATGAGCGCGACGCAGGCTATCGCCGCTGCCGCGAACAGCACCGGCTTCAGCGCACCGCCGGATTTTTTTTCCCTGAACACTCTCGCCATTTTTTATTCCTTTATAATTATTCCAATAATTATACTATCGAGGTCATGACCGCCAGCAGGGGCAGCATGGCGCTCAGGAGTATCAGCCCGACTATCACGCAGAGCACGGCCACCATCGTCGGCTCTATTATCGAGATAAGGCTGTCGAGCCGCTCGTCCGTCTGCGCCTCATAATCCTGCGCGATTTTTTCCATCACGGAGTCGATGTTGCCCGACTTGAATCCGAGGACGAGAAGCCGCGCTTCCATGCCCGTGAATACGCGCGTCTCAGCGACCGACTCGGGGAATGCTTTGCCCTGTTCGATCATTTCTTTCAGCCTGGACACGCGTCCGTGCATGGCGGGGTTGTCCATCAGCGGCAGGGTCAGGCCGACGGCCCTGTCGATGTCCAGCCCGCTCGCGAGCATGAGCGATATGCCCGACGCGAATTTTCCGGCCGCCATTTTCAGCGACAGTTTTTTGAACATGCTCTGCGCCGCGCGCTTCTGTACGTCGCGCCCTCCGCTCGTGGTGCGCATGATGAGCAGCGCCGCCGCGACCGCGGCTATCGCTATGATGATGGCGACCGAGTAGGAGCTGATGGCGCTGCCGACGGCCATCGCACCTTTGGCGAACGGGGAGAGCTCGCCCCCGAGCGACGTGAACACGTCGTTGAATATGGGAAGCACCTTGATAACGAGTATGAGGATGATGGCTACGAGTATGGCGAGCATGATGGCGGGGTACGCCACCGCGCTCTTGACGCTCTTTGCGATGCTGTCCTCGCGCGCGTAGTATTTTGAGAGCGAGTCCAGCACCCTGTCGAGCCTGCCCGAAGCTTCACCGATTTCTATCATCTGCGTCATGTACGCGGGGAAGCCGCCCGCGCCCCGCAGCGCGTCCGCCAACGGTTCGCCTGCTTCGAGACCTTCTAAGATGCGCCCCAAAAGCTTCTTCGCTTCCTGGGTTTCCGAGTCCTCGCGCAGGAGGATTACCGCCTCGGACAGCGGTATGCCCGTTTTGACCGTCAGAGCCATCTGCGCGGAGAACGCCGACAGTTCTTCTGCCTGGAGTGATTGCCTGTTCGTGCCCATAAGTCCCTCCGTCATCATATCAGTAATAATAAATCGGCTGGTAGTTCGTGCCGTCGCCTACTACGTTCGGGTCAGCCTTGTCGCCCGCCGCCGCGAAGGTCGGATCCGCCATGTTATACTTATCGCCCTTGAACTCGATGATCGCCGCGAACTCGCCCGACTGCCTTGAATATATCGCCACCCACGCATGGTATGCGCTGCCGGCATATCCAACGATAAGTTTGCAGGGGATGCCCTGGCTGCGGAGCATGGCGGCGGTGAGCGAAGCGAAGTCGAAGCAAATGCCCATGCCCGTGTCCAGCGTTTCGTCCACGTCCGGAAGGTAGCCGCTCTGCACGGTGGCGGCCTTTTCGTGGTCGTATGAAACATGCCCAACGACGAACAGGAATATCTGCTCGGCAGCCGCGAGGTCGCTCTTGGTGCCATCGGTCACCTCCGGCGTTTTGGCGACGCATTTCGAGCTGTCCACATAGTTCACGTACTGGCTCGGCCGAAGGTACGGCGAAAACCTGTCCTTCAGTTTCATCTTGACCTGTTTCTCGGCCGCGACCGCGTATTTGTCGCCTTGGATGTTCGTGTAAACCGCCACCTTGTACGAGCCGCTGCCCTGCGTGAGCGGCAGCGCCTGATACCCGCTGTTCGGGTCGAGGTCGTATGTGTAGGTATCATCGCCCTTATCCGTGTTCGTTATCTGTACTTTGATTTTCGGGTTGTCCCCATCGTATTTGGCCATGATATAGCCGTCGTTGATGTTGGAATAATCGACTGTCGCGCCGTTTCCGTCGAAGGTCTTGGTGCCCGCAGCTTCGTTGACGGCAACAATGGGGGTGTTGTCCCTGTTCGGGGCGTTCTCATCGTCCTTGACCGTCGAGTGAATCCCGCCGCCACCTACGGCCGCGCCGATTTTCGCCTTGATGGTATCGAGTGCGCCCGCGCCGCCACTGCCGCCGTCGTCGGAACCGCAGGCGGAGAGCGCCGTCAGCAAGGCGAGCAAAGCCGCAAGCGCGAAGAACCGCCACGCGCGGCGCTGGCATCTGCGGCGATGCGGAATGCTGGCGGGCGCACGCGCGAAAACAGTTACTGCGCGGCGATGCGGAATGCCGGCGGGCGCACGCGCGAAAACAGATACTGCGCGGCGATGCGGTAGCGCAGCAATGCCGATTCCAGTGTGTCCCGCTATATTTTTTCTAAAAACGGTTCTTTTCTTTACGCCAGCCCTCATAAGATACTTCTATTATATAGAAGTGGGAGCGAAATAGCAATATATCGCATCAACGTTGTTTTTTTATGACGCATCACGTATATCGCGTATATTCGGAGTGAAAATCGGGCGGGCGGCGGACGGCGCTAGCCTGTCAGCTCGGCGAATTTCGCCAGCACCGCTTCGCAGACGGACTCGTCCTCGGCCACGCTGCCGCCGCTAATGCCTATGCCGCCTATGGTTTTGCCGCCTGCTTTCAGCGGGAAGCCGCCGCCGAATATGACCAGCTTGTCGTTCGTGACGTTGATGCCGAACGCGCTCTCGCCCACCTGCGCTATCTTGCCGAACTCAGCCGTAGACTGGCGCAGCACTGCCGCGGTGTAGGCTTTCTTCTGGGATATCTCGATGCTCGGCAGTATCGCGTCACCGAACCGTTGCAGATATCTGAGATTGCCGGCCTCGTCAGCGACGGTGAACGTCACCCCCACGCCTATTTCGCGCGACTTAGCCTTGGCTGCCTGCGCGAGCTGTTCGCATATTTCCTCGGTTAAAATGAATTGTGTTGCGGGTGTTCCCATGTCGTTTCTCCTTTCCCTTACTCCGGCTGCGACCCCGACACCGAACCCGAACCGCGGGCAGCGGACAGCGGACAGCGGTCCTGGTCGCAATATTTCTCCAAACCAGTATATCAGCGCGAGCGGGGTACTGCAAACTTTGTCCGGAGATGCGGACGGATAAGAGGGGCTCGATAATAAATCCTCCGCGCTCGCAATCGGCAGCGGCCTGCGCGCTGCAGCATACGCGCACTGCGGCTTCAGCGCATCAAATCTGGCTACCCAGATCGGTTCGCTTTTCCGCCTATCACCAGCCCCTTCGTAGCGCGCTCTATTAACCCCATTGGCTCTACCAGCGACTTCCACGACAGCAGGAAGGTCAGCGCGGTCGCGGCTCCCACCATTGCGAGCTGGCCCCACCCCGCGCCCCACGAATCAAGCACGAGAAAGAACTGCGCGGGAACGAGCGCGCGCACGATGACCGAGTGCCAGATATATATCTGGAGCGTGCGGCTTCCGAACGCGGTGAAAAGCGTCCTGCACCTCGGCACTATGAGCATCGCGCACGCGCACATGGCTGACGCGCCCGCGTACCAGCAGAGCCGCCACAGCGCACCTAGCTCCCAGGGCCCGCGCCCCCGCCACGCGAACACATAGGGATCCTTCGCTTCGAGGATGCGCTTCATCCAGAAATTGGCCTCCGTGTGCCACATTATTACGCAGAAAGCAAAGACCGCCACGACAGCCCAGGCCAAGACGCGCCACCTGGCGCCGAGCGCGAGAAACCCCGTCATCTGCGGCCGCGACATATAGTAGCCCACCGCGAAGAACGGCAGGAACGTTATTATCTTCGATAGGGAAAGGAAATAATACACCTGTTCAAAATAGCCCACGCCGAGGCTCAGCGCGACCGTAACGATGACGGTCGCCACTGGCGGCGTACGCTTCAGCACAGGTATCAGCGCGAACCACGCCGCGCACGCCCACAGATACCACGCCGCGTTAATCATTTCCAGCGGAGTCCATTCTGCCCTGCCGTCCCTGATGATGAAATCCGTTATGAAAATGAGGAAGCTCAGGAGCACGTACAGAAGAACGAACATGCACACGCGCCCGATGCGGAACCCGCCGTCCTTGGAGTATACGCTCTTGGCATAGAAGCCCGTAATGAAAATGAACAAAGGCATGAGGAATGTGAGAAAGAGCATGTAAAGCCCCTCGACCGCGGGGAAGCTCACGTGGACGCGAAACAGGAAGTGGCGCAGGACCACCAGAAAAATAAGTATGAAGCGCAGGTTGTCGTAGAAAAACACGCGGCCCTGCTCATCCCCTATCGCTTCGGGGTAATATAATTTATCAAAAACGCTCACATCTCCTCCGTTCGTCCATGCCCGATTTACCGTTTCAAACAGAAGCCCACGCGCTCGGCCTCCGCCGACTCATGCCTTATTTGCGGAAGCCCACGCGCTCGGCCTCCGCCCGCCGGTTCCTGATTTGCGGAAGCCCACGCGCTCGGCCGCCGCCCGCCGGTTCCTGATTAACCGTAATATTATACCGCAGCTCGGCAGGAAATGAGAAGTCTTGAGGGACGAGAGTCCGGATTTCTCGGGAATAATGGCTGAGTTGCCCGCTCTCGCGCTGTTCGAAGATGGAATAATAGCCGCATTGCCCGCTCTCGCGCTGTTCGACAATGACGAATTTTTTTGCTTTTTATTAAATAATGCTGGACAAACCATCTGCTTGGGATTAAGATTGTAGATGTACTTGATGCAGTTTGTCAAGTTATTGTCTCGCCGGATATATAGCATTCTGGGCGGCGCGGCAACAGCGCGGAGTATAGCAGAGCGGACAGCAATGCCAAGGGTACGGAGAAAAGGAATGGGTGCGGCAACAGCATCACGCAACACGGATATGAATGCCATCACCGCC
This sequence comes from Eubacteriales Family XIII. Incertae Sedis bacterium, assembly GCA_031256875.1. Taxonomy (GTDB): domain Bacteria; phylum Bacillota; class Clostridia; order Peptostreptococcales; family Anaerovoracaceae; genus JAIRPC01. The sequence continues at coordinate 2,421 of JAIRPQ010000060.1, read as the reverse complement.
ATGCAGGGGGCGACCTCAGCAGGGGCGGCTTTGCTGGGCAAGGGCGCGGCGAAGTCCGGCGCTCATGGCGCGGGCACGGCGAACGCGAACGCCGCGAACCGAATCACACAGGGCGCGGGCATCCGCGTCATCGTCAAGGCGGCTGCGGTCATCGACCTTTTGGCCGAGTCGAACAATCCCGTTTCCCTCACAGATCTTTCAGGCGAGCTGGGCATCGCCAAGAGCACGCTCCACGGCATACTCGCCACGCTGAGCAGCATAGGCTATGTCAGCAAGGACCCCGACTCGGGCGATTATCGTCTCGGGCTGCGGCTGTTCGAGCTGGGCAACACCATTTCCCACAAGCTCGACGAGCGCAGGATTGCGAAACCGTACATGCAGGTGCTTTCGGAAAAGACAGGCGAAACGGCACACCTCGCGATACTCGACGACGGCGAGGTTCTCTACATCAACAAGCAGGAATCCAACAGCTCCATACGCATCATCACGGAGTCCGGACTGAAGCTGCCCGTGCATTGCTCGGGTCTGGGCAAGGTGCTGCTCGCGGGGATGCCGGACGAAGAGATTCTCGCGCTGCTCGCCAAGAAAGGCATGGCGAAGTACACGGAAACCACCATCACGAGCACCGATGTTTTCATGAAAGAAATAGAGCGGGTGCGGCGGCAGGGCTGGGCTTCTGACAAGCAGGAGTTCATGATCGGCCTGAAATGCGTCGCGGCGCCCATCCACAATATCAACGGCAAGGTCATCTGCGCCATCAGCATATCAGGCCCGATTTCGCGCATGAGCGGAGATTTGCTCGAAGCGAAACGGGCGCATCTGATGAAAGCCGCCAAGGGCATTTCGAAGAAGCTCGGCTATACGGGGGGCACGAAATGAAGATGCGCGGGATGAATTATTCTATTGGTTCGAGTGCTGGCGGGCATATCGCTCTGGCAGCTGTGGGAACGCTGGTCAATTGTTTCCCTATTACTAATTTTTCTGTTCAAGGAGGTATAACACTATGGCAATCACAGGAGTATTGAGGGCTGCGATGATGCAGCTGCGGGTCTTGGACCTGGAAACGTCGGTCGACTTTTACACACAGGTCGTCGGGCTGTTCGAGGTGGGCAGGACATCGGACGGCAGGGTTTTGCTGAAAGCGTACGACGAGTTCGACCACCATTCGTTCGTGCTGCGCCAGGCGGAAACCGCGGGGATGGACTTCATCGGCTTCAAGGTGGCGTCCGATGATTACCTGAAATATCTCGCGGATGCCACGAAGAAATTCGGGCTCCCCGTCGAGGAGATTCCCGCGAACTCGGATCAGCCGGGCTTTGGGCGCCGCATTTCCACAAAGGTTCCGACGGGACACCGCGTCGATTTCTTCGCGGACGTCGAGCAGTCCGACCCGAAGCCGGGGATCGAGAACCCCGAGATCTGGACAGTCGAGCCTCGCGGGATCGGTGTCGCGACCTTCGACCACGCGCTGCTGTTCGGCCCTAGCGCGAGCGAAACGGTTCGCTATTTCATGGAAGTCTGCGGGATGGCAGCTGTCGAGAAGGGGCTTCTGCCCGACGGCAATACGCTCGTCACATGGCTGACCTGCGCGAACAGGACGCACGACGTTGCGGTCCTCGAGTTCGACCAGCCGGGCAAGCTGCACCATGTCGCGTACAAGCTCGACAACTGGAATGACATCGGCCACGCCGCCGACATCATGACGATGAACGAGGTCACCATCGACGCGGGCCCGATGCGCCACGGCGTCACGAGGGGGCAGACGATCTACTTCTTCGACCCCTCGGGCAACAGGATAGAAACCTACGCAAGCGGCTATTCGCATTATCCGGATATGCCCGTCCGCGTATGGGACTTCGACCACATCGGCAAGGGCATCTTCTACTACACAAGGCAGCTGAACGACAATTTCCTGAAGGTCGTGTCGTAGAAATCTTAGACGGCGCATGACGGCGCAGCCGACAGACGCACGGTCCTCCGCCATTGCGTGGCGCGAAATTCACGCAATGGCGGGTTAATGTAAACAGTAACAATTATATCGAAAAGATGAAAGGGGTGAATAACTATTATGGCTGTTCAAAAAAGACCAGAAATAGCAAAATCCATCAAAACCGGAAGATTCAATACGAACTATCACGACGTAGGCAAATGCAAGCCGAAGGACGTGCCGCTCGTCATGCTGCACGGCTCGGGGCCCGGCGTCAGCGCTTACGCGAACTGGAACAAGAGCTTCCCGATTCTTGGCAAGGGCCGCAGGATTATCGCGCCTGACATGGTGGGCTTCGGCTACACGGACAGGCCCGAGGGAATCAAATACGGCATGGACGCCTGGGTGAAGCAGACCGTGGATCTGCTCGACGCGCTCAAGCTGAAACAGGTGGACCTCGTGGGCAACAGCTTCGGCGGAGCGCTGGCGCTCGC
>JAIRPQ010000032.1 GCA_031256875.1 Eubacteriales Family XIII. Incertae Sedis bacterium | reverse complement strand
GCCCGTTTTTCTTTTTAATTTTTCCATCACGCCACACCAGCCCTTTCAAAGTGCTTCTTCAACATTGCCTTGCCAAGCAGCATGCCTATGGCCGCGCCCGCGATGGACAGAATCCCTGTGAAAAGCATTACCTGCCAGCTCATAAAGTCCAGGAGCGTCTGCGTCCATTCAGCGGTCATGCCGCCGGTCACGCAGAACTCGTAATACCAGTCCCGCGCCATCAGCGTCGGCAAAAACCCGCCGAGGTGCACGCAAAACATCAGTGCGGCAAAGCCGACAGTATTCAGCGCGAAGTTCCTGTATTTCCCCGCGCCAGAAATCAGCTCCGCAAGCACGCCGCCGCCAAGGAAGCCCAATGCCAGCCACCAACCGATGCCTAAGAGCATAAATACCAGCGTGATAACAATGCACTGTATGAGTATTGCGAAGCGCTTTGGCACCTTAACTCGCACGTACACCCAGACAATGCCGCCGGGGATGGAAATCACCGCCACAAGGAACGGGTAGGCCAGCGGAACCATGCCAAATGTCATGGAGACGATAAAATAAATCACAATCATGACTACCGTGAATATTGCGACGGTAATGAGGTCTTTTGCTTTTAGCTTGTTTGTGTTCATGAGAAAATCTCCTTTACTTTGTGAAAGTTATCCTTTGTAAGAGGAAAATCGATTCTTATCCTGCCGCCCTCCAAAATCAGCACCCGTGTGCAGGCGGCAAGCAGCAGCTCGTAGTCGTGGGTGATAATAAAAACCGTCTTGCCCTTGGAACGGAGCTGCTCGATGACCGCTACCACCCGTCGCATGTTGCCATAATCCAGCCCGCTGCTCGGCTCGTCAAAGATGAGAACCTCAGCCTCATGCGCCATTGCCGTGCCAATTGCCGTTCGCTGCTTCTGCCCACCCGACAAGCTCATGGGATGACGGTCTTTGAAGTCAGTTAGCGACAGCGACTCCAGAATCGCACTTACCTTTTCGGCCGAGGGACGGCTGCGCCTACTCCTCGACAGCATCATCTCATTTTCCACGCTGTCAGTGAAGAGCTGATAGCCGGACTCCTGCATGACGAGGTAAAACGTCCCTGCCCGCGATTTGGCTGATAACCGCCTGCCGCCAAGCGACACCTCTCCGGACTGTTTATTATGTAAACCGCAAAGCGCCCTGGCCAGCGTTGTTTTGCCTGCGCCATTGCCGCCGAGGATGGCGATGACCTCGCCGGGGCAAGCCGCGAAAGAAATATCTCGCAGGACAATTTCGCCACGCTTGTACCACGCGGATAATCCGGAAACCCTCATGAATGGATTTGACTGTTCCGGTTGGGCTGCCGTGGGATGAAGCACGTTGGGGTTCAGGGCGCGCAAGCCCAAGCCGGTTTGCTCCCGCTCCGGCAAAGACAGAAATTCACTCACGGTCCAGTCATTTTCAATGCGTCCGTTCTTCATATACACAAGCCGGTCAATCAGTTCTGCCAGCCAATATAACCGATGCTCCGCGATTATCAGCGTCTTTCCCGCCTGTTTCAGCTTGAGCATGAGTTTTGCGAGCTCCCCCACAGCGTTCCAGTCCAGGTTGGAGGATGGCTCGTCAAACACAAAGATCTCTGGGGAAAGGGCATAGGCTGAGGCAATGGCCACCAGCTGCTTTTCGCCACCGGAAAGGGCGAAAATATCTCGGTCAAGTAGATGTTCTATGCCAAGCCCTGCGGCTGTCTTGTTCACACGCTTGTGTATCTCGGCGGGCGGCAGACCTAAGTTCTCACAGCCAAAAGCGACCTCACCGGTAGTGTCCAAGTTGAAGAATTGGCTACGCGGATTCTGGAACACCGAGCCGACCGTTCCTGCCAGCGCGTCCGGCTGCGTGGACGCGATATCATGCCCCGCCACGATAACTTTGCCGCTGAACTCTCCTTCGTAAAAGTGAGGAATCAGCCCGTTGATGAGGCGCGTGATGGTGGTCTTGCCGCAGCCGCTCTCACCGCAGAGCAGGACGCACTCACCCTTTTTGATATGCATGGAAACATCATGCAGGCATTGTTCGCGAGTTTCGCCGTAGTGAAAGGTGACGTTTTCAATCTTAACCATACAAAACCAGCACACCTCCCATTACGCTGAAAACAGCCAGCGCTACAAAAACAACGCCCACGCAGAAGTCAGGCGCTTTCAGATGAAGCTCCCGCATGGACGTTCTTTTTTTCGCGCTCTCAATGCCACGCGTCACCGAGGCGGCTGACAACTCTTCCGCAATATTCGCGCATCGCAGCATCATCGGGATGAGTGTGCGTTCCATGGAAAACCGCAGACCGCGAAGTCTTGCTGCGTCCAGGATGGCTGAGAACTCCTCCCTTGCCGTAGGAAAAAAGCGCAGCGTCACCGTGAACGGGATGACGATGACTTTTGGAACGCGCATGCTCTGCATGGCGGAAACCAACTCGCCGACTTTCGTCGTTGCCAAGAGTCCGGAGGCGAAAAAGACGGTAGGCATGATTTTCCGAAAGCAGACGATTGTCATGCTGATAAACGCCGTCAGGAAGTTATCAAACAGCCCGCAGAGGTACAGGACTCCCATCATCCCCGCGTAAACCAAAAGCCCAAGAGAAAGTTGCCGCCAGCATCCCATCAGCGCGAGCAGCACGGCAATCATACCCATACAAAGCCATTCGGTTGCCATGTCCGGTGACGCGAACACCACCACGTTAATCAGCACGAGGATTAGCAGCTTTACGCGGGGGTCGAATCGCAGCGTCATTGTTCCCCTCCCATAATTGCCCCAGAGGGGAAGCCCTGCACAGTCGCGCCTTCGGCTATCAGCTTTGCCGTTGCTTTGGTGTTTCCGATTCCGCTCCAGTAGATGATGTTAATTCGCATTGCAAATACTCCTCGTTGGTTAGCTATGGCTAACTTAGCTTCCTAAAAAATGCGGCTCCTGCAACCGCACGAAGAGTATATCATTATTATTTGACTATCTGTTATCGAAATCGGACGCAGATTTCTGATTTTGGACAACAACTTTTCGATACTCTGAAGGGGGGATGCCAAAGGCTTTTTTGAAGGCCATAGAAAACTGCGCGTGGCTGTCGTAGCCCACTTTCGCGCCAATTTCAGCGATGGACTCATCGGCGTCACGCAGCAGCGCAGAGGCTGTCTGCATCCTGTATTCGCGCATATAGGTGTGAATCGGTTCGCCGAACACAGATTTGAAGCAATTCTTCATTGCTGTCAAGGGGATATCCCACCGCGCCGAAAGTTCCTCAAGCGTGAACTGCTTGTCTAGGTGCGCCGTCATATATTCCCGCATGGCTTTGATTGTATTAACCCTTGTCTTGTAAAAATACCTGCGGCTGCTTTCCTCGTCAGGTACAGCAACGCTCAAAAACAGCAGAAGCTCAATCAGTTTGAGCCGTATGTAGCTCTCTTTTAAGGCATCGGGTGCGTGATATAGTTCGGAGAAGATGTGTGAGATTTCCTCTGAGCTTCGCATAATTAGAAATGGACGTTTGAAAAGCAGTCTCTCCTTAATTTCTTTTATGTCAAGCGTCATAGCACCGATGGACTGGAGTGCATGCCCAATGCTGTCCGTTGCGGCAGGCACGTCCAGCATGATGGATATCCCGTGGTAATGCGCGAGCGGGTACTGCGAGTTCTTCATCGGCGGCGGCATTTGGCTGACCGCCATGTCCCCGTCGCCCAGATAGCCGCATTCGCCGCCGGAAAGCTCGCACTCAAATCGTCCCTCGCGACAATGGTTGATGACCAAAATCTCAGCGCCAGGAGCGGCTTTCATATCATCATGACCCGTGATGCGTGACAAATGCAGGTCGTTATAGCAGAGCTGAGCGCCGGGGAAAACATCGTAGAATGTAACGATTCCGTTTCCGGTGTCGTTTTCCAACTGGAACACAGTACAGGAGCCGCTTTGGGCGAGCAGCTTTGCATCCGGCCCCAGAAAATCAGCAGCATCGTCCTTATGCGTGATTATGGCGGTGAGCTGTTTGCTGACGGCTTTTCGGGCATCTTCCGGTTTTAGCGCGTCGCAAGGGATTCCCCAAGAGCGACCGAAGCGAATCACGCCATGAATCCTGCCGTCCCCGCACAGCTTGTGGACGCGGCGCTCGGATATGCCCCAGCGCTGTGACGTCTCATGAACCGACATGTATTCGTGCATAATTGACCTCCAAAATTAGTACTGTAATTATATGCGAATATCCGTATGATGTCAATCGTAAGTCAAGGATCGCCGCACATCTATTACACGAATCGCCGCATGTATAATACAACAATCGCAGATGCAAACATTTTCGAAAACACGAAAATTATTCTGTAAATTCTGATATAATAAATGTGTATGCAAAGGGAAGTATTCGTAGGCTGCAAGAAGGAGAAGTGTTTGCGATGGCCAAGATTTTGATTGTTGACGATGCCGCTTTTATGCGAATGATGGTGAAAGAGAATCTCAAAAAAGCGGGGTTCTCGGATTTCGTTGAGGCCGGCAACGGGGATGAAGCCGTTGCGCTGTACGAAGCGGAGTCGCCGGACCTCGTGATTCTCGACATCACCATGCCTGTCAGGGACGGGCTTTCGGCACTCGGCGAGATACGCGACAAAGACCCTGACGCGAAGGTGGTGATGTGCTCCGCCATGGGCCAGGAAAACATGGTCATAGAGTCCATAAAGCTCGGCGCTCTCGATTTCATCGTGAAACCCTTCAAGCCCGAACGACTTCTCACGGCAGTCAAAAACATTCTGGGAAATTGACGCGGGGCATACGAAAATGTCAAGCATACACAGCCTGAAAAGCGATCCCCCGATAAACCTCGTGCGCACGGCCGCGGAGGAGATGCTTCCTACTATCATGAAGAAACTCGGCGTAGACGACACGGCGGAAAACAGAGAGGACATGCTCGCGATAACGCTGAACTCGATTCCCGCGAAATACGTTACGACGGATTCTGGCAGACAGTACGCGCAGCTTGTCGATGTCTATATGCGCCAGCATGAAGCGGATATCACGGCGGCTCTGACGAGGGCGGCCATCAGGGTGAGACAGAGACCGAGGGGGTACAAATGATAGAGTCATACGAAGAACTGAACGACACCCATATAGACGTTCTGAAAGAAATAGGCAATATCGGCGCGGGCAACGCGGCGACCTCGCTCGGCGTGCTGCTCGACGAGGACGTTTCCATCAGCGTGCCCGATGTGCGCATTGAGGAATTGAACGACGTGGTTGGTTCCATCGGCGCGCCTGACGAGGTGTGCGTGGCGGTCCTGCTGAATTTTATGGGCGAAGCGAACGGCGTCATATTATTCCTGATGACCATTGAGGACGCGAAGGTCATCACGAACGCGATGGTGTACGAGGACGACGACGGCATGCCCGGGCTTTCCGAGATGAAGCTCTCGGGCGTGAAGGAGCTGGGCAACATCCTCGCCTCGTCGTATATCGGGAGCGTCGCGTCGCTGACGGGAATGAAAATCAGCCTATCGCCGCCGCATATCGCGATAGACATGATGGGAGCGATTCTCGCGGTTCCGGTCACGGAGTACGGCGCGGCCGACAGCAGGATAATGTTCGCCTGTGAGAGCTTCGCCACGAAAGAGCGGCGGCTGGGCAGCCATGTCATCATGTTCACGGACGTTGAAACGCTGACCGACATCATGGGAAGGCTGGGTCTTGATGTGTGAGCAGCGGGTCGTGGGCATTTCCGACAGGAGCGTTTCGGCCGCGCCGGACGAGATAGTCACCTTCGCGCTCGGCTCCTGTGTGGGAGTGGCGCTATACGACGAAGCGGCGCGCATCGGAGGGTTGGCGCATATCATGTTGCCGGACAGCTCGCTGCGCGTGAGCCACGGTTCTCGAAAGCCGGCCCTTTCCGCCGCGGACAGAATGAAGTTCGCGGATACTGGCGTGGAGGACATGGTGGCTGAGATGAGTTCGCGCGGCGCCAGCGTCGGCCGCATGAAAGCGAAGATAGCGGGCGGCGCGAATATGTTCGGCATTTCGGACAGCAGCGCGCTGGGCAGCATCGGCGGCCGCAACGTGCATAGCGTGAGGGCGGCTCTCGGGCGGCTTGGCATACCGATAGTCGCGGAGGACGTAGGCAGCGATTTTGGCAGGACGATGTTCCTCGACCTTGCGACGGGAAAAGTCAGGGTGAAGTCTTTCGTTCGGGAGGTCAATGAAATCTAGAACGAATGAATAATTATTACATAATAATTATTAAATAATTAACAATAATAATGCATAATGAATTGGAATAATTGAACCTGGGTTTTTGTTAGGGAGAAAATTGTGGCAGATAATAATATCGAGAACAGACCGAACATAGAAGAGGACACGCAGCGCGGGCGATACCTGACGTTCACGCTGGCGGGCAGCACTTACGGCGTCGCGATACGCTACGTCATAGAGATAGTCGGGGTAGGGCGCATCACGAAAGTGCCTAACACACCCGCGTTCATCAAAGGCATAACGAACCTTCGCGGCAAGATCATTCCATTGGTCGACGTGCGGCTGAAATTCGGCCGGCCCGAGATACCGTACACGGAGCGCACCTGTGTCATCGTCGCGGATGTCGGCGGCGTGGACGTGGGCCTGATAGTGGACAGGGTGGACGACGTTATCGCCATACCCGACGAGAGCATCGCGGCCGTGCCCGAAGGACGCGTGGGTTTCGAGGACAGGTTTATCGAAAGCGTGGGGGACGTGGACGGCAAGATGCTGTTCATCGTCGACATGGAAGTGTTCGTAGGGCCTTCCGCGGCGGAGACGGAATACGCGCCTTTCCCCGCATCGGGCGGCGCTATGGCGCATGAGGAAACAGCTGCACCGGCCGCTGCACCGGCCGCAAACGAAAATGATGGGTGACAGCGTGCCTTCCTACATAGTATAATATTCAGAATGGCCTTTATTACTCAGCTAGAGTTAAATATAACAACAAAATTATTATGACAAACTGTTTGCGGGCTCTGTCCGCAATGATGTGTTGATGCGGTTAGAGCGAAAGGAGAAGCAGATGAGTAAAACTAAGACAATGGATGGGAACACAGCGGCGGCATACGTATCGTATGCGTTTACGGACGTGGCGGCGATATACCCGATAACGCCGTCCTCGACTATGGCGGAGGTCGTGGACGACTGGGCGGCGCACGGTCAGAAGAATATATTCGGGCAGCAGGTGCGCGTTGCGGAGATGCAGTCCGAGGCGGGCGCGGCGGGCGCGGTACACGGTTCGCTTGCGGCGGGCGCACTGACGACTACCTACACGGCTTCGCAGGGGCTGCTTCTCATGATTCCAAACATGTATAAAATCGCGGGCGAGCTGCTCCCGGGCGTTTTCCATGTGAGCGCGCGGACGCTGGCTGCGCACGCGCTCTGCATATTCGGCGACCACAGCGACGTGATGTCGGCAAGGCAGACGGGATTCGCCTTCCTCGCGTCGGCGTCGGTTCAGGAAGTAATGGATCTCGGAGCGGTGGCTCATCTGGCGTCGATAAAATCGCGCGTGCCGTTCCTGCATTTCTTTGACGGCTTCCGCACCTCGCACGAGGTTCAGAAGATAGAGGCGTGGGACTACGACGACCTTTCCGAAATGCTCGACCACGACGAGGTGAAGGCGTTCAGGGACAGGGCGCTGAACCCCGAGCATCCTGTGGTGCGCGGCACCGCGCAGAACCCCGATATATTCTTCCAGGCAAGGGAAGCGGCACAGCCCTTCTACGACAGGCTTCCCGCCATCGTCGAGGATTATATGGACAAGGTCAGCGAGAAAACGGGGCGTTCCTACAAGCCCTTCGACTACGTGGGCGCGCCCGACGCGGAGCATGTCATCGTCGCGATGGGCTCGGTCTGCGAAACCATAGAAGAAACCATAGAGAATGCCCTCGCGGGCGAGAAGATAGGGCTGGTCAAGTGCAGACTCTACCGTCCGTGGGTCGGTTCGTTCTTCGCGGGTGCGCTCCCGAAAAGCGTGAAGCGCGTCACCGTGCTTGACCGCACGAAAGAGCCTGGAGCGCCAGGCGACCCGCTGTATCTGGATGTGAAGACGACGCTGGCGGACATAGACGGCGCGCCGCAGGTCTATGCGGGACGCTACGGGCTTGGCTCCAAAGACACCACGCCCGGCATGGTGGCGGCGGTCTACGCCAATATGAAGCAGGCCGAACCGAAGAACCACTTCACGGTCGGCATCGACGACGACGTTACACACTCATCTTTAAGCTACGACGCAAGCGTTTCAAGCGAGCCTGCGGGAACCATCAAATGCAAATTCTGGGGTCTGGGCGCGGACGGCACGGTCGGCGCGAACAAGACGGCCATCAAGATCATCGGCGACCACACGGATATGTACGCACAGGGGTATTTCGCCTACGACTCGAAAAAATCGGGCGGCGTCACGATATCCCATCTGCGTTTCGGCAAGAAGCCGATACGCTCCACCTACCTGATTAACAGTGCCGATTATGTCGGCTGCCACAACCAGTCCTATGTCTATCAGTACGACATGCTGCGCGACCTGAAGGACGGCGGCACGTTCATGCTGAATACCATCTGGAGCGCGGACGAGATAGAGCAGAAACTGCCCGCCTCCGTCAAGAGGGAGCTGGCCGCGAAGAAAGCCAAATTCTATTATATGAACGCCTACAAGATCGCCGAGGAGATCGGGCTTGGCGGCAGGATTAACATGGTTCTGCAGGCGGCGTTCTTCAAGCTGACGGGCGTCATCCCCACGGAAGAAGCCGTGAAGCACCTGAAGGACGGCATCGTGGCCTCATACGGCAAGAAGGGGCAGAAGATTCTCGACATGAATTTCGCGGCCGTCGACGCGGGCGTGAACAATATCGAGGAGTTCGCGGTGCCCGCATCCTGGGCGAACGCGGAGGACGCGGCGGGTTCAGGCAAGGATCTGCCGAAGTTCATCGAAGAAGTTCTGGTTCCGATGAACAGGCAGGAGGGCGACTCCATCCCCGTCAGCAAATTCGCGGACTACTATGCGGATGGCACTTTCCCCGCGGGGACTTCGGCTTACGAGAAACGCGGCGTCGCCATCCACGTTCCGATTTGGAAGAAGGAACATTGTATACAGTGCAACCAGTGCTCGTTCGTCTGCCCGCACGCGGCCATACGGCCTGTGCTCGTGAACGAGGAGGAGCTTGCGTCCGCGCCCGAGAGCTTTGACACCTTGCAGGCTACGGGAAAGGGCTTCGAGGATTTGAAATACCGCATGCAGGTCAGCCCGCTCGACTGCCTCGGCTGTGGCAACTGCGCGGACATCTGTCCGGCCAAGGAGAAGGCTCTCGTCATGACCATCGACTGGGACGAGCGCGAAAAGGACAACTGGGATTTCGCGGCGGGCGTGAAGATCAAGGACGGTCTCATGAACAAGCAGAGCGTCAAAGGCAGCCAGTTTGCGAAGCCGTATTTCGAGTTTTCGGGTGCCTGCGCGGGCTGCGGCGAAACGCCTTACATCAAGGTCATCACGCAGCTTTTCGGAGACCGCATGATGATAGCGAACGCGACGGGCTGCTCGTCGATATGGGGCGCGTCCGCGCCGTCGATGCCGTACTGCACGGACGAAAACGGCAGGGGCCCGTCGTGGGCGAACTCGCTGTTTGAGGACAATGCCGAATACGGCTACGGCATGGCGATAGGCGTGAAGCAGATTCGCGAAAAGCTCGTGGACAAGACCAATGCCCTGCTCGGATTCGACTATATACAGGGCCGTGTGCGCGACGCTGCCCAGGCGTGGCTCGGCAGCATGGACGATGGCGGCGATGCCGGACGCAAGGCCGCGGACGAATACATCGCGGCGCTCGAATGGGGCACCGCCACCATCGACGAGACGATAGAATTTGCGGAAGGGCTGGTCGCGTCCGGATCTCCCGCGCCGGGCGGCGGGGACGCGTCCGAGATGGCGGATCAGATGAAAGCCTTGAAAGCGTCCGGCGCGAAATACTGCCCGTGCCCCGCCTGCCAGCTCTGTTTGGAAATTTTGGCGGATAAGGATTTTCTTGTTAAGAAATCCATCTGGGCGCTCGGCGGCGACGGCTGGGCCTACGACATCGGCTACGGCGGGCTAGATCATGTGCTCGCGACGGGCGAGAACGTGAACATCCTCGTGTTTGATACAGAGGTATACTCGAACACGGGCGGCCAGGCTTCCAAGTCAACGCCCGAAGCCGCCATCGCGAAATTCGCCGCGTCCGGCAAGCGCGTCAAGAAAAAGGATCTCGGCATGATGGCGATGTCCTACGGCTACGTCTATGTGGCGCAGGTCGGCATGGGCGCGGACAAGAACCAGTTCATGAAAGCGGTCATTGAAGCCGAGGCATACGACGGCCCCTCGCTCATCATCTGCTACGCGCCGTGCATCAACCACGGCATCAAGCAGGGCATGGCGAAAGCTCAGGAGAACATCAAGGACGCGGTCGCGAGCGGATACTGGCAGCTCTACCGCTTCAACCCCGAGCTGAAAGATCAGGGCAAGAACCCGTTCACGCTCGACTCGAAAGAGCCGACCGCGAGCTTTGGCGACTACATCATGAACCAGGTTCGTTACAGCTCGCTCGCGAAGGAATTTCCCGATGTGGCGGAGGAGCTTTTCGCGGCGACGGAGCAGGACGCGAAAGAACGGCTTGAGGGCTACAAAAAACTGGCCGAAGGATGATATAATACAGACTGTGTGAAAATCGTCATCCCTGCGGCCACAGCGCACGCAGGGATGGCGAAAATCTTTTCACACGGTAATTATTACTGGAAGAATTTTTTTGCACGAGGAGGAAATAATGAAGAAGAAATTTTTAGTGTTGTTGGCTTTGGTGATGGCGTTCGGTTTCGCGCTTTCGGCGTGCGGCAGTTCGGGTTCCGGCTCGGATTCTGATTCCACGAAGCCGGCGGACGAGACTGCTTCCACTACGAGCGGCGCGACCACCGCTGGCGACAAGCTGGATGC
>JAIRPQ010000045.1 GCA_031256875.1 Eubacteriales Family XIII. Incertae Sedis bacterium | reverse complement strand
AGCATGCGCACTATGCCGAAGCTCGCCGCATAGCCCGCGCTTGCGAAGACGGAGGCCGCTATCAGGACGAAATACGCGCCCTCCAATACCAGCATATTCACGCTCTGCCGCGCCGTCATTCCGCCGTCCCCGCGCAGATATAGCCGAGTCCGTATACAGTCTTGATGAACAAGGGGTTCGCGGGATCGTCTTCGAGCTTACCGCGCAGACGCCCGATAGCGACGGTCAGCGCGTTTTCATCCACGAACTTAGATTCGTTCGGGTAGAGGTCTTCCATCAATTGTTCGCGGGTCAGAATGCTGCCCCTGTTGGCCACCAGCTTTCGGAGCAGCTTCTGTTCCGTCTTTGTCAGCTGCATTGCTTTACCGTTTTTCGAGAATTCCATCCTGTCAAAATCGAAAATCATATCGCCCACCGCAACGCGGCTATCGCCGCCCGCTTTCGCCCTGCGCAGCGCGGCCATGACCCTGGCGCGCAAGACCATCAGACTGAACGGCTTTGTAATGTAATCGTCGCCGCCCAGCTCGAACCCCATGACGATATCGGCTTCCATGTCGTTCGCGGTCAGGAAAATGATTGGCACAGACGATGACGCGCGGACAGCCTTGCAGAAATCCAAGCCGCTCCCGTCGGGCAGCCCCACATCGAGGATTATCAAATCCACGCGCGAAGCCGCGAAAAGCTCACGCGCCGTTTTCAGTTCGTATGCCTGCAAGATATTCATGCCGTCCTGTCCGAATACCAGCGAAATGCCGCGATTCAGCGATTTGTCGTCCTCGACGATAAGTATCGTGCCCATCCTTCATCTCCTTGTCCAATGGCGCGATTGTCCAACCACGATAATTATATAACAACGTGCGGAAGCGTGCGGCAAAAATATTGCAGGGATGTTGCTGTATCATTAACGTTAAACATTTGTTCGAAAAACGCTTGACACGAAACCTTTGTTCGTATAATATAAATGTAGAAAACGGATGTTCCGAAAAGAGGTTCGGGATGACAGAGGGCAGGGCGCAGGCGCCAAGGAGGACGAAATGAACACGTTTACGATAGGCAGGAAAAGGTATAGAATCGTATCGAGGGCAAGGTTTGTGGGCTTCATCACGGCGATGGCCGTCGCTGCCGCCCTTATCTGCGGGTTCGCGTTCGGCGCGGGCGTTTCGGGCACGGAAGTACGGGAATACGAGAGCGTCATGGTGAGCCAAGGCGATACGCTCTGGTCGATAGCCAGAGAAAACAAACCCGAGGGCAAAACGACGAAGCAGTTCGTAGCGGATATAAGGGCAGCGAACAAAGATATCGATCCAGGGCGGTTATACGTTGGGCAGCTGGTGGATGTGCCGAAGGATTGATGCGGCGGCATGGCCTGCGCGAACGCCGTCGTCCGCAATATCGTCTGCCATGTGGTGTACCGTCAGGGCATTGCCGCAGACTATTATGCGTCCATCTTCAGGGATACGGTGAAGCAAATCGCGTTCAGGGATAAGGCCGACCGCGACGACAAGCGTGTCGCATTCGAGCAGCGTTGAGCCGGATGCGGTCAGCGTCGTGCCACATCCGACACGCGTCGCGCCGGATTTGAGCAGCGTCGTATCGGATTCTACCAGCGGCAGTCCGGATTCCCGCACGATTTCGACTCCCTCTATCCTCGCGGAGCCGAATACGCGCTTAACAGTATGTCCTGTCAGAAGGGGGATGCCGAAAGCATCCAGGCATTCACGCTTATTGCGTGGCATTCCGCCGCATTGAGCGGACTGTTCCACCACGCTAAGCACATCCATGCCGGAAAGGTGCATCTGCCGCGCCATTATCAGGCCCACATCCCCTGAGCCGAGTATCAGCGCCTTGCTCCCTATGCCATAGCCGCCGACGTTCATGAGCCTTTGCGCTGTGCCTGCCGTAAACATGCCCGAAGGTCTCGATCCCACCGTAGGCAGATGACCGATGGGGCGCTCCCTGCATCCTGCCGCAAATATGAGTGCGCCGGCTGATATGCGCGAGATGCGTGAAGCATCCGATAGAATATCTATCTCAATGGCGGATGCCGTAGGGCGCACGGAAATGGCGGTGGAATATAGGAGAGCTTCGATTCCGGCATCTCGCGCCGCGCCTATCAGCCGCGATGCGTATTCAGGGCCGGTCAGCTCTTTTCCAAACAAGCGCAGGCCGAACCCTCGATGAATGCACTGTCCGAGCAGCCCACCGAGATACGGAAGCCGCTCTATGACGAGCACGCGCCTTGCCCCGCTTTCCCGAGCGGACACGGCAGCCGAAAGTCCGGCCGGACCGCCGCCTATCACGGCTACGTCCACCGCAAGTTCATACATATCTTCAGAAGGAGAGGGCAGGGAGGCAGATTCTGCGGTTTCGTGGAGCATGGGTGATGGCGCAGCCACCCACATGCTGTGTGCAGCCGCGCCATGACTCGATAAACCTATGGCCTCGCCCAAAAAAGCAGTGGCATTCACGGCACTCACGCGACTGCTGCCCGTGAGTATATAAGATCCGCCATCCTCCAGCATGACATCGCACACGTCCACACCAAGCTCGTCCGCGATTATCTCGATAATGCTTTGCAGGCAGTAGCCGCCCTGACACCTGCCCATACCAGCGCCAACGCGCCTTTTCACGGCATTGACACTGGTCGCCGCGGGCAAGGATCGCACCGCGTCGCGCACTTCCGCTTCCGTTATGTTCCTGCACCTGCACACTATCCTGTGTGCGCCCGCCCAGCCATCGCTTACACCGCTACTCGACCGAGCTCGCCCGACAGCCGCTTCCCCTTGCGCCTTTCCAATAATAGCGCTGTGCCGCGTTTCTCGTCGTTTTTCCGCATTGAACCCGCCGTATAGCTCCGTCAGGTTCAGCCTGAGCGCGACTCGCTCCGCCGTATAGATGCCTATCTCGCTCGCGCAAGTAAGCCCTGGCGTCTTTATTCCCGCGAGGGTTATCAGGCACGGGGAAATATCGTCCTCGATGATTGTCAGCTCGCGGATGCTTCGGCTTCTGTCAGGATGGGGCCAACCGCGCTCCGTGGGGTAATAGATATTGGGCCGCTCTCCCGCAAATGAGCGAATCTTACGGTCAAGCGCCAGATTCGGAAGTATTTCGCGCGCGCATTCTGCCACATATTCCTGCCCCAACACCGTGGTTTCCGTATCGTCTTTGTGAATCATCCCTTCCCTAACGTCCGCCGGAAGCTCGCTTGGGCCGACCAGCACATTCCCGCTTACGGTCGGCACGATGGTTACGCCTTTGCCGATTTCGCGCTCCTGAAAGATGATATGCTTTACGCCGTCTGCCGCGTAAGTATCGAGAACCGCATACTCGGCCTTGGTGGGCACGATGCAGAAGCTCGGCGGCATATAGCCGGACAACACCTCGTCACTGTACAGCCCCGCCGCGTTGACGATGGCGGACGCGCGAAGCTCGCTCTGGATTCCGTTCCTGTTTTTGCAGCGGGCAATGTAGTTGCCGTCCAGCCCGTGATATGAGATGCCTGTGACTTCACAGCCGGTCCTAAATTCCGCGCCGCCATCCGCGGCGCTTTTCGCGGCGGCAATGCCAAGCACCCACGGATCAAGCGTACCGGTGGTCTCGCTGTACAGCGCCAAAGTGACAGATTCGCAAAGAGCGGGTTCCATATCCCGCGCTTCGCGCCCGCCTATTATGTGTAGCCCATATACGCCGCTCTCATTGCCCTGTCTGTATTTTTTCTTCAAAGCCATTTCGGATACAGGCCCTGACGCGACAAAGAGCGAGCCGCACCTGCTGTACTCGACACCAAGCTCCTCGCAGAGCGCGGGCATTACGCGGTTCGCCCGCACCGTCATCCGAGCTTTGAGCGTGCCTGGCTTCATGTCGTATCCCGCGTAAATCACCGCCGTATTCGCTTTCGTGATTTCAGCGCAGATATCGTCGTTCTTTTCAAGCACGCAGACGCTGGCATTGTATCGCCGCAGCTCGCGCGCCACAAAGCAGCCGAGTACGCCCGCTCCTATGACAATTACATCAAAATCCTTTTTTCCCATACGCATATTTTACAACATAATTTAACGCGGAAAATAATATCTCGCAAGTACCATGGCCATTATTTTGTGTTATTATTAATTAATGAGGTGTATGTGGCGCGTCCGTCAGGATTATTGCCAAAATTATTCTTAGTAAATTTTTGGGCGGTTCTGGACGGCCGCATGTAATGGTTGGTTCGAGTTATTTTATCTGTTGTGGTGTAGAGTGGCGAGGAAAACATGAAACGGCTAAAATTGGAAAAAGAGAAATGTCTTGGGTGCAAGCTGTGCGCGGTGGTGTGTTCGGCTTACAAGGAGGGCGCATACAGGCCATCGGCCGCGCGGCTTGACATACAGTCGCACTACGAGAACGGCGGGCTGGTTTACGACGACAGGTTCTGCATCCTCTGCGGCATTTGCGCGAAAAATTGTCCCGAGGGTGCCATCGTGCAGGAGGAATATATCACGGTGGATCACAGCAAATGCGTCGGCTGCGGCACATGCTTGGAGAAATGCCCGAAGAATGCCCCGAAAATACGCGACAAGAAATCCTATATCTGCGATACGTGCGAGGGTACGCCGAACTGCGTGAGGACATGCCCGCAAAACGCCCTGGTTTTTGCGTGACCGTGCGTACGGAATCCCGCTAAAATCGCTGTGATGTGAAAGCATTCGATGTGAATTGGAGGAAAAAATGTTTGGATATACAGGAAAAGTCCTTAGAATAAATTTGTCTGCGGGAAGCTGCGGTGTCGAGCCGCTGCGAATGGACTGGGCGGATAAGTACATCGGGTCGAAGGGGCTTTCGATACGCTATCTATACGAGGAGCTCGCGCCCCACACAGACCCGCTCTCTCCGGAGAACAAGCTGCTTTTGACCACCGGACCTCTGACGGGTACGCCCATACCCTGCTCCGGCAAATTGGCGGTCACTTCGAAATCGCCCGCCACAGGCACTATCAGCGATGCGTCGATCGGCGGCCATATCGGAGCGGAAATCAAATTCGCGGGTTACGATATGGTGATAATAGAGGGCAGGGCGCAGGACCCCAGCTATATCCTGATAGACGACGACAAAGTTTCGGTCGAGAGCGCGGACGGCATCTGGGGCAAGGGCGCATACGAAACCGAGGATTTGATAAAGGCCAAACACGGGTGCGACCACAGCGTGCTGGCCATCGGCCCCGCGGGGGAAAACCTGTCCACGATGGCCTGCATCAATACGGACTATTATCGGCAGGCGGGCCGCGGCGGGCTTGGTGCCGTCATGGGCAGCAAGAACGTCAAGGCCGTGGCGGTGCGCGGCACAGGCGCGGTCGATGTACCTGATATCAAGAAAACCACCGACAGAATCATAGACATACTGACGAGCGATGTGCTCGTAGAGGACAATACCTTCGTGTACGATGTAGGCACCACCGCGTTCCTTGAAGCGTGCAATGACGGCGGCATCCTGCCGTCGAAGAATTTCTCGGACACCACGGACAAGGACTGGGTGAAATATAACGGCGATGTGCTGATGACTTACAGGCAGGGCAAGCGCGGTTGCGGCTGCTGCGGCCTTGGGTGCGGGAACTTCCTGAAATTCAAAGGCGGCACGGTGGAAGGTCCGGAATACGAGACCATATCCGTAGCCGGCCCGAACGCCGGCGTGGACGATCCCGAGTCCATCATGAAGTATAACGAGGTGGCCGACGACATGGGGCTGGATACAATAAGCGCCGGAGATGTGATAGTCTGGGCGATGGAGATGACCGAAAAGGGCATCCACGATTTCGGAATCCGGTTCGGAGAAGGCGAAAAAATGTGCGACCTGCTTCGCATGATGGCATACAGGGAAGGCTTTGGCGCCGACCTTGCGGACGGCGTGAAGAAAGCAGCCGCGAAATACGGCGGCTCGGAATATACGCTGGAGGTGAAGGGTCTCGAATACCCGCAGTACGAGCCGCGTGGTTCATGGGGCATGTCGCTTTCCTACGCCGTTTCGGACAGGGGCGCTTGCCATATGCGCGCATACGCTCCGAACGTTGAAGTTTTCGAAGCCGCCGCGCCGCCATACACGGCTGAAGGCAAGGGCGAGATGGTCTATCAGCTTGCCGAGTTCAATGCCGTAAAATTCTCCGCGTGCATTTGCGATTTCTGGGCCACACTCGACTACGCCATACTGTCCGAACTGCTGACACTGGTAACGGGGAAGGAATGGACGGAGCAGGACATGTCCGACACTGGCCGCCGCGTCATCAATATCGCGAGGGCGTTCAACCAGCGCGAAGGGTTCTCGCGCAAAGAGGACACCATACCGAAACGCCTTGTAAAAGAAGCCCTTGCAAGCGGTCCTGCCAAGGGGCAGAAAATCCCCAAGGAAGCCTTCGACGACATGCTCGACCAGTATTATGGCGTAATGGGATGGGACAAAAACGGATTGATGCCCGACGAGCTGATAAGCTCGCTGATGTAGCATGATTAACGTCAGGATAGCATTGCGCGGCACGCTCAGAAACCTCTTGGAAGGCGGCGAGATTACCGTTTCAATTCCTGAAGGCTCCACCTGCGATGACGCCCTGAACGCGGCGGGAATCCACAGAGAGGATATCCCGTCGTTTGGATTTGTGTCAGTTAACGGGATGCGTGTAATGGTAACGGACACGCTAAGCGACGGCGATTTGCTGAAAGCTTTTTCGCGAATCGGCGGAGGATAAGGCGACTCATGGATAAGGAACAGCAGGAACGGTATCGGCGTCAGACGGCATTCCCGCAGATAGGCATAGCCGGACAAGAAAAGCTACTCGCATCCAAGGCGGCCATCCTCGGCGTGGGCGCACTGGGTTCAATCGTCGCTGAGAGACTGGCAAGGGCAGGCATCGGATACCTGCGCCTTGTGGATCGCGACTATGTTGACTTAGCGAACCTGCACCGCCAAACGCTCTATACGGAGACCGACGCGGACAGCCAATTGCCGAAGGCTGTTGCGGCGGCAGCTCATATTTCAGCCATCAATTCCTCGGTATCAGTAGAGCCGATAGTCGCAGACATAAGCGCGAGGAATATCGAAACCCTGATTGACGGAATGGATATCGTACTGGACGGGTCGGACAATTTCGAGCTGCGCGCCCTCGTCGGCGAAGCATGCCACAAGCACTCTATTCCATGGGTGTACGGCGGAGCCATCGGCGCCTCGGGCGCGTCCATGAACATTCTCCCGTCCGCAGGCCCGTGTTTCAGATGCATTATCCCCCAAATACCCGAAGCGGGCTCGTATCCCACCTGTGCCACCGAAGGCATCATAGGCATGGCGGCCTCCGTCGTTGCGTCAATACAGTCCGCCGAAGCCATAAAGCTGCTGATAGGTTCAGGCGATGCGTCAAGGCAGTACATCTCCATCGATTTATGGAACAATGCATTTGATTTGGTCAGCATAGAAAAAGACCCCGATTGTCCAGTCTGCGGAAGGCACGAATACCTGATGCTTGAAGCCGGCGAACCGGACGGGCGCGTTGATCCGCTCTGTGCGACCGGCTCGTATCAGGTGACGCCATCGTCGCAAGTCGAGATAGACATCGCGGCTTTCGCGGACAGGCTATCCGCCATAGGGTTCGTCGCCCACAACCCCTACCTGCTAAGATTCGACAGCGGGGATATCTCATTCAATCTGTTCAAGGACGGGCGCGCCGTCATAAGGAACGCCCGCGACGAGGGCGAAGCCCGAACCGTCTATTCGGAATTTATCGGCCTATAATCAATAATTTCAACAATAATCAAC
>JAIRPQ010000030.1 GCA_031256875.1 Eubacteriales Family XIII. Incertae Sedis bacterium | reverse complement strand
CGCATCGATGTTTCCATGCCGATATCGGACGTGATGAGTATTTCCTCAAGCTCGTCCAGCAGCCCCTCGTCTATCTTCGGGCGGCGCATGACCGCGTCCGAAACGCGCTCGCGCAGCCGTCCAAAAAACCCTTTTTTCTTCTCGCCAAAAACCATGTAAAAATTCCTCGCTAGTTATCTTCCATTAATTATTAATAATTATTAAATGCGCGCCTGATAGATTCGCGCCTAATATACCCGCGCCTAATAAATCCGCGCGACCGTATATCCTTCATCTTCCAGTTCAGTCAATATTTCCCGAATGTGCTCGGGGCCGTTCGTCTCCACCGTGACTTCGAGCGCTACCTTGTCCGAGTACCTGTCCACCGCCTTGAACTGGTTGTGTTCCAGCTCGATGACATTCGCGCCGAGGTTCGCCAAGAGCGTTGCGACGGCCACGAGCTGGCCGGGGCGGTCGGGGAGCTCCACCGAGAAGCACATGATGCGCCCGCGGCTGATCATGCCCTGGTTGATGATGGAGCTGAGCGTCACCGTGTCGATGTTGCCGCCGCTCATCACGCAGACTATCTTCTTGTTTCTGCCGCCCTTCGCGCGTTTTTTCAGCCCCGCTATCGGAACGACTCCGGCGGTTTCCGCGATGAATTTGTGCTTCTCGATAATGAGCAGCACGCTCTCCATGATGTCCTTTTCGGAGACGGTGACTATATCGTCGACATGGCTCCGCGCTATCTCGAAGGTCAGGTCGCCGGGCTGTTTGACCGCGACGCCCTCGGCGGCCGTCTTGACCTCCGCGAGCCGGCTGACGCGCCCTTCCGCGAGCGATATCTTCATCGAGCCCGCTCCCTTCGGCACGACGCCGATGATTTTCACCTTCGGATTTATCGCCTTCGCCGCCAGCGCGATGCCGCTGATAAGCCCGCCGCCACCTATTGGCACGAGTATCTCGTCCGCGTCCGGAAGCTCGGCCAGGATTTCGAGCGCGATGGTGCCCTGCCCGCATATCACGTCGTAGTCGTCAAACGGGTGGACGAACACCATGCCTTCGCGCTCCGCTATCTCGACCGCCCTGTTGTAGCTCTCGTCGTAGACGTCGCCCGCGAGTATGACGTCCGCGCCGTATGCCTTGGTCGCGTTGACCTTCAAAAGCGGCGTGATATTCGGCATAACTATGGTCGCGGGGCAGCCCATCCTCCGCGCGGAGAGCGCGACCCCCTGCGCGTGGTTGCCCGCCGACGACGCGATGACGCCCTTCGCGCGCTCGCTCTCTTCAAGGTTCGCGATCTTGTTGTACGCGCCGCGTATCTTGAACGAGCCCGTCACCTGCAACTGCTCGGGCTTGATGAAAACCTCGCAGCCGTATTCGCCGCTGTAATAATCGCTGCGTATGAGCGGGGTCGGCCTCACCACGCCGTCAAGCGCCCGCGCCGCCCGACGTATCTCCGCGATATGATCCTGACCCAAACAATGTTCCACCTGTTTCCTGTCCATGCAATGCCCTTCTGTGCCGTATTGTTGTTCCGATAATAAAATATAAAAAACCGCGTATGGTAATTGCGCTAAAGAATATTTTATCACAGACTCTGCTTTATTGTTATCGCCATGTTATCGCCATCGACTATTGTGTTTGCGGTATAATGCTTATAGTGTGCCGGATAGGAGCAGAACCACGTCCGGCTGTGCATTGTTGCATTGCCACATATCTGGCTACCGGTGTTTGATTGGAATAATTTTTTTGCTGTGTTGATTTTTGCGGATTGGATTTGGATATGCGAAATGTTGGAGTGGTGAATGAGATTTGTGCGCGGCGGGTGCAGAGCGTATGCCCTGTCTGCGGAAGCTTGGCGAGCGCGGAGTATGCCGTGCGGAACGGCGCGGTTTATTTTGATGTCTATTGCGGCGCGTGCGGCGGGAATAGCGGGCGGCGCGATGGCGGGCGCGGCGATGGTGGCTCGGGCGGGCGCAGCGATGGTGGCGCGGGCGGCGTAGGTGGCGGGCATAGCGAGGGCAGCGGCGGCGGGCATAGCGAGGGCAGCGGCGCGGACGGCGATGGTGGCGGGCATGGCGAGGGCAGCGGCGGCGGGCGCGGCGCGGGAAGCAAATGCGAGAGCTGCGGCAAGCGCGATGAATGCGACAAGAGTAATGGGCGCGGCGGAAAGAATGGGCGGCGCGTGTTTTCGGAGCTGGCGTCTGAGGACGCGGCGGCATTCGAGAGGTTCATGGCCATGCCGTCCATGACGGTAGCCCCGCGCACAGCGATAACGGCGGGAGCAGTGCGCGGCGAATCCGAGTGCCCTCTGCACTGCGGGGTCTGCGAGAATCACATGATGACGGCCTGCTGCGTTCTGCTGGATATCACGGAACGCTGCGACCAGCGCTGCCGCTGGTGCTTCGCTCGCGCGGAGGCCGATGGCGGCGGCGCGGGCGAGCCTACGCTCGAGGAAATCGGGCGGTGGTACGACAGGCTTATAGAGCTTGGTGAGGAAAGACCCTTCAATATACAGCTGTCCGGCGGTGAGCCGACCGTTCGCGCCGACCTTCCCGAGATAGTGGCGCTCGGCCGCGCCAAGGGTTTCGAGTACCTCCAGCTGAACACGAACGGCCGCCGCCTGGCGGGGCAAGCGGGCGGGGGGGATGCGGGTGCGGCGTATGCGCGGCAGCTTCGTGCGGCGGGGGTGTCCGGCGGGGGGGATGCGGGTGCGGCGTATGCGCGGCAGCTTCGTGCGGCGGGTGTGTCCGGCGGAGGGGATGCGGGTGCGGCGTACGCGCGGCAGCTTCGTGCGGCGGGTGTGTCCGTGGTCTACCTTCAGTTCGATGGCATGAGCGACTCCGTATACGAAAACTTGCGCGGCGAACCGTTGCTGGACGTGAAGCTCAGGGCTATAGAGAACTGCGCTAGGGCGGGTTTGCCGGTCGTCCTCGTACCCACGATAGTCAAGGGCGTGAATATATTCGAAAGCGAAGGTGCGGGCGAAGCGGCGAACAGCTCGGGAGAAATAGGCAAGATGATTGACTTCATGCTCGCGAACCTCGGCGCGGTCAAGGGCATCCACTTCCAGCCCGCGAGCTTCTTCGGCAGAACACCTGACGGGAAGAGCGAGAGCAACCGCGTCACGATGTTCGCCGTCATGAACGAGGTAGAGCGTCAGACGGGCGGCAGGATACGCGCGTCCGACCTGCTTCCGATAACGACGGGACATCCGCTCTGCTGCTTCTGCGCGAATTTCATGCGCGAGCCGAGCGGTAGCCTGACATCTATGATGTCAAAAACACAGCGGGAAGGCGGCGCGGCTTGCTGTGACGAGATGACGCGGTTTTCAGGCGATTCCTGCTGCGAGGATGCAAATGCCGCGCCAGACGCAAGCGCGCCCTGCTGTGAGGATGCGAATGCCGCGCCAGACGTAGGCGATTCCTGCTGCTGCTCGCCCGCGCCAGATCCGCTTATGATAGTGCGGCGCGACCGCGACTTCGTGCTGAACAAATGGACCGCAGCCAATGAAGCCACCCCGCCCCAGGATAGCAATAGCCGCGAAGCGGAGCCATTCCGCATCCATGGCGCAGAGCCTGCGCCAAACTCCGACATCATGAGTCTCGACGAAGCGCTCTCATGGTTTCAGAACAATATGTTCACGATTTCGGGAATGGCGTTCATGGACAGGAGCAACCTCGACGCGGAACGCCTGAAACGCTGCCGCGTACAGTATTTCACGCCCGACGAAAAGCTCATACCCTTCTGCGCGTATAACACGATGTACAGGTGAACGGAATGGGCTGTATCTCACCCGGCGGAACTGAATTGATGTATGGCGCGGCATGTGAGCTGAACCTGGACGAAAACAGCCGCATACTCGAAATAGGCTGCGGCGAGGGTGACACCTTAGCGCGTATAGCCGAACACTGCGGCTGCGAATGTATCGGCATCGACAAGTCGAAGGAGCTGATAAGAAAGGCGCGCGAAAAACACGCATCGCGCGATCTGCGGCTGAAATTTACGGATGCGCCCGCCAACAAAAACGGCGCGCATACAAACACGGACGCGCCGGCTCACGAGAACGAGGCGCCGGCAATTCCTGCCCTGCGCGAAAGCGCATCCTCGTTCGACGCCATCATAATGGAATGCGTACTGTCCGTTAGCGGCGATTCGGAAGCGACGTTCGGGGAATACGCCACCGCGCTAAAGACGGGCGGCCACGCGCTGATATCGGATCTCTGTGAACGCGACGGCCGCCCTGACGAGCTGATCGAAAACGCGCGAAAAAACGGGCTACGGCTGATATCACTGCGCGACCATACTGCGGACCTCGACTCATTCGCCATCCAAAAAATCATGGAATACGGCTCTCTCGAAAATTATTTCAACGCCACCGTGCCGAAGGGCGCGAACCGCTGCGATTTCTTTCCTGCCTCCACTAGACCGCCCGGGTATTTCCTCGCGATTTTTCAAAGGCTTCCCTGAGGTTACGGAAGCGCTGATCAATACCCTTTCACCGCGCGCCTGTCGCACACCCTGTCCAGCCTTTGCAGAATGCTCCCGCAGGGGCAAGGCTCCTTTATGAAGCGGCTTCGGTCGCCTGTGCGGTATCTTATGAACGGCATGGCTTCGCGCGTCAGCGTGGTGAACACGACCTCGCCCCATTCGCCGTCAGGCAGCGGCTCGCCTGTGTCGGGGTCGATGATTTCAAAAATCAGGTCGGCTTCGCGCGGGTGGTATCCGACGCGCGCTTCGCACGCCATAGCGCCGCCAAGCCCCATCTCCGTCATGCCGTAGTGTTCGTAGACCTCGCAGCCCCATGAATCTTCGATGAACTCTTTCGCGCTTTCGGACACGTACTCGGCCGAGAGAAGAACGGTGCGCATGGAAGCGCTTACGGCAGAGCTGGCGCTCGCAGTTTCCCCTGCTGCCCCATCGACCGCGCCGCCCGCGCTCTTGGCCGCCAGCCGCGCGGCCGCGCTCGCGGTCGCGAGAATGGAGTTCACGCCGCGTCTCTCCATGAGGGCGATGGCGTCCCCGTCCCCGCTGCCGTCGAAAGGCAGGATGCCGAGCGCTATGACTTCGCAGCCGATACGCTCCAGCCCAATGCGAACCAAATCGCCCACCGAGCCGGGGCGTTCCACGGGCATGAGGATGAGCCAGACGCCGCCGGACTCGGTCATGACCTTCAGGCCGTTCGCGATATAGTCTATCATCAGCTCCTGATCCGCTTCTGTGAAATAGACGCGCTTCGGCTCGCCCGTCGTGCCGCTCGTCGGCAACGTCACGATGCGGCTGATGCCTGATGCCGGAACGCAGGCAAGCGCAGTCCCCTGCTCCACCAAATCCGCTTCGCTCATCAAAGGCAGCTTCGCGATATCGGCGAGCGAGCCGATGTCGTGCAAAGGGTCGATGCCCGCCAGCACCCGCGAATAATATCGGCTGTTCGACTTTGCAAGGGCAAGCGTGCGTCGCAGTGCGGCAAGGCGGTACACGTCAAGCGATTCCCGCGTAAGCGGCTCGCCCTCAGCCAGCCCGATTTTTTTCCCTATCCATGCGTCTATCATTGCGTTCTTTCGTGGGTTGTTGTTCTATTATTCCGACTTTACTGATTTTTTGCCATCAACCTGCTTTCAGCATCTCGCTTCCCAATGACCGCCTCTGTCCGCGCCAATTCGCACGATAAGCCCTTTGTCTTTGAGCGCCTTGATATTCTTCTTGATGTTACGCTCGTTGATGCCAATCTCGGCTGCCAACAGCTTAATCGTTATGGCTGGGTTGCCCTTGATATGCTCGATGATTTTTTGCTGCGTTTCGTTAACGGCGTTTTTCAGAGTGTCTTTTTCAGTGTCGCTTTCTGGGTCTTTTTCAGTGTCGCTTTCTGGGTCTGCCTTATCATCGCTCACGCTACGCTCAAAGTCCTTGGCGTATGGAAAAGTCGCAATTATAAAACTCGGCGTTATCTCGAAGACAGAACGGTCGTAAGCGCTGAGGATTCTCTGCATACCCGAGCCGAGCATCTCGACAAGCTCAACGTCCTTGAACACACGCATCAACTCGCGGTTGCGCAGCATGGTGAGACCTTTAAAAAAGTCTTCATCAGACAGCCCCTCGACAAGACCTCCCGTAGACGTGATTGTCACGCGGTCAGAATAGAACTCAACGACAGGCCATCCGAGGCTGTAATCATTGTGGACGACGGCGTTGATAAATGCTTCGCGCAGGGCAACCGCGTCGAAAAGCCTGCGCTCCAAACGGTTGCGCGATGTGATTTTTGCAAACGTCTTGTTCTCAACATCCAGTTTGTCCAGAACACGATACACTGCGGTTATCAGGCAACGGTATCCGTATTCCTCGTTCTCGACGAGGTCGATTTTGTCTGTTCCCGCATACTTAGCGACCTTGATTGATGCCCCGTTGCTGTCGGCTAGAAGATAGGCGAGAAAATTGTAGGCGCCGTCGCTGCTCTTCAAGTCGAGGTTGTCGGCAAACTGTGCGCCTAAGGCAAGCCCGTGTTCGCTGTAATAGATATGGAGCTGCTCGAACGTCAGACTCTGGTTTGATGTAGGCATCGTTGATAGCGTTGTCGTTTGCCGTTGGGCAATCAAGCGCTCAATCATCGCTTCGGTCATTGGATGCGCGGATGCTCCGACACGGATGAAGCAACCGTCCTCATTCATACCCCTCTTTCGGATATAATACGGCTTTTGTGTTCCACTGGACACAGCTATACGAATAACGTCCTTGCCATCTATCTTCTCGGCGACAACATCAAATAGCCCCAATATCTTCGGGCGAATATTGTTGCTGAGCCTATCGGCGATTTTACGCTGGTCACCATCCGAATCCGAAATGCCGACAACGGTGCCATCGTCGGCAACGCCAACCAGTATCTCTCCACCGCCGTTGTAGTTGAGGAACGACACGGCAGCCTTTTCGAGCTTATCGCTTTTATCAAGCTCGCGCTTATATTCTAAGCGATTTGATTCAGCGATTGCCATCTAACATGCCTCCGTAATCTCATTCGCGATTATTCCACCATCAGTCCACCATAAGGAAATCCTCGCGCAGCTTTATGTATGTTTCCATCACGCAGTTGTGGCAAAATTCTAGGTTGCTGAACGGGTCGCCGTGGACGAGACCCTCGCAGTCGAGCGCGCCGAAGCGGTCGTAGAACCAGTCCATCAGGTCGCGCTGCTGATTTTTGCCCTGCGCTGGGTCGGCAACGTAGAGCATGGCGCAAGCGGCCGCCAGCGTGCCGCAGACCTGGCCCTCGCCCATCCCCTTGCAGAAAGCTTCCATCGACTCCACGAGGTCGTCGTTCTGTTTGCCGAGATCCTCAAGGCAGAGCTTCGCTATGGTCTTGCTGCAACAAAGCCCGCCGAGAATCGCCATCTGCACGCGCTCCTCGGGGTTCATTGCACTCACATCAAAATTCTCCATGTTTTTTCCTCCATGCCCTCAGTATGCTTCTTTGTCTCTCCCGCCGGAACAGAGAATCAGGATGCCCGCGATGAATCCGAGGAATATGATGCTGCATACGCCCAGCCCGATATGCTTATAAGGGCTTTTGATAATACGGTAGGTCATCACGGTCATGGGTATGCCCCAAGCAAGCGCGATACCAAATGTCGGGAACGCAATTATAATAGTGGCAATCAGATTGATGATGAATGCCGCAAGCCGAAGCGATTCATTCACGGGCGTGTAATAGGGATGCTGGCCATATGGCGGCTGTTGATAATTTTGGTAATTCGGCGCCCCTGGATTTGGCCGCTGCTGGTAGCCCTGATAATTCGGCGTCGCATCGTATTGATTACTGCCGCCGTTCGGCGCCTGTGGCGGGGTCTGTTGCCTTGAAGTGGAATATGGTTGGTTGTTGCCGTATTGATTGCTCATATTTGTCTCCTTCATAAATCCACGCAAAAAAGAAAATGCATATTCTATTTATATTATACATCATGAACAAAA
>JAIRPQ010000143.1 GCA_031256875.1 Eubacteriales Family XIII. Incertae Sedis bacterium | reverse complement strand
GAGCTCGCGCCCGTTCTCGTCAACGTTGGCACTCTGGATGAAATTCGTGCGGTCGCGCACCGACTCTCGTTTCTTGCTTGCGACAACAGTCCCGTCCTCGTCTATGACGAAAATGTTTCCCGTTTCCCAGAGCGTGTAGGGCGAAAGCAAGTCGCTGAACAGCTGCCCGGGTATGCTGACGGACAGGACGCGCGTGGTTCCCATCGGCACGCAGACATGAAAGACAGGGTCGGCGCCGCTCGTGGTGGTGCGCGTAGTCGAAACGACAGACTGCCCCTCGAACGCCAAATCAAGATATTTGCTCTCTCCGAGCAGAGTCGAGTCTGTAGTGGGGTTGCCGTATTTTGCCACGATGCCGTGCCTGTCGAATACCGTGAAGCCTACAAAATTGCGGTACTGCTTTAGCTGTTCCTCCATCGTATCGACAAGTTCCTTGTTTGATTCGGTCTGGACGAGACGCTCCGCCACCGTCCACGCGTCGGATTTCAGTAAGTCGATTTTAGTCGAAACCAAATCGTCCGCGATATTGCGCGCGAGCTCCAAATCCTTATCCATTGTTCCCATCAGGCCGCGCTGGGTGAAGAACATTCCCAGCCCATAACTCGCCCCCGTGATCCCCACCATAATGGCGGCAATCCAGACAATAGCTTTCATTCGCATGGACATACCGTCCCCATGTGAGTTCCTATCTTTTAGCATATAAAATTTCCCTTTTCTAAATAATGTCCCGCGTCACGGAAAAAAACCGCAAGCGGCACGAAACGAATTCCTAGCTATATAATACACTATTTCCCTTGGATTTGGCAAAAAATATTAAAAATAATAAACATAATTTCAAGCCGGCAAGAAAAAAAGCCATTGCGACCCTGAGCCTGGCTCTTGGGGTCGCAATGACGATCGGAGAACCGCAATGATAGCGGTGATGGCACTACCGTAACGGCGGGCTGGGGCTCGCCGCAATCGATGTCATTTTACGCTGTAAAGTATCTCGCCGTAGCTCGGCAGCGGCCAGTAGCCCGAATCCACAAGCATTTCGAGGGTATCCGCCGTGGCTCTGAGCTTCTCCATGGCCGCGATGATATTGCTCTTGCAGTATGCCGCCTGATCCAGGATGTCGGCATCCTCGTCCGCGCCGGCCATGGCGCTTTCGAGCGCGGAGATATCCGCGTCGAGGTCGTCCGACAGGGCGCAGAGCTTTGCGAGCAGGCTTTTCTCCAGCGCCAAGCCTTTCTTTCCGACCGCCAGCTCCGCCACGCCCAGATTCTCACCGATTTTCACCTTGGCGGCGGCGGCGTTCGCCACATCCGCGGAATAGCTGATAACTGCGGGGACTATATCGCGGTGGGCTATTTCGAGCATGGACGCCGCCTCGATACGCAAGATCTTCACGTACGCCTCCAGCAACAGCTCGTACCGCGAGCGCGTCTCCGTCTCGGACAGCACGCCCTGGCGATCCAGCAGGGCGATATTCTCGTCCGTGATGAAATAGGGCAGGGCGTCGACCGTGGTAAGCAGGTTCAGCAGGCCGCGCTTCTCAGCTTCCTCCACCCACTCGTCCGAATAATTGTTGCCGTTGAAGATGATGCGCTCGTGGGCGACGATGGTTTCCTTTATCAGCGCCGCAAGCTCAGCCTTGAAGTCGCCGGCCTTTTCGAGCCTGTCCGCAAACCCTGTGAGGGCATCCGCGACGATGGCGTTCAGGATGAACCCGGGGCCCGCTGTCGAAAGCGACGAGCCCACCATGCGAAATTCGAATTTGTTTCCCGTGAACGCGAACGGGGAGGTCCTGTTCCTGTCCGTGGTGTCCTTCGTGAAATTCGGCAGGACATCCACGCCGAGGTCGAATTTCGTGCGCTTCTTGGCTTCGACCTTCTCTCCGGCCTTGATGCCGTCCAATATCTCGGTGAGTTCTTCGCCGAGGAATATCGAGATGATGGCGGGCGGCGCTTCCGCCTTGCCGAGCCTGTGGTCGTTGGCGGCGGTGGCCACCGACATGCGCAGCAGATCCTGATGCTCGTCCACAGCCTTGATGACGGCGCTCAGGAAAAGCAGGAACCTGGCGTTGTCCGAGGGCGTCTTGCCCGGGTCGAGCAGGTTTTCGCCCGTGGAAGTGGAGAGCGACCAGTTCAGGTGCTTGCCGCTGCCGTTGACGCCCGCGAAAGGCTTCTCGTTCGTCAGCGCGACGAGCCCGTGCCTGGGCGCGACGGTCTTGATGGTCTCCATTATGAGCTGGTTGTGGTCGGTGGCGGCGTTCGCGCTCTCGTAGACCGCCGCTACCTCGTGCTGCGCGGGAGCGACTTCGTTGTGGCGCGTCTTGCTCGCGATGCCGAGCGACCAGAGCGTCTCGTCCAGCTCCTCCATAAATTCGAGCACGCGGGGCTTGATGACCCCGAAATAATGATCGTCCAGATCCTGGCCCTTGGGCGGGGCAGCGCCGTAGAGCGTGCGCCCCGCGTATACGAGGTCAGGGCGCTGCTCGTACATGGATTCGTCGATGAGGAAATATTCCTGCTCGGCGCCGATATTCGCAACGACATCCACGCCGTTGGCGGAGCCGAAAAGCTTCAGTATGCGCTGGCCCTGCTTTGAGAGCGCCTGCATGGAGCGGAGCAGCGGGGTCTTTTTGTCCAGCGCTTCGCCGCTGTACGACACGAATGCCGTAGGTATGTAGAGGATGGTGTCCTTCACGAAAGCGTAGGAGGTGGGATCCCATGTGGTGTAGCCGCGCGCTTCGTAGGTGGCGCGTATGCCGCCCGACGGAAAGCTCGACGCATCCGGCTCGCCGCGCACGAGCTCCTTGCCCGAAAACTCCAGCACGAGCTCCCTGTCGCCCTCGAAGTCCACGAACGAGTCGTGCTTCTCGGCCGTGACGCCCGTCATCGGCTGGAACCAGTGCGTGAAATGCGTCGCGCCCTGTTCGATGGCCCAATCCTTCATTGCGCACGCGATGGTGTCCGCGTACTGCGGATCCACCCCCGTGCGGCTGTCGATACTTTTCTTCAGCGATGTGTAGACATCTGCCGGAAGCCTCTCCTTCATTGCCTTGGGCGTGAATACCTGGCTTGCGTAGTCCGTGCTCAAATCAAACATGACGATCCCTTCCTTTCACTGCGTTATACCCGTGCGTATTTTTGCTACATACCTATTATATACCGTTATATCAAGGCGCGACTGATACCGATGCGACGATCAACGTTAATATTGATATAATAATATTTTATACCCGAAACCCGCCCCTGTCAACCGAATTATTGTAATCAATTCTGAATCGTCTGACAATTCGGATAAATGCCCCGCCTACGCCCGCGCTTGTTCTTTGTGAGCAGGCGGACGGCAGCGGCGATGTCCGGTAATGGGAGTGCCGCTGCCGTAGGCTCCCGCAATGGCGTTTGTCAGTTTTTCAAACACCCGATAGGAACAACGCATATGCCGTTTTTCATCAAAAAAGCGTGATCCGTGCATGTCAAAACCATCAGAAACGATGGCTGGCCCATGCTTTCGTCGTCAATGATGCTCTTTAGCTTCAGTAGGTTTGAGGCTGCGCTTTCGATTTCCCCTGCGCCCATTTTTATCTCGGCCGCGCCCCAGCGCCCATCAGCGAGCTGTATGATGGCATCTATCTCGAGACCGCTTTTGTCTCGGTAGTGATAGACATTGCCGTCGATGCTCTCCGCATAGACCCTGAGATCCCTTATGCATAGCGATTCAAAGAGGAAGCCAAATGTCCTGAAGTCGCCAAGAAGCCTGTCGGGTGTGGCTCTCAGCGAGGCCGCTGCGATAGACGGGTCTGCAAAATGCCTTTTTGCTGTTGTCCTGATCGCTGTTTTTGAGCGGAGCTTGGCACTCCATGCGGGCAAGTCTTCCACCACGAATATTCTTTTCAAGGCGTTGATATATTGGTTGACCGTTGCCTGCGACAATGTCTCGTCATTTGCCGCTAAGTCATTCAGAATAGTCGATGTTCTTGCCTCGCATGAAATATTTCGCGACAGGGAGCGCAACAGGTTCTTCACGTTCTCCGGATTTTTTTCCACACCGTCCGCTCTTGATATATCTTCGTTAGCCACGGCTTCGTGGTAGTCCGTCGCAACCGCAAGAGCGATTTCCTCATCTGCTTCGCGTACTACCGCAGGCCAGCCGCCGCGGTTGATTGCGAACGCCAGCTTTTCGATGGAGAGTATTGATGCGCCTTCTATGTCGCGATTTCCGTCAAAAAGGGACTTTAGCGATACATCCCCCGTCGACTCGCCGCTTTCAAATAATGACATCGTACGCATTTTCATGCGCGCGATTCGCCCCGTACCCGTATGCATGTCGTCTGTTCTTGCGGGAATAACCGAGCCGGTCAGCAAAAACTGGGCATTAGCGCGGCGCTTATCGACGGCGAACCGTACTGCGTTCCACAGCTCCGGCGCAACCTGCCACTCATCCAGCAAGCGCGGCGTTTCGCCTTCAAGAAGAAGTGATGGCTTGCTTTGCGCTATTAGGATGTTCTCCTTTGAGGAATCAGGGTCATGCATGTATAGAACGCTTTTCGACTTTTCCTCGGCAGACCTTGTTTTGCCGCACCACTTTGGGCCCTCTATCAACACCGCTCCC
Organism: Eubacteriales Family XIII. Incertae Sedis bacterium; assembly: GCA_031256875.1. Lineage (GTDB taxonomy): Bacteria > Bacillota > Clostridia > Peptostreptococcales > Anaerovoracaceae > JAIRPC01. Next base: position 7,154 of record JAIRPQ010000143.1, on the reverse strand, counting down.
TTTGCCCGCAATAGCAAGTCGAGTTTTTCATCTGAAATACGATTGATATACCTGTCGTCCATTTTTTCGTTCCATCCGCTGTGCTATACTGAAATTTTTACTATAATAATTATGCGCCTGCAGCATTTATTCAACAGGCTGCCTTATTATAGCATATCCCAAACTATCAACTTTGGCAAGCGCTCACTATCAACTTTGGCGCCAATCCACTATCAACTTTGGCATCAATCCACTATCAACTTTGGCGCCAATTCACTATCGACTTTGGCAGTAATTAACAAAAATTTACATGAAATATTATTTATATTAATATGGAATAATTTAACCGATTAGAGAGCGTAGATAATGTCGCCGGAGCTAAAATTGTCATCGCCCGCGCTTATTTATATAAGTTTATACGAGTTTATACGAATTTATACGAGTTTATATGTTATTATATAATATGATATCAAGATGTGAGCGGATGCGCACTGCGGGTTCGCTCGCCATGGACGTTGCGTCAGGCGAGAGGTAGGTCAATTATGGGAATCAATCCGTTCACGCCGGCTTTTGGAAGCATGCCGAGATATATGGCCGGCCGCAATGAAATAATAGATAATATTCGCAAGGGTATCCAAAACGGCCCAGGGGATCCGAACCGCGCAACGATATTCATAGGCTCGCGCGGCAGCGGCAAGACTGTCCTGCTGTCGGGCATATCTTCTGCGGTAAGTGAGGATGGCTGGGTCGCCGTCAACGTGAGCGCGAATGACGGCATGCTGGAGTCTATTGTCGAACAGGCAAAATTGAACGCGAGCCATCTTTTGCCCAAGCAGGCAGCGAAAAGGATTGCTGGAATACAGGCATTCGGATTCGGCGTATCGATAGAGTCTGTGCCCACGGAGGCGCCCAGCTGGAGAGTCCGCATGTCGAACCTGCTGGATGTTCTTGGCGAAAACGGCACGGGGCTATTGATATCGGTGGACGAAGTGGATGTGAAGTTTCAGGATATGGTCACCCTTGTATCGGTCTTTCAGCATTTTATCCGTGAGCGGAGAGAGGTCGCGCTGATCATGGCCGGCCTGCCAGGGAAGGTGCTTCAGCTTTTTCAGCACGACAGCATCTCGTTCATCAGGCGCGCGTTCCAGCATCACCTAGGCAGCATCGGCATACAAGAAGTGAAATTGGCGATGCGAAAAACCATCGAAAGCTCCGGCCGCGACATTTCGTCCGATGCATTGGACGCTGCGGCGCACAGCACAGGGGGATTCCCGTTTTTGATTCAGCTCATCGGGTATTACGCATGGCAGCAATCGGAGGGCAAGAAAAAAATAACGGCGGCTGATGTGTCGCAAGCGGCTGTTGTTGCGGAGGAGAAGATGGATCAAATGATAATAGACAATACCGTCAAAGAAATATCCGACGGCGACATGAGCTTCCTACTGGCAATGCTGCCTGACGAAGGCGAGAGCAGCATAGCCGACATTCGACAGAGGCTAAGCATCTCATCGGCGTCAGCAGCCCAGTACAGATTGAGGCTGATAAAGTTCGGCGTCATAGAACCTTACGGCAGGGGCAAGGTGCAGTTCCAGATGCCGCTGCTGAAGAAATATCTATTGAAGCGCTATGGCGCGGAGATTTCTCGCGACTAACGGAAGCCGCAGCCAAAACCCACATGTCGAAACCCCGTCCAATAAGCTCCCGCGCTTATTTATATAAGTTTATACGAGTTTATACGAATTTATACGAGTTTATATGTTATTGTATAATATGATATCAAGATGTGAGCGGATGCGCACTGCGGGTTCGCTCGCCATGCACCGAAAACCGCTATTTATTACTTATGCGAAAACTCACCCCCCAAAAAACCCGCCTGCTTGCTATTTCCATAAAACTCCATAAATTACAAAAAAAAAAAAAACGGTTGACAAATCCTGATTTGGGGTTTATAGTGGTTCTAATAGGGTAGTTGTTGTCACGTGAAGTATATATGGCTGGGAGCGATTGGCGGTCGTCCGCCTTGGGTTCTTCATTGGGAGTATCGTTGCCTTGTATGCCGCGCGTGAACGTAGAAGGAAAGGCGTGTCCCCATTTTGCGTGGGGATGGGAGTAACAATCGGGATGAGTGGGACCACGCTATTCGCGTATGGTTTTGGGACACCGGCTTCGGCTAGGGAGAGAACTCACAATAATACGAAAACAATACAGAGCCTGCGCGCGGCGCAGCCTCGTTTCGGCGCTTTTCGGCGCGGTGACTTTGGCTGCGTCGCGTGCGCTTTTGTTTTACATAGATGTCCGTTGTCTTAGGGGGGAATATTAATAATTTGATTTGATATCCCAAGAGAGATGTAGTGGTAATAGGAAAGTTCGAGAAAAGAGAAGGAGGATCGAAATGAAGCTGACGAAGGACCCGCACAGCGGGGGAGTAAGAGGAAAGAAGCTGAGGAACCGCCTGCTGGCGGCCATACTGACGGCGGCCATGCTGGTAACATTCATGCCGAGCATGGCGTTCGCGGATGGTGGCGATGGCGGCGGCGGGCAAACGGTCACGACGACTGTGACCGACCTCGCAGCGCAGCTTGCTGAAAAGAGGGCGGCGTACGATGCGCTAAGCGATCTGGCAAAAGGCAGCCAGGCCGGACAGAGTGCGCTGGCGGAGATAGAGCGGCTGAAAGGGTTGGTCGCGGATATGGCGGCCGCCGAAGATGCGCAGGCTGGTTTTGATGCTGCGGTAGCTACAGCGCAAGCGGATGTGGCAAAATATGCCGAAGGCACAGTATCCAGAGCACAAGAAGGGAGTGTTTTCTCGGGTGGTTATACAGTCACATTTACGTTAACATCGCTTGGGGGTGAATATTGGCGAAATCATATAGGATTCACGGATGGCAAAACCACAATAACTTTTGGGAAGTCATATACAGCGCTTGCTGAGGCACTCGTATCAAGGGTCGGCATTTTTGTGGAGTGGCAAAATGACAAGAACAGTGATCTAAAAAAAATAGCATTGGATGGCATGTATTTATTGGATGATTACTCCAGTCGTAGAACTGGAGCAAATAATACTCTTAACGAAGTTATCGCAGCGGCGGCCGCAAATGAGGCACTCTATTCCGCTGAGAAAATTGCGGAAGTCCTGAGCGCCATTGACGCCTTGGATGAGATGATAGCGGCGGCGGTCACCGAAGCCTATACCATCACGCTTTCTGCGTCCGATGTTCCTGATGTCTGGATGCAGCCTGGCGAGAGCAAGACCGTCACGGTCGAGCTGACGAACACGTTCCCCGCAGCCGAATACATGGAGAGCTTCACGCCGTCATGGTCAGTGAGCGTTGTTAGCTCCACAGATGTCGAAGTCACCGGCACCAGTGAATACATAGAGGACGGGAAATACAAATTCGACGTGACGCTCAAGGCGAAAGCGATTACTTCTTCGCCAGTCAAAATCACCATCAACGTTGACGGAACTGCGGAACCTGGACCATTAGCTGATGATGATGCCGAGTTCAATGTCAACGGCACGTCTGCCACGATAAAAGCGAATGTCTCCAAGCTCGGCGTGGCGTTCGAAGGTAATGGCGCCGTGGACGGCGAGCTTCCGAATACTATCGACATTACGGAGGTTGCTTATAGCGATAAGGTTTTCACGCTCGCCTATAGCGGCGGCACAGAGCCTTATACTGTCACCGTCACGCCGCAGGACGATGTGGACAGCCGCATTGCTTTCAGAACGTCGGGTACGCCGAATACGCTGACGGTCGGCAAGGACACTAACACGGGCACCTACGTCTACGACCTGACCGTCGTGGACCGTAACGGGCTGAAGCTGGAGCGCACGGTCACGGTCAATGTACACAATGCGTACGACGACAAATACGCGGCCATGCTCGCCGAGCTGGAGAGCATCCAGAGCCAGGTGGACTCGCTGATGTCGCTGGTCGCTTTGGCGCAGCGGCTCGGCGTTGAGCTGCCTGACGACTTGGCGAGTATAGTCGACCAGTTCAGCGACGTGACCGGCCCGTTCGAATCCATGTGGAACTCCGGCAATCCGAAGGTGGACGCGGGTGATATCAGAGAAGCGATAAGGCCGACGGTTACCGGCATTGTGGGCATCGTCAATGTTCTTGGTAAGGATCTAGGTTTTAGTCTTGATGTTAATACTGTGTTAAACGACATCGTTCCAGACGATATCAGCGTGACTGCATCAGACAAGAAAAGTGCGCTCGAAGGCGGCGGCGGTTATGCTATAGACGTATGGTCTAGGGTGAAGTCATACATCACTTCGTCAAGTCTACCTAATTGGTTAAAGAGTGTTATTATTAGCGCAGTGGAAGAAACCTCCCTTGCTGAATCGATTAATATACCGCTCGATGCGGCAATGAAGCTCTATTACGAGTCAGTGACTGGTTTGTGGGGATATTTCCAAGAGCAGGTCGCGCCTCTGACCAACCTTATTGGCGCGTTCAATGACCTGTCTGACTATGTTACCGGCGCTGATTATTCGAATCTGAAAAGCGTCAGTTCCATTAACGCGTATATCCAGGGGCTATACGCGAAATACGCGGCGTTCGACTCGGCGCTGAATGCATTCAACGATTCAGACAGCATTCTGGCAGGGTTTATTAAGGGGCTGGTGAACAGCGCCGACGGGCTGCTCGACCTCGGGCTTGACCTTATCGGCAAGGACGGCGGCACGGCTATCGCGGACATCGTCGGCCCGCTTATCGACCAGTATGTTGACAACGAGCAGATAAGCGCGGTCCTGAAAGACCTGTTGGCGCAGGGCATCGACGGGTTGGCCACCATCATCAGGGAGCAGGGCGGCAATGTCGACCTCTCGGATCTGTCTATGGACAAGCTCGTGGAATATTCCGCGAAGGTCAAGGACGCCTTGTTCAAGGTCGCGCAGGTCAGCGCGTTGATAGACGCCACCGTTAACATGGGCAAGGATTTCGATTTCGCGAAATACGACTTCCAGTTGCTCGATATGCTTTCGGGGCTTGCGAAGGTCTACGGCGATTACCTCTCCTATGTGGACGGGTCGGCGCTGGGCAACGAGGATGTCGCGGCCGAGCTTCTGGCGCAGATAGGTGCGCTGAAGGACCGGCTGAAGGCGAACTCCGACTACCAGACGGCGGTCAGCGTCTACAACGAGATAGTGAAAATCTACGGCAAGATCAGTGCCGCCATCGACTATTTCGGCTCGGATCAGCCGAAGAAGTATTTCGAAGCGGCGAAGGCCGCGCTCATCGCGAAGCTGGAAGCTTTGCTTGAAAAGGCGAAGGCCGAGGGCAAGGAAGAGCTGAAAGCCTATCTGACGCTTCTCATCGCGCAGGTCAGGGAGGCCGCTGCCGGTGCGCTGGCGAATCTCCACAGTTCGGTCGGCCAGGCCATACAGGAAGCGCTTGACAAGCTCGAGCCGTACCTTGACGATTTGGAAGGCGCGTATGCGGACCTTGTGGAAGCGTACGAGAACGCGAAGGAAATTTACCGGACGGCAGTGCTGATATTGCAGGATGTGCGCGAAGCGTACGAGTCGCTGCGCGAGTATATCGCGAAGGCTGTTTCGGGCTTCGATTCATACAAGGCCGAGCTCATCGCGAAGCTGGAAGAATTGGCGCAGGTCGCGCTGGAGAAGGGCAAGACGGAGCTGAAAGAGCGCATCTACACGCTGATAGCGCAGGTGAAAAACGCGGCGATGGCGGAGCTGGTGAAGCTCGACGGCGCTATCCATGGAGCGCTTGCGGAGCTTTTGGCCGATTTGGAGAAGGAGCTCGGCGAAGAATACGCGAAAGTTTACGCTAAGGTGCTTGTTGCATACGAATACGCGCTTGAAAAATTCGCCGAGGCGTATCAGGCATATCAGGATATCTGGCAGCAGGTCAAGGACGCGGTGAACGATGCGCAGGCGAGAGCCGAAGCTTTGATGGCGGCTATCGACGCTATTATTCGCGCGATACCGAACCCGCATATACTGGTGCAGGGCGACACGATTTCGGACGGCGGCAGCAATGTGGCGTTCACGACGGACGTGAACTGGCTGTTCGACGTGCTCGACAAGAGCCTGGGCGTAAGGCCGCCCGTCTACGTGCTCGAAAGCGCGGTGGACGCGGACGGCGCGGACGCTGACATCTTCGAGCTGTCCAAGGACGGCAAGCTCACGCTGAAAGAAGATCTGAAAAATCCCGCGAACTACAACGGGAAATACGACATCACGGTATCGCTGAAATTCGAGACGGGCTACACGGCGGTAAACAATAAGCTGAATAACCTGTTCGGCAAGGGCAATGTGAAGGTCACGGTCAGGCTGGACCTCGACAAGGACGCGCTGAAGCAGGCGCTGCTGGACGGCACAAAGGACAGCAACGCCGCGCTGTTCGCGATAAAGGACGCGAAGAAAACGGCTGCGGAGCTTCAGGCTATATTGGATGCGATGGAAGTTGATTTCGGCATTGACGTGGCAGGCATGCTTGATGCCTACGAGCTTTCCATCGAGGGCATTGACGAACCGCTGGCCACCTTGGTCGCAGCGATAGAAGCCGGTCTGGATGTATTCAAAGACGCGGACGCGACGCAAGCCGAGGTCGGCGCGGCTACCGCCGCCATAAATGATGCGCGCAAGACACTAGAGGATGCGTTCACGGAACTGACGCGCAGTCTGCTTGGCTTCAAGATGGGAGAAGGCAAAGTAAAGAACTTCGAGGGCGAAGATGCCGGCGTGGAAGCGCAGGATGAAATAGCTGCCATTATCAAAGAGGTGGCCGGAAATGACGATGCAAGCATTGACGATATAGAAGGGCTTGACATTTCCGACGGGCAGAAAGCCGCGCTGCTGGCGTACTGGGAAGCCGCACAGGATGCTATCGACGTGGCTGGTCATATCACGGACGTGATAGGCGGCGTCGGAGATCCCGAAGAATGGCGGGCACAGTATTGCTATGAGAACCCTGATGCGACGATAGACGATATTAAAGGATATATAGGCGAGCTGCAGGAGGCTATAGACGCGGTGAACGAAAAGCTCGCTGCACTCGCTGACGCGAAGGCGGCATACGAGAAGGCCGTACTTGCGGATATCGTCGCGGACGCGAAGGTGGATAGTGCGGATGCTGTGGACGACATCAAGGCCGCCGACAAGGTTTTGGACGGTCTGAAGGATGACTACGCGAATCTGTCCA
>JAIRPQ010000140.1 GCA_031256875.1 Eubacteriales Family XIII. Incertae Sedis bacterium | reverse complement strand
CGGACAGCAGACGCTTTTTGTCGTTTTGGTACAGCTTGTATATCTTCGATACGTGATTGAGGTCGATTACTGTTTTTCTGTTATCTGACATATTTTCAAATTATTCCTTTACGGCTCATCGGCTGCGGCTCATCAGCGCATCGCGCTCCCTTGGCGATGGCGTCTGTCACAGCACATCGGGTATCACCTTCACGAGCTTCCTGTTCACCCAGATGGACAGGATGATGACTACGACAACCGTCGTCATGAAACACAGGAACTGTATCGGTTCGTCCCATATCCATTTCTTGTATACCATGCAGTTCCTGTATCCGGTGGCGAAATACGTGACGGGATTGAACATGAGAACCGTCTTGAGCCACGGCAGCTGCGAGTCGTCTATTTTATCGATGTTCCAAATGATGCCCGACATCCAGAACACGGCCGTCGTCATGGCCTTCACGAGGTTCAGGAAGTCCTTGCTGATGGCGGCGAGCATGGACGAGAACTGCGACCACATGGTGAACGCGAACCGCATCAGCGCCATATATATCGGTATCTGCAAATAATATATGTCGGGATACTTACCGTGAATGACGAATATGAGGACGACTATGGCCATCAGGATGATATGCACCGCTATTTTCGACAGCCCGACGAACGTGGGTATGGTCGAGATGGGGAATTTGACCTTTGTGACCAGGTAGCTGTATTTGCGGAGCACACCCGCGCCGCCCGACAGCATGGAGTTCATGAAGAACCACGGCACATAGCCAGGGAGCAGCCACAGCAGGAATGAATATCCGGGGACATCCGAGCCTTGTTTCAGTCCGATGGAGAACGCGAACCAGAACACGAATATGTTTATCGCGGGGCTGATGAACATCCACGACCAGCCTAGTGCTGCCCCGCTGTATGTCTTGATGATGTCGGATTTGGCGAGCTTGAATATCTGGCTTCGCCACTCCACATGGTCTTTTATTATTCCGATAATAGTCTTCAATATTTCACCTGTCTAAAATCCTTCTTGTGGCGCGCTATGCCGCGTGCCATGCGTACGGCATATGCGCTTGCACTGAAACGCCCTCTGCCTCAGAGCGCACCCGCGTCTCCCTTGCCTACGCCTATCTGATAATGTTCAAAGCCCAGCTCGGACAGCACGGACGGGTCGTACTGGTTGCGCCCGTCAAATATAATCGGCCGCTTCAGCCGGCTTTTCAACATCTCGAAGTCGGGGCAGAGGAACGTCTTCCATTCGGTCAGCAGCAGTAGCGCATCCGCGCCGTCTATCGCGCTGTACCTGTCTTTGGCATAGATGATTCTGCCGTTGCCCTTGAAATAGCTCTCGGCCGCTACTTCCATCGCCTCGGGGTCATAAGCCGAGATCTCCGCGCCCCTCTCGGTCAGCTCGCCGATGATATATAGCGCGGGCGCTTCCCTCATATCGTCCGTGTTCGGCTTGAACGACAGCCCCCAGACAGCGAACCTAAGCCCACTCAAATCCTCGCCGAAACGAGCCACCACCTTGCCGCAGAGCGACCGCTTCTGGTACTCGTTGACCTTCACGACCGACGTGAGAATGCTGGGCTCGTAGCCCGCCAACTCCGCCGTGCTGATGAGTGAGTTCACGTCCTTCGGGAAACAGCTGCCGCCGTACCCGATGCCCGGGTAGATGAACGAATAGCCTATCCTGCTATCGCTGCCTATGCCTATGCGAACCTTGTTCACGTCCGCGCCGACGCGCTCGCAGATATTCGCCATCTCGTTCATGAACGAAATCTTCGTAGCCAGCATAGCGTTCGCCGCGTATTTCGTCATCTCCGCACTGCGAACGTCCATCCTGATGAAATTGTCGTTCTTCTTCACGAAAGGCTTGTAGAGCTCGTGCAGCGTATCGCCCGTCACGTCGTCGTCCACGCCGACTATCACCCTGTCCGGTCTGGTGCAATCCTTGATGGCGTCCCCTTCCTTCAGGAACTCGGGGTTCGACGCCATGCGAAACTCTATGGACGCGCCGCGAGTCGCCAGCCCGTCCGCTATGATGGAGCGCACGATGTCCGCGGTGCCCACGGGAACGGTCGATTTGTCCACCACTATCATCTCGTGACTCATATACTTGCCTATGTCCGCCGCCACCGATTTCACGTATTTCAAATCCGTCGAGCCGTCCTCGCCCTGCGGGGTTCCCACACAGATGAAGCATATGTCGCTCGACTCGATAGCATATTTTGTATCAGTTGTAAATTCAAGGGTTTTCAGTGCCCTGTTCCGGCTCACCATCTCCGCGAGGTTCGGCTCGAATATCGGTATGACATTCTCTTTCAGCGCGGCGATTTTCCGCTCGTCGCTGTCCACGCATATGACGCTGTTGCCGTATTCAGCAAAACACGCCCCTGTAACGAGCCCCACGTAGCCGGTGCCTATCACTGCCAGATTCATTAAATAACCATACCTTTCATCTCAAGCAATCTTCCAATAAATAATAATTTCGGCTGCCGCCCGCGTCAGCGCACCCCGCCCAGCCCCGCCATATTCGGTTCGGGAAGCCCGTAGGAGCCTTCATCGGTATCGCGAAGCCCAAGGCTCTCCTTGATGGAAGTCGTGGACACGCCTTCCGTCCTCGGGAGGTACACGAGCTCGCAGTGCTCGCGCAGATATTCAAACCTGTCCGACCCTTCCCAGTCAGCGCCCATCACGACCGTGTCTATCCGGTACAGGCGCACATCATCGACCTTCTGTTCCCAGTCCTCCTCGGGTATAACGAGATCGACGTAGCGTATGGACTCCAGCATCTCCTTGCGCGTCGCGAAGTCGTGGTACGCCTTCTTTCCCTTGCCCGCGTTGAACTCGTCCGTCGATACCGCCACGACGAGGTAATCGCCCAAGGCGCGTGCCCTTTTCAGCATGCGGATATGCCCGTAATGCAAGAGGTCGTATGTGCCATATGTCAAAATCCGTTTCAAACTGCCTTCCTTTTGTTCAAAATACATAACCATAATATTATACTATAAGGATAGGAGTTATCCAACCGCACATGTTGTATAATATCCGTATGGAAAACGAAACGACAAAGATATCAATAATCATACCCGTGTACAACGCGGCGCGGTATATCGAAGAGTGCGTGCTCTCCGCAGCGGGTCAGCCGCTGCGCGAGATTGAAATCATATGCGTGGACGATGGCTCGTCCGACAGCTCGATGGATATAGTGGAATCTCTGCGCGAGCGGGACGGGCGCATCAAGGCTGTCTACAAGCCGCACTCGGGCCCCGGTGCGACGCGCAACACGGGGCTCGCGGGCGCGACAGGGAAATACGTCCTGTTTTTAGACGCGGACGATATGCTGGCCGATGGCTCGCTTGAAGAGCTGTTCCAAACGGCGGAGTCGCTGGAAACCGACATACTCTATTTCGGCGGCGAAAGCATCTACAACTCGCCCGAGCTGGAGGAGTCCTTCCCCCAATACAAGGACCTCTACAAACGGAAGGTCGGCACGACGGAAGCTATGGCGGGGCTTGCCCTTTACATAAGGATGCAAGAGGTCGCGGATTTCAAATCCGCATGCGTTCTCCAGATGTATAGGCGCGGATTCCTATCCGAAAGCGGCCTGTCGTTTCTCGAGGGCGTACTGCACGAGGATCCACCATTCACGTTTATCTCAATGATTAGAGCGCGGCGAGCGGCCGTTACGGATGCCACCGTATACGTCAGGCGCGTGAGGGAAGGGAGCATCATGACCGTAGCGCCCACGTTCGACAACCTCTACGGATACTATGCGGCGCTGCGCGAAATGCTTTTCGAGCTTCGCACAGATGGCATCGCGGGCGCGGACAGGCTCACGCGGGACATCTTGCACAAAGCCATCAACAGGATGCACAAACTCGCGCTGCGCGTGTACGCCGCTATAGACGGCGATACGCTGGAAGCAGGGCTCGCGGTGCTGGACGCATACGACCGCTCGCTGTTCGATCTGACCATCAGACCCGCGGCTCGCGCAAAGCGCCTGCGCGCAAGAAACCTCGACCTGGAAGAAAAGAAGGCGGCGATGAAGGCTAAGCTCGAAGCGGAGCGCGAAAAGAGGAGGGCCGCCGAGGGCGAACTGCGGCACATCAAGCGCTCGTTCGTCTACAGAGCCGCGAAAGCGCTGCGCCTTATCAAGCTATAGGGTTCGTCGAATGGTGCGGCGCTCACGGGCGGCGCTGCTCTGCCGCCATATCGACTGCCGGCCGCAACGCGGGCGAATCAAAACCCCTTGAGTTTGTGCCATACGGAATGACCGCTGGACATGCATATGACCACATCGGGATCCTGCTCATCGATATATTCTTTGACATTGCCCGTGAACCTGTTTGTCCGCGAAGCGTCGATAACGACCGTCTCCCTGAATAGCAGGCTCAGATACTGCGCGTACGGCCTGCCGTATGAGTCCGAGATGAACAGGCATTTCAGATCGTTGTCGCTCTTTCTGTTCTCGATGAAATTCTCCACATAGCCGTTTTTCAGATATGCCTGATATTTATTCATATGGTCCGGCTCGAGACTTGACTCGTCTATGAACGCTTCGCGGAAGCTACCGCTGTATTCGCCGGCCGGTTTGTGGCCCTGCTTAAATTCCTCGAGTTTTAGGTCGGTGTCGAATTTTGGGATATAGAGCGCGAAATCGTCCATGCCCGCATAGTATTTCCCGACGCGGATTCCGGCAGAGCCGAGGAATGTGCCCTCGTAAACGATTTTTTCGTAATTGTCGATGTCCGTATAAACACCGTCCGGATCAAGGCCATACCCGTAGTCGCTGTTCAGCCTGTCCCTCGTAGCGGCGAACGCCTTGAATACCAACGGCATAGCCCAGTGGTGGTCGGTCCTGTACCTGAGTTCGTCGGGCTTTAGACCCTCAAACAAATCCCTCACATCGATGAACGGAACCCCGCGCTCGGCAGCGCCCGCGAGCAGTCCGTCGATGTTGGTGTTGTCGGCGCTTCCTACTCCCGGCGGGAACAAGGTGTAGCCCTCGCCCAGGTCGGTGGACGGCGCTTCTACCATCAGAAACCCTCTGCCGCTGTCCGTCACATATCTATGCAGCGCGGAGATGTTGTTGATATATTTCGGCAGCCGGTCTTCTTTCGCGTCGTCGGAAATCTGGCCCACACCCGACCCGCCGGCGAGGTGGAGCATGCCACCCTCGTCCTTGATGAGCGCGTAGTTGTCGACTTCGTGCTTGCCCATGGCCCTCTGCACGAGCCCGAACACATCTATGAAATTGCTTCTCTGTGCGATGCTGTCCTCAAATTTGAGGTTGATTTCGGCGATGGCTCCCGTGAACCCGCCTTTCATCTCCCGCGATACGGCCTGCCGAGCGATATCCGCCATCGGTTCGGTCGCGTCCTGGAGCGTACCCGCCGCCATCAGCGTTATAATCAGGAGGAATGCCACCGCGATAATTGCGGAGGATACCTTGTTCATGCCGCCCGTGCCAGCCATGCCGCCGCCCGCCAATTCCTTGCCGCCCGTGCCCGCAGAGCCGGCCGCTGCTTCCTTGCCGCCCGTGCCGGCACTGCCGCCGACCGCTGCCGTGTTTTCCGTTCCGAGTTCCATATTGTTTCCCAACTTGCTATCCACCTTCGCGTCTCCTCTGTACGCCGCCTGCTATGCGGACATGTTCCGCAAAACCTGCCCTGCAATTATTATTATTATTAAAAATTAAAATAAATGAAAGGATTGTACGAGCCTTTCACGAGATACGACACGCACACGACGAACGCTGCCACGTACAGCGCCGACCGCCCCACCGCGTGGACGCCGCGCACCGCGGGAAGCCGCTCCCCCGCGCCGCCGACAAGGTGCGCCTCGAAAAACGCGCCTATACGCTTTGCGATGGGCATGCTGAACAGGATGCCGAACGTGAGGAACCATATATTTTCCTGTATGGCTCCGACGAACGCGCCGTCATATGCTGCCGCCGCGCCGCGCCCGAACATCTCGCCGATGTATTTCAGCCCCGCGCCGATGCTCTCCGCCCTGAATATGACCCAGCCGAGCATGACGAGCAGCAGAGTGTAGATGTGGCGCAACGCGAAGCCCCATTTCGACTGCGCCCATGCCGCGCGCTCGAAGCCGGTCAGCTTTTCCGCTGTTATCGTGGCGAAATAGAGCAGCCCCCAGAGTATGAACGTCCAGTTCGCGCCATGCCAGACGCCCGTCAGCCCCCATACGACCAGGAGGTTCAGCACGAGCCTGCCCTTACCTACGCGGCTGCCGCCGAGCGGGAAATACACGTAGTCGCGAAACCACTGGCCGAGCGACATATGCCACCTGCGCCAGAACTCCGTCGTGGAGCGCGATATATATGGGTAGTTGAAATTTTCGAGGAAGTGAAATCCGAACATGCGCCCCAGCCCGATGGCCATATCGGAATAGCCCGAGAAGTCATAGTAGATCTGGAGTGTGTACGCCAGCGCGCCGAGCCACGCGAACAGCACGGTGTTCACGCCCGCCGCGGACGCGTCAAACGCCCTGTCCGCAAGCAGCGCCATATTGTTCGCGATGAGAATTTTCTTCGCGAAGCCTGTGATGAAGCGGGTCACGCCCGCCGAGAAATCGTCCCATGTCTCGCGCCTGCCCTTTATCTGGTCGGCGATGGTCTGATACCTGACGATGGGGCCGGCGATGAGCTGCGGGAAGAACGATATATACAGCCCGACGTTCATCGGGTTTTTCTGCACGTCCGCCGTGCCGCGGTAGACGTCGAACACGTACGACATGGCCTGGAACGTGAAGAACGATATGCCTATCGGGAGCGCGATGCCGGGCACGGTGAGCTGCGTACCGAATAGCGCGTTCGTGTTTTCGACCGCGAAGTTCAGGTATTTGAATATGAAGAAAATGCCGATGTTGAACGCGACGGTACCGGCGATGACCGCCCTGCCGCCCTTGCCGCGTCTGCCGTGCGCTAGCAGCCCGAACGCCCAGTTGCATATGATGGAGAGCATCATCACGAGCACGAATTTCGGTTCGCCCCACGCATAGAAGAACAGGCTCGCGAGCAGCAACAGAACGTTCTGCCCGATGCGCGTCTTTCGCAATGGCAGGTAGTAGAGCAGTATGACCGCTGGCAGGAACAGCGCTATGAATATCAATGACGAAAATAGCATGACAAGATAGTATATCACGCCCGCTCCCCGTCTGAAAAGGTGTATTGTGTGAAAATATGGTATACTATTTTTCATAATACTAAAGAGGAAGGACGGCAGAACAGGCAAGTAATTATGAGTGATAAAATATCCGTAATCGCCCCGATATATAACGGCGAGGAGCAT
>JAIRPQ010000063.1 GCA_031256875.1 Eubacteriales Family XIII. Incertae Sedis bacterium | reverse complement strand
AAGCTCGAAAGCGACCCGGGCGCGGTCCGCGCACTGGCATATGACATAGTTTTGAACGGCGTGGAGATAGGCGGCGGCTCCATCAGGATACACGACCGCGAGCTGCAGGGCCGGATGTTTGCCGCGCTCGGAATGTCAGAGGATGAGATACAGGGCAAATTCGGATTCCTGCTCGACGCGTTCAAATACGGCGTGCCGCCGCACGGCGGGCTGGCGTATGGGCTGGACAGGCTGGCCATGCTGCTGCTCGGCGAGGACAGCATACGCGAGACGATGGCGTTCCCGAAGAACCAGGCCGCGGAAGATCCCGTCAGCGGCGCACCAGGCGAAGCGTCACGTGAACAGCTGGCCGAGCTGGGGCTGGGCCTGCTATAATGAAACCGCGCAATAATTATTGCATTAAAATATTCGGAAAGCGAAGAAATTATTCCATAATAATTAATGGAAATAATATAATAAAATGACAGGACAGAAATTGCGAATAGGTGTGCTTGGCGGAACCTTCGACCCGCCTCACTACGGGCATCTGCTGCTCGCGGAGAGCGCGTGCGACGCGGCGGGGTTGGACAGGGTGCTGTTCATGCCCACGCATATCCAGCCGTTTAAGCAGGGGCAGGAGGTCTCGCCGAACGACGAGCGGCTTCAAATGCTGCGGCTGGCGCTAAACGGCAATCCGCGCTTCCATATCACGACGGTGGAAACCGACCGCAAGGGCGTGTCGTACACGATAGACTCGCTGCGCGAGCTGCGTGACAGCGCTGTGGCCAGGGAGATTCTTGCGGAAGGCGAAAAGCTCGCGTTCATCGTAGGGACGGACATGTTCCTCATGATCGAGAAATGGTACAGGGCCGACGAGCTGCTCCGCGAGTTCGACATCATCGTGGGCATCAGATCCGGCGGCGGAGCGGGCGTCCGCCAGGATGAAGCGGTAGCGCTGGCCGAGAAGATCAGGCGCGAATATGGAACGCGCGTGGACCTGATAGACAACCCGCCGTTTGGTATCTCGTCCACGATGGTGAGAGACCGGCTGGCGTCGGGCGAAAGCCTGCGCTATATCGTGCCCGACGATGTGCGCCATTATCTGGCGGTTCGCGCCGCCGAGAAAAAAAGCAGGTGGGCGCACACGAAGCTCGTGATAGGGCTAGCGTCGGAGCTGGCCGCGAGAAACGACGAAAGCGCGCACAAGGCGGCAGTTGCGGCGCTGTTCCACGACCTGTGCAAGGACGGCTCGAAGCCTGAAAACGCCCTCGCGCACGCGGGCGAAGCGGCAGACCTCATGCGCTCGGAATACGGCATAGAGGACGAGGACATACTGAACGCGGTGCGCTACCACACGACGGGGCGCGCGGGCATGAGCAAGCTGGAGATGATAGTGTTCCTGGCGGACACGCTGGAGCCATCGCGCCGGTACGAGGGCGTAGCGCGGCTGCGCGGCAAGGTCTACGAAGACCTACACGAGGGCGCGCTCATGGTTCTGAAATCGTTGAACGAGTTCATTATAAAGGAAGACAAAGAACCCGCGCGGGACAGCCTGGAGGCCATCGAGTGGTTGGCGGGCATCGTGGATAGCGCGGAATAACGATACGCGGAATAGTGATAATGGAGAGTGACGAGCGAAAACGAAAGGTATGGAATAACGTTATGACGGAAACAATTACGGATATGAATAACACGGTCAGCGCGAAAGTGATGGCGGGGCGTGACGCGGACGCCGCGAAGGACAGCGCGGAGCCGGCCGGTGCGGGCAATGCGGCGCAAGCCGAATCTTCCGCAGCCGCAGCCGCGAGCGAGGGCATAGCCGCTAGCCTGACTCTAGCAAAAAAATTCGCGAAGGCGATATCTGACAAGAAAGGGCGTGACATCGTGGTGCTGAACATCAGCCGCCAGTCGTCGTTCGCGGATTTCTTCGTGAACGCCACCGCCGGCAACACGCGAATGCTCGCGACCATCAAGGACGAGGTGATAGACGAGCTTGAAAAACTCGGCGGCGCGGCGAAAGGCTCCGAGGGTACGCCCGAAACCGGCTGGGTGCTGGTGGACTGCGGCGATGTTATCGTGAACATCTTCCTCGGCGAACAGCGCGACAAATACCAGATAGAAAAAATATGGTCGGACGCGGAAATAATAGATATAGGCGATATAGACAGTCAGGAGTAATGGAATGGCAGCAGAAACGGGGACGAACTCGCAGAGCAGATACGACCACAAATCAATAGAGGAAAAATGGCAGGCGCGTTGGCGTGAGGAAGGGCTTTTCAAGACGACCGAAGAAAGCGGGATGGAGAAATTCTACCTGCTTGAAATGTTCCCTTACCCCTCGGGGAAGCTTCACATGGGACATGCCAGGAATTATTCCATAGGCGATGTGACGGCGCGCTTTTTGAAGATGAAGGGGCGCAATGTGCTTCATCCGATGGGCTGGGACGCTTTCGGGCTGCCCGCCGAGAACGCCGCGATCAAGGGCGGCATACATCCGAACATCTGGACGAAGCGCAACATCGAGGAGATGCGCGGACAGCTTGACCGCCTTGGTCTGACCTATGACTGGGACAGGGAAGTCGCGACCTGCAGCCCCGATTATTATAAATGGATGCAGTGGATATTCATACAGTTCCACAGGCAGGGGCTCGCGTACAAGAAAAAGAACCCTGTGAACTGGTGCCCCTCGTGCGAGACGGTGCTGGCGAACGAGCAGGTCGTGGACGGCTGTTGCGAGCGCTGCGGCACGGCCGTCGGCAAGCGCGACCTCGAGCAATGGTATCTGAAAATCACGGACTACGCGCAGCGGCTTCTCGACGACTTGGACAAGCTGGAGGGCTGGCCGTCCAAGGTCAAAATCATGCAGAGCAACTGGATCGGGCGCAGCACGGGCGCGGAGGTGGACTTCGGCATCAAGGACACGGACAGGAAGCTGCGCATTTTCACGACGCGCCCTGACACGCTGTTCGGCGTGACGTATATGGTTCTCGCGCCGGAGCATCCCTACGTGAAGGAGCTGAC
>JAIRPQ010000037.1 GCA_031256875.1 Eubacteriales Family XIII. Incertae Sedis bacterium | reverse complement strand
GCATAGAACAGACGGAGAACGCCACGCCCGCGAAGCAGAAGCCCCGGTAGGACGCAAGCACCGCCACGAGCGTCTTGCGCCCTATGCCGTTCAGCAGCACCAGCGAAACGGTCGCGGATATCATGCCCGTGGCGATGGCGAGCAACACGGGAGAATGCCCGTAATAAATCATGGGTATGGTGAAGAAGAAAATCGTGACCATCGTGAACGCGAGCCCAGCCAGCGCGTGGATGCCCTTGACGCCACATGTAACGATGTGCATCACGGCGAACAGAATCAGTAAAAAGAGAATGCCTGGCATTCGGTAATGGCTGACCAAAAGGCAGTAAGGCGCAGTGCCCTCGCCGCGATTCTCGACGCTGGCGACAACGGTTTTTCCCACTTCCGGATAGACATAAAAATCGCTGAGAAGATAATTTTCGACGGTGACGGTGCGCCCCGCAAATTCCCCTTCGAGCAGCTTCAGCTTGACGGTCTGCAAACCTGTCAGGCGGTCACCGCCGTATTCAGGTTTCGCGAGCTGTGAGTTGTCGAGCTCCAGCACCTGCGCTTTGACGTATTTTATATTGGTACTGCCGAGGTTGATGAAGCCCTTGGCTGCCTCGCCGCCCGTAAAGACGAACAGCGAGGCAATCACGACGAGAACCGCATAGAGCGGGATATAGAACCGCCATCCGCGCCCGCTCTCTCCGATGCCCTTCCCGCCGCCGGTTATTCCCGAAACGCCAGCCGAACCGTTAATCGCTGCCCGCGCAGCCTTCGCATTTTTGTTTCCCATAATAGAATAAGGGTAGCAAGCGAATGTTAAGGAACGGGGCGATTCTTGCTAAGGGGTTGTTAGGGCTTAGGGCTTACTCCGCGAACTCCTCCGCGTCGTCGTACGCCGCCTGCTTCGAGCCTGTGGCCTTGATGATGCCGCCGCAGATGAAGCCGCCCGCGAGAGCTATACCGACCGCCACGAGGATGCCCACTATCTGGGGCACGGCCGCGCTGGGCACTACCGCTATCGCAATCAGTCCGCCGAGAAGCCCGGGCATACCGTGCAGGTTGTGCACCCCGCAGGTGTCTACGAGCCCCAGTTTCTTCTCGAGCGCACCCTGTATCACGACGAAGCCGAGGGTACAGAGCAGCCCCGCGCAGATGCCGATGGCGAACGCCACGGCAGGCTGCACGATGTTGCAGGTGGAGCCTATCGAAACGCCGCCCGCCAAAACAGCGTTCGCGATGTCCGCGATGTTCGTCTTGCCCTTACGCAGCGCAGAGCTGAGCAGGAAGGTGGCGACGGTCGCGCCGCAGAGCGCCAGTATCGTGTTGACTGCAGTCCGCTGGAACAGTTCCGGCTCCACGATGGCGCTGCAGAAGCCCGGCCAGAAAACCCAGAGTATCATGGACCCGACGAGCGAAAATCTGTCCGACGTGGCGTCTGACTCGATGGCCGTTTCCTTGTGCTTTTTCGTCGTGATGACCAGGGTCATGGCGAGACCGAAATACGCGCCGAATGCGTGTATCTGCACTGAGCCGGCCGTGTCCACGAAGCCGCGCGTCACGCCGAGCGCACCCTCTGTTACCAGCCATTCCGTCAGCATATAGAAAGGCACCATCACCACCGAAAACAAAAGGTACTGGAAAAGCCTCAGCCTGCCCAGCACCGCGCCCATCGAAATCAGCGCCGACGCCGCCATAAATTCCGCGAAAAGAACTGTCTCAATGCTGTCTGCCGGCATAGACTCCTCCGTGAGTATGCCCGCCGCCTTCAGTAGCATGTATACGGGCAAGGTGCCCGCCACGACGAGGTAGGTACCCGTCAAGGCGCTGAACCCGTTCTTCTTGACGAATACCATCAAGAACCCGAAGCCCAGCAGCAGCATAGCCAGAATCCCGATTGAAAAATTGTACTGTTGCCATTCCCAAATCTGTGTGTCCATTTTTTCCTCTCAAATCTCTACAAAACTTGGGTAGCCACATATCGTTTGCTTTCATTTGCATACGGCAGAAAGCCACCCTTCCATTAATTATTGCCAACGCCTATTATAAATGAAGGAGAGGGGTAAAGTGAACAGAAAAATGCTCTCAGAATTATTTTCAAAATAATTAAAATATTGCGCCAGGGCGAGCCACCGCAACGAAATATCGCCACGCAACAGCCGCCGCGCGATTACTGCCCTATAATTACTGCCTCTGCGATTACTGCCCCGCGAACGCGCGCCTGAACTCGTTGGGACACAGGCCCGTGAACTTCTTGAAGTCCTTGATGAAATGCGCCTGGTCGAAATAACCGTGGTCGTTTACGATATCGAGCGCGTCCTTGTCGCGCTGGTTGACCAGCTCGTGCAGCGCACCCTGAAAGCGCACCACGATGCTATACCGCTTCGGGCTGAACCCATAGCTGTCCTTGAACCTGGCCCTGCAATGCCGGCTCGAATATCCCGTGAACAGCTCCATGTTTTCGGAGCTGATATTGCCGTGGGACAGGCACATCGCGAGCGAGCAATACTCGCTGATGCCGGACGTATAGCTGCCCTTGATGTCGCGTATCGCGCTCTTGACAACGATGTCTATGTTTTCCTCGAAGCTCTTTTCCGCGCTGATGAGTTCCTGACACCGGACGAGCGCACTGCTGCTCGGCAGCGCGTTTTCTATGTCGGTGTTCATGTTCTGAAGCTCGCCTGCCGCGATGGACATATTCAGCACCAGATGCGAATACGGCATGAATATGAAATACTTCGTGTTCGGCCGTAGCGTCAGCTCGGTCTTTTCGGTGTTGATGCCGAGGAATTTCGCCCTTGAAGCGTTTTCGCCGGGGGTGCATTCGAACAGAAATTTGATGCAGTTGTCAGGGAACATGCTCACTTTGCCGATTTCTTCGGTCGTCTGGAACTGTGAGAAGCACGCAAGGTTTTTCACGCTCGCGTCGTTCCACTCGGAAACTTTCCAGCGCACATCTGAAACCTGCTTCCCGAGCAGCATTTCCGGCTGAAACGGGGGGCGAATTTCCGACAAAAGTCTTTTAATACTGCTGTTGTTCACGTCACTCACTCCTTGCATATCCACTCGATGAGTTACCACTAATGTGAACTTCCCTGGCCTGCGCATCATACGAAAAACGTATGGGTAGGCGCTGCTGCCCGCTTTTGGTTCGGTGTATCCTTGCGGTATCCTTTGCCAAAATAATGTTGCCACGACAACTTAAATAATGCTAATATAATAACACAATCCTGCTCGAATTGAAATAGTAAAAAACGGAATGAGCAAACGTTTAGTAGTGTAATAATAATATGAATTTGCGCCAATTACTTGGCCTGCCGACGCGCTATTTATCTTCCATCGCCGTTTCGACCTTTTTCATGCGCTCATTCGCGAAGCCCTCTGACACGTATACCGCGCCGCATTTCGGGCATTTCGGGACTTCGGCCGAGAAAGTTTTGCCAAGGTAGCTGAACTCGGCCTTGGCCATCTCTAGAACGCAATCGCATTTTTTGCACATCATGTCAGCCATTTCACTCACCCGATATCCGCATCCTGTGGCAGTAAACGTTTTCGACGAAGAAGCCTTCGCCGTCGCGCCTGTACGTGACCCAGCAGGTTATCTCGCCTACGCGACCATGGGCGGTATAATGGCCTGTTTCCTGATTTACCAGCTGTGCGCTCTCGCGCTCGGCGCGCTCTATCACCGCCGCGACATCGCTGTCCAGGAGCAGCAGCGTATCCATCTTAGCGCGCAGACCTTCGGCATATTCTATTTCGGGCAAACCGTCATTCACCATGTCCATGGGCGTATTCTCCTTCCACAGCTCCGAAAGCAGCAGCCGCCTAAGACGTTCCCTGCCCGCCCGCCGCTCTGAAAGCGAGGGGGCGGTGACGGCATTTCCGAGCTCCGCGTGCTGTCCGCTCTCATCGGGCAGCGCCAGCTCCAGAACATGCCTGCATTCCTTTCCGTTCCTTCTGAACACGTCGCGGCAGTTGACGCAGTACGTGACGTACGGCAGCTCGCTGGCCGATGTGCGCAGCGCACCGAGCTTCGCGGCCAGCTCGGGATTGGCGGGGTACGGCAGACCGCCGAAGCCGCAGCATCCGCTGCCGCCGCCACTCGGCAGCTCCGCGTATACGTGCCCCGACGCGGCGATGAGTTCGCGCACGGCCTTTTTCGTGGCGCCGTCGGAATGCGCGGCGCAGGGGTCAAACACGGCGTACACATTTTTTCCCGTGGCTGTGGCGCCCTCGCTCTGACCGCTGCCCGCGGCGGAACATGCGCCGAGCGAGGGAGCCGCGTCCGCGCAGGGACTCGCGCCAGCGCCCATGCCACTGCCTGAGTCCGGTCGGCCCGCATCGGTTTTCAAGAGAACGCTGTATAGCGATACCGTCTCTATCTCGGGCCGCCGCGAGGTGAACACGCGCCTACACGATGG
>JAIRPQ010000036.1 GCA_031256875.1 Eubacteriales Family XIII. Incertae Sedis bacterium | reverse complement strand
ACGAAGCTGCCCTTCGTTAGCGCGAACGCCGATTTCAGGTGCCCGCCCGTCGCGAATATCTGCGCGTCTTTCGTGAGCCTGTCCGTGCCGCGCACGTAGATGGGCACGGGGGTCCAGCCTTTCGACCGCCTGATGAGCTGCGGCGCGCCGTCTACCACCCGCGCCACCGAATCGTCGAGCCTGCGCACTATGCGCCGCGTGTTGCACAGCACGCCGCTGATGCGCTCGTCCCGCTCGGCAGCCGCGAGCATTTCTTCGTCGTCCCTGATAATCGGCAGCTCCGCGATATTCGCGCTCGTCATGATGAGCGGCCCAAGGGCATCCAGTAACATGTGCTGCAATGCCATGGACGGGAGGAACGCGCCGACGAAGCGGGAGGACGAAAGAACGCCGTCCGCGAACCGCCGCGGGTTCTCGGCGAACCTGCGCATGGATTGCGGGTCGGGGTTCGCAATGACTAATATGGGGTTCACCATAACATCGGCCGCGTTGCGCTTTTCCAGCAGCGCTATCGGGCGCTTTGGCGAGGTCAGCAGGGCTTCTTCCTCGGCGTTTATTTCGCAGTATTCGCGGGCTTCCTCTACGGACGCGAACATGACGGCGAAGGGTTTGTACTCGCGCACTTTGATGTCGCGGAGCCTCTGCACCGTCGCTTCGTGAAAGGGGCTGCACACGAAATAATACCCGCCGACGCCCTTTAAGGCTATAACGCCGCCGGCTTTTAACGCGGCTATGGCTTTCGCTATATCGTCCGTGCCTCGCTGGACCGCTTCGCCGCTGCTCGGCTCGCTTGTGTTGCGGGCAACCCAGATCGGCTGGGGGCCGCAGTCGTGGCAGGAGATTGTCTGGGCGTGGTATCTTCTCGTGCCCGAGTCCTTGTACTCGCCCTCGCAAAAGCCGCACATCGGGAAGCTGTCCATCGTCGTTGTGTCGCGGTCGTAGGGAAGCCGCTCCATGATGGTATACCTCGGCCCGCAGTTCGTACAGCTGATGAACGGGTGCAGGTAGCGCTGGTCTTTTGGGTCCCGAAATTCCGCAAGGCAGTCCTCGCAGACGGCGATGTCCGCGGGAATGGCGGCTATCTCGTCGGCGGCGGGCGCGGACGAAACTATGCGAAAGTCGTCGAACAGCACCGTGTCTATGATCTCGCGGTCTATCCTCATGATGTCCGCCATGCGCGGCTTCCCCGCCTGCACCGCGCCGATGAACTCGCCTATGCGCGAGGGTTCGTCCGTCACTATGAGCTGCACGAACGCGCCCATATTGCGAACCTGCCCTTTCATCCTGTATTTTGCCGCCAGCCTAGAAAGCGTCGGGCGAAAGCCGACGCCTTGCACTGTCCCCCAGAAGGTAACAATTTCGGTAATCATCTTTTTCTGGATCTTTTTTTCGAATTGGCCTTGGGTCTGGCTCTCCTGTTTACCGAGCCGTTGCGCACCCTTCCGCTGGCGCTTCTCACGGGCCTGCCTGATGCCGCAGGGGTTTCAGCCGCCACAGCCGCATCCTCAGCCCTCTGAGCACGCTTCGCATCAGCGGCATCGGGCTTACGAGCTTCCCCCACACCTGAGCCGGCCGCTCTCTGAGCAGGCTTCGCAGCGGCAGCATTCGGCTTCCGCGCAGCCGTAGCTTCCGCATCAGCTACGGAAGTTCTCCGCGCAGACCTCGCGGATTCCGCATCAGCGCCAGAAGTTCTAGGCGTGGGTCTCACAGCTTCCCCCACACCGGAGCCGGCAGCTATCGGCGCGGGCCCCTCTGCAACAGCGCCGGTTCTCCGTACCGCGTCCGCAGCTCTCGGCGCGGACCTTGCGGCGGATTTCGCCGCGCCAGCTCTTAACACCGCGCCCTCGGCTTCTTCGATGAGCTTCGCAACGCCGGCCGCGGCCCTGGCTCCCTTGCTGGGTTTCGCCGCAGCCCTGCCAACACCCGCACCGGCAGCTCCAATATCCGCAGCTCTGCCCGCATCCGCGCCGGCAGGTCTCACAACACCAGCGACCCTCGCCGCAGCCCTGCCGTCTTCCGCAGGCTTCACACCAACAGCCCTGCCCACACCATCACCGGCAGCCCTGCCACCAACATCCGCAGCCACAGCCCCAGCACCAACAGCCCTACCAACATCCGCAGCCCCAGCTCTGCCAACACCAGCATCCGCAGCCCTGCCGTCTTCCGCAGGCTTCACACCCGCACCGGCAGCTCCAGCACCAACAGCTCTGCCAACACCATCACCGGCAGGCGTGACAACGTCTGCCACATTACCGCCTTCCACATTACCGCCGGACGCACCACCGCCGGCGGCGTCCGCCCCCACGCCGCACCTGTACGCATCGTACTCGTCCAGCCACGGCATCTCGTGTTCCTTTAGATCCTCGATATCGGGAATCACCCTGTCGCGCAAATATCCCGCCGCGCTTCGCCTGCCGCCGAAAGCGGCTGCTTCGAAAGGCTCATCGTCGCCTATATAGTCCACCTCCGCGTCCACATAAAATTCGTCGTCGTATATGCCTTCCTCCATGGCCATCGCTTCTATCATGTCCCAGCGCTCCTCGCGCTTGATGGTGCAGTACGTCATATACACGGACAGCATGAAGAAATACGACACCACGTCCAGCCCAAAGACCACGAGGTAGATGTAGAAATCGCTCTCGCCGAACGACCCCTCGAGGATCGTCATACCGTGCCGATAAATAACCGAGAGCATGGCTGCCAGATACGACAGTATCGCGACGATGCACGTGACCCACCCGAAAGCCTGCGTGAGCCTGAGCGCGGGTATCGCCAAAACCAAAACGATGTAGACCGCCGTGAACACGGCCAGCGCCAGATACGGGATGAACACCGCGTATTCGAGCGAGCCGTACAAGTCCTTGAATTTTTCGCTGATGGGGGTGATCTTTTCGTACTCGCCATACGCCGAGTACATGAATACAAGCAGCGGAATAACGAGCATCAGCCTGCGCAGCAGGCCCGTACCGCGCGGCGAGGTGAGGAACGCCAACGCCGCACACACGCCAAAGACCATCAGGTAAACCACGATTCCCTGCGACGCTTCGCCTGAGTGCGAAACGCCGGAAACCGTCAGCTCTATGCCTGACAGCCTTGCCTGGAGCGCATTCCAATAGTAGTCCAGAGGGAGACTTAGCGCGATATGCACCGCGACAAGCGCTATCATCACGAGCGCGGTATTTTTTATCTTTCTAAAGCAATAATAATCGTCCATTGACGATGCTTATCTCCTCCCTCGGCGCGTCATTCGATTTTCAGGCTTTTCTTTGGACACCCTTCTATGCACAGACCGCATCTCGTGCATTTGTCGTCGTCCACTTCCCATTTTTTGTCCTCGCGCACCACCGTTATGGCCGCCTGCGGGCATTTCTTCGCGCAGATGCCGCAGAACACGCAGGTGTCGTCGCATTTCAGGCTGCCGCCCGCGCTGTCGGCTTCGGGGTTGTCGGGCTTCTCGAAAGTGTCTACTATCTTATATACGGCGGGCGTGGTGTACGTCGCTTCGTTCACCAGGCATTTCTTCGGGCAGACCTCGACGCAGCAGCTGCACTGGATGCACTGCATACGCTTTATCGACCAAGTCTTGGCGTCGCGGTCGACCGTTATCGCGTCCGTCGGACATTTCTTGCCGCATATCCCACAGAGGATGCAAGTGCCCATGTCGATGGAGATATGCCCCCTCGTCCGTTCCTTCCATTCGCGCGGGATGACGGGGTACATGAGCGTAGCCGGCTTGCGCCCCAAGCTACGCATTATCATCTTGCCTATTTTCAAACTACCCATTTATAAATCACCTCTCCGTACAACTGATGCATGGATCAATTGTCAGCACCAGCACAGGCACGTCCGCCAGGTCGCAGCCTTGCAGCATCTTCACCAGCGCGGGTATGTTCGCGTTGGTGGGGGTGCGCACCCTGATACGTTCCAGGAATTTGCTCCCGTTGCCCTTGCTGTAATAATATGCTTCGCCGCGCGGCTGCTCCATGCGCCCTACGAACTCGCCGGACGGGTTGCCCTTCACCTTGACGTCGATATCGCCCTCGGGAATGGACTTCGCCGCTTTTTCTATCAGCTCTATGGACTGGAACAGCTCCTTGATCCTGACCTTGCATCGCGCCATGCTGTCGCCATCCTGCTCCACGCACGGCTCGAAGCCCAGCTCGGCATACGCGCCGTGGCCGTCGAGCCTGACGTCAGAAGCGACGCCGGACGCGCGGGCCACCGGCCCTACCGCGCACAGCTCCGTGACTTCCTCTTTTGACAAAACGCCCACGCCTGTCAAACGGTTCTTGACGGACATATCCTCGATGAACACGTCGGTCAGCTCTTTCAGCTCGGGTATCATGCCGTTCAGCTCCGCGGAAATCTCGGCGAGCTTTTCGTCCGAGACATCCTTGCGCACGCCGCCGACCTTGCAGACTGAGAATATGACCCTGCCGCCCGTCGTCTCCTCGAACATGTCAAGGACTTTTTCGCGCAGCCGCCAGCTGTGCATGAACAGGCTCTCGAAGCCGAACGCGTCAGCCAGAAGGCCGAGCCACAGCAGATGGCTGTGGATACGTCCCAGCTCGTGCCATATCGTCCTGAGATATTCGGCGCGCAGCGGAACGGTGACACCGAGATTGCCCTCTACGGATTTGCAGTAGCCCCAGCCGTGACCGAAGCTGCATATGCCGCAGACGCGCTCTATGACGTAGACCATCTCGGGCCATTCGTTTTTCTCAACGAGCTTTTCAAGCCCCCTGTGAATGAATCCTATCGAAGGAATAGCTTCCACCACCGTTTCGTCCTCGATAACGAGGTCGAGGTGGATGGGTTCGGGAAGGACCGGATGCTGTGGCCCGAATGGTATTACAGTACGTTTCGCCATTACTCCTCCCCTCCTTTCTCATCAGCCTTTGCAGGCGTTTCTTTATCGTTTTTTTCCAAATTTACTATTTTTTCCCTGCCGTCGCCGTCACCGCCGTCGCCTTCGCCAGCGACAGAAGAAGCAACTTCCCCGCCGCCGTCAGCAGCAGAATCAGCCGCCCCAGACCTCTTGTTCACGGGGTTCCACGGTGTCTCCGACGCTATCTTGAAGAAATGCCCGCCGAAATCGAGCGCCAGGTTCTTGAACGTGATGCCGAACAGGTCGTGCATCTCGTTCTCGTAGATGAACGCCGCCCAGTAGATGCCCGAGATGCTCTGCAGCTCGGGGTCGTTGTCGCCCAGGCTCACCTTCAGGTTTTTCAGCACCTCGTCCTTCTCCAGCGAATACAGCACCTCGATGCCGCCGTCCACCTTCGTGGCGCATGCCTGCCCTAGCCGGTAACCCGCGGTCTTGGCGTCCGCGACGGCCCCGAGCAGTTCGGAAGCCTCCACAGGCTGTATGTCTTGTATCAGGTCTTTCCTTTCAGCCATTACGCTTCCTCCTTTCCTGAATCGCCGGCGCTGCCTTCTTCCTGCCCGCCGCCTGAACCGTCCGCCGCGCTTTCGGCTTCCTCGTCCTCCGACGCCGCGCCATAGTATTTCACCTCAACATCGTCGCCTGGCAGGATGGGATCCTCCGGCGGTTCGGGCGGAGCGCCGTCAACGCTGTCGTCGCTCGCCGCGCCCATAGCGGAATCAGCCGCCGTATCGGAAATCTTCGGCCTCGCGTCCAGCGCTTTCTTCTTCTCGTCGAGCGCACCGAGCGCCGCCACAACCCCGTCTATTATCGCTTCGGGACGAGCCGCGCAGCCCGGGATGTAGACATCGACAGGAATCACCGTGTCGACGCCGCCCATGATGTTGTAGCACTCTTTGAAAATGCCGCCCGAGGTCGCGCAGATGCCGACCGCGGCCACGACTTTCGGCTCGGGCATCTGCTCGTAGATCTGCTTGACCACGCTGATGTTCTGCTCGTTGATAGAGCCTGTTATCAGGAAGATGTCCGCGTGCTTCGGGTTGCCCGTGTTGATGATGCCGAAGCGCTCCACGTCGTACATCGGCGTGAGACAGGCCAGCACCTCGATGTCGCAGCCATTGCAGCTCGAACCATCGTAATGTATTATCCAAGGACTTTTTGTAATGTATGACATACTCTGCACCCCCTTCACATTAAGCCTTTAAAGTAGTACAGCAGTATGAGATTCGCCGCGCCGAATGTTATCGTCACGAGCCAGCTCGCCTTGAGCGTGAACTGCCACTTCATCCTGGCAAAAGCGTTGTCGATGAATATTTCGAGGAAGTAGCACGCGAGCGCCACCACCACGCCGACCAGCGCCATATACCATGTACCGTTCTGGAAGAACAGGAATATGAAGCCGAGCAGGAACACGTTCTCATACCAATGCGCTATCTCTATGAGCGCGAGCGTGCGCCCCGAGAACTCCGTCGTGACACCCTTGACCAGCTCCTGGTGCGCGTGGTGCGACAGCGAGAGGTCGAACGGCGATTTGCGGAATTTTATCGTAAGGATGAACAGGTAGCCCGCGAAAATCCCGATGAGGTATTTCAGCGGAATGGCTCCGCCGGCCAGCGCGCCGCCCAGCATGATGTCGCTGATGTTGAAGCTGCCCGTAGTCATGTATAGGCCGACCGCGGTCAAAAGCACCATGGGCTCGTACGCCATCATCTGCAACAATTCCCTCTCCGCGCCTATCTGCGAATAGGGCGAGTTGGACGAATACGCCCCGATGACGAGGAACAGGTTCGCCGTCGTCAGCGTGAATATCACGAGCAGCAGATTCTGTCCGAAGAAGAACAGACCGCCCGTTATTATTATAAAAATGAGGAAGCACATCACGTAGAAGTCCTGGCCGCCGTTGACGGTCACGGGCTCTTTCTCAATGAGCTTGCGCACATCGTAGAAGGGCTGCAATATCGGCGGGCCGAACCTGCCCTGCATACGCGCGGTGATTCTCCTGTCGACGCCCGCGAACCAGCCGCCCACGAACGGGCCTGCTATCAGATACGCCGCGAGCCCTATGACTGCATAGAGGCTTACTGTCATGAGAACACACCCCCTTCCTGAACGTAACGGTACACTTGATAGGCGAGGTTGGCGACGAACGAGAACGATATCGCGAAGATGATGCATGTGGATATCAGCCCGATGCGGTTCATCAGCTTTTCGCCGAATACTCCTTCCATATACCAGTTACGCAGCGAGACGGGCACGTCCTTCTCCATCGCGCCGAGGAAGGTGAGGTTGTCGCCTTCGTTCGCGCCGCCCATGTAGAGCGGAACAATGCGCTTGCGCGTGCGGCCGTAGAACAGCAGCGGCAGCACGAGGATGACGCATACGAGCACCACCATGATGATCATGTTGTCGCCCGAGAGCGCCAGTATGGATTCCTCGGACACGCCGGTGAAGAAATTCTTGATGAACGGCACTATGACGTTGCCCGAGAAAAGCGGGAACGAGAGCGAGATGAGTATGACCAGCACGATATGCCCCGCCAGCACGAACCATTCCTCGCCGTGCACCTTGTCCTGTATGTTCTTCCTGGCCGCGACTATGGCCGTGAGCTTGCCGAGCCATTTGCCCCAGTAGAACAGCGTCACCGCCGAGCCGAACACTATCATCAGCACCACCCAGATGCCGCCCGCGTCCACGAACGACTGGAGCGCGGCCCATTTGGAGATGAGCATCCCGAAGGGCGCGAGGAACATCCCCGCTATGCCTATTATCATGAATACCGCCAGGCGCGGCAGCCTGCCGAACAGCCCGTCCATATCCTCGATGTCGCGGCTTCCGATATTGTGCTCTGCCGTGCCTACGCTGAGGAACAGGAGCGACTTCGTGACCGCGTGGAATATGATGAGCATAATCGCGGCCCACACGCCCTCCGGCGTGCCGATGCCCGCGCACGCGACTATCAGCCCGAGGTTCGCGATCGTCGAGTAGGCGAGTACGCGCTTCGCGTTGCTCTGCGTCACCGCCGAGAAGGAAGCGAGCAGGAACGTGATGCCGCCGACCATCATGACCATGAAGCCGGGCTCGCCGATGGACAGGATACCCTGTACGCCGAGCAGCGGTGACATCTTGACTATGAGGAACACGCCGGCCTTGACCATCGTCGAAGAATGGAGCAGCGCGCTCGTCGGCGTCGGCGCGACCATGGCGCCGAGCAGCCAGCTGTTGAACGGCATCTGCGCCGCTTTCGTGATGCCCGCGAAGCAGAGCAGCATGACCACCGAATTGATGATGAGGTCGGGCTGTCCCGCCGATTTTGAGGTAACGCCAATCTGAATCAGCTGGTCTATCTCGAGCGTGCCGTAGCTCTTGCCGATGAGGACTATGGCGAGTACGAACGCCAGCCCGCCGAGCAGATTCATGATGAGCGCCCTGAACGAATTTCTTACCGCTTCGTCGGTCTTTGTGTACCCGATGAGGAAGAACGAACACAGCGTCGTAATCTCCCAGAAGAAGTACATATATATGAGGTTATTCGACAAAACGATGCCGAACATGGCCGACAGGAACAGGAAAAGAAGGAAGAAGAACCACCATCTTCTGTCGGGCTGGCCCTCGTGATGGTGCTGGAAGTCCTTCATGTAGGCGACCGCGTAGACACAGATGAGAGTGCCTATGACGCCTATGATGAGCACCATTATCAGCGAGAACTGATCGATGCAAATGTTGTTCTTCACCTCTATCTCATGGCCACCGCCGAAAAGCTCGAACCATATGAGAATGGGGCACTGCACTGCGACAAGTATGCACGCAAGCGCTTTTTTGTATTTGATCCCAAGAACGAAAATAACGATGGCCAAAGCAGCTTCAATGCCCATCATTGCGTATCCCGTAATCTCAGCCGACTCCGTCTCTCCCGACCACAGCATATTCGCTGCGGCATCCGACCATATGCCCTGCTGGACAGCCAATACCACTGAGAGGGCTGCCGTCGCAATCGCGCCGATGAACACCACCGGCCGCCTTGCGGCATCGTGCCGAATAAAGAGAAGCGCCAGCGCAATTACGAGAGGGATCAGGATTAAGACAATTATTGTTTCCACTGTCACGCTCCCTTGTTTGCTAACACATCTAACCTATTACTACTATAACTTATTATTATTAACTTATGACTATAACTTACGACCGCAACCGATGATTGCGTGGGCGTGGGGGATGGATGCCCTGTGCCCGTTGCATATTATAACATATTATATGCCTATTTTGCGCCTGTTTCGCTGAAAAAGCGGAATCCGACAGGAGACCCGTCGGCTTCCGCTATTGTCCGCGCGATGCCTCGCCGCGCCGTCGTGCGGGCTAGGCGGCGTCCTCTTTGACCGCCGTGCGCTCGCCGAGCTTTTTGGCGGAGAAGAACACGATCACATACGTCACTATCTCCACGAGCATCAGCAGCCACACCTTGCCCATCGCGGGGTCGGTGAGGATATTGTAGCCCTCCGCGATTTCCGCGGGGTTGGCGTTGATGGTCAGGAAGGACAGCGCGATGGAGACCGCCGTCACGATGAATATTATCGCCGTCCATATCGTACCGCCGCCATAGATCAGCTTGCGCGAAGCCTTCACAGCGTCCTTCCGCTCGCCTTCAGAGCCGGGCTTCGCGGGGAATTTTTCGTTGAACGTCACCTCGTCCGTGCCGATGACGATGTTCTTGCGAATCTTGCCGCGGTATTTCTGCACGGCGAACACCGCGACGGGCGCGATGATGATATCCATCGAAAGCAGGAATATCGGGATGCCGTCGCCCGCTTCGAAGATGAGCAGCACCATGGCCGCGACCTGCAAAATGATGGCGAACCATCCGAGCACGGGGAAAAGCGCCGCCTTCACCGTGAGCACTTCCTTCGGGTCATAGCCGCGCTCCTTCAGCTTCTTGCGGAACAGAATCTGCGAATAGAGTATGCCGACCCAGCACAGCGTGCCCGTGAAGCCGGCGATGCCGACGAGCGCCGTATACAGCATGTTGTCCTCGCCGCCCATGTAGCCGAGGATGCTGATGAAGAAGCTCAGCATGAACACGACCCAGATGAACACGAGCGTGAACAGCGTGGCGTTCTGCGGCGTGCTGTGGCGGTTCAGCTTCGACAGGAATTTCGGCGCGAGCCCTTCTACCGAAAGACCGTAGAGCGAGCGCACCGTGCCGTAGAAGCCCGAGTTGGCGCAGCTGAACGCGGCCACGAGCGTGACCACCGTGAACAGGCTGCTGGCCCAGCCCCAGCCGTATGCCGCCAGAGCCTGCGCGAACACGGAGCTGTCGAGCGTCGCGACCGTGTAGGGCATGATGAGCGACAGGATGAAAATAGGCACTAAGTAAATCAGGATGATGCGGTACGCCACCTTCTTGCAGGCGGCTGGCACATTGACCTCGGGATTCTGCGTTTCCGCCGCCGAAAGGCCGACTATCTCCGAACCCTGGAAGTTTACGAGCGTCCATATCATGAGCGTTATCATCACGACGCCGCCGCGCGGGAACAGCTGGTGCATTATGTCCTCGCCCACGTTCGGGAGAATGGCCTGCGTGCCGACGAAGCCCGCAGCGATGTCCGCCGTCGCTCCGTTGCCCTCGAAATGCGCGCCGTTGCCGTTCACGATGCCGAGGAATATGAGGATGCCCGCGATGATGAACAGGATAATCGCGAAAATCTTGATGATGGCGAGGATGGATTCCAGGTGCCCAAACCATTTGACCTGGAAGATGTTGATGAGCGTCAGCAGCACGAGCGCGATGATCCCCCAGAGGAAGGTCAGCCCCGCGTTGCCCACAAATTCGGGATTTATCTGCTTGATGAGCGCGTTCACGAAAATGGCCGTCGCGAGCGCTTCGGACGGGATATAGCAGACCCAGTTCGCCCAGAACGCCCAGCCGATGCCGGCGGACGCCGTGTCGCCCATGAACTCGCGCGTGTACGAGACGAACGAGCCGCGCCTGGGTATGTTGACGAGCAGCTCCGCGAAAGACTGCATGACCCCGTAGATGGTGATGCCCGCCACCGCGTACGTTATGAGTATCGCGCCCGGGCCCATCTCGTTGAACGTATAGCCGAGCTCGAGGAAATAACATGAACCTATGATTCCGCCGAGAGCAATCAGCGAGACGTGCCACGGCATGATGCCGCGTTTCAGCGTCTGTTCGCTCCGCTCTACCAATCTTTCTTCTGCCATCTGAGTACCTCCTTTGGCAATGTAAAAATATAAAAGCGATAATAAAAGCAATAATAATGGAATAATTGCGGCGGCGCACCCTAGCCAATCCGGTAACTTTGAACTCAATAGTCACCCTGGCAGGTCAGTCACCCCCGACGGGCAGGGGCGCACCACAAATATAAACAAGTCATCCGGCCTGCCAAGCGAATCTGCTCAGATTATTATCCGGCATCATGCGACGGCCTTTCCTTTTTCGGTGTAGTCGACCTTGCGCCACGCGAAGTAGAATATCGCGGCGAGCACGAGGACCGCCACCGTCGCGACCTTGATTCCAAACCACATGGCTTCCTGCGTGCCGAACAGCGTCATGTCATAATTGTCGGCGAAAGCGTCGGCGTAGGTCATGCCCTCATCCACCAGCTCCGTCACCCAGCCCGACTCGTACCACGGCAAGAAGAAGCTGCCAACTGCGCCTATTATTCCCAATACAAAGAACAGGAACGACATGCGTTTCAGATCCCCGACCGCGAGGCGCGTCCTGGGGTTGACGGGGTGCAGCGCGGGGTCTTTCGACGCCAGCCCGCCGTAGATATTCTTCCATATAGCGTAGAGTATCGGCCCCGTGATGATGCCCACCATGCCGCCGATGAAATAATCGGTGCCGTTGATGAAGAACGAGAAGAACGCCACGCAGATGGGCATGATGCAAATCAGCTTCAGGAATCCGTATCCGCCGGGCGCCTTGAACTTGTATTCTTCGGGCGGTATGCGCTTTCTCAGTATCATCGCGGAGATGTATACGAGGATGTACGACGAGACGAGCATGAACACGTCCACGACTATCAGGTTCTTGAACGGAATCATGCAGAGCGCGATATTGACTACCGCCACCGAAATCACGGCGATATACGGCACGCCGCGCTTCTTGTCCACCTTCACGAGCAACGGCGGCGCGAGTCCGTCGTCGGCCAGCGCGAAGAAGCCGCGCGAGCCCGAGGCGATGTACGTGTTGAATATGGAGCACTGCGCGACGATGGCTACGATGATGAAGAACACGCCGAACGCGGGCCCGACGAAATGCTCCGCGACCGTGGCGTAGCCTATGACGCCTTCGCCCGCTTCTGCCGCCCAATTCGAGAAGTCGAACGCTTCGCCCGCCGCCTTGAACGCCGCCAAAGCCGCCATCGTCGGCAGGATATATGTGGCCATGATGAGCGGAACCGAGCGAATGGTCGCCCTCGATATGACCTGCGGGTCTTCAAGCTCTCCCGCTATCGTGGACATGGACTCGTAGCCCGAGTACATCCACATGCCGACCGACAGCCCGCCGCCTATATAGAAGAACCAATCGGACGGCACCTCGACGGGCGCTGCCGTGAACGGCTCGAACGGGTTTCCGCCCCAGTTCATGAAGCCGATGACCGCCACCATCGCGAACGCCACGATGACGAAAATCGAAAGGACATTCGTGACCGATCCGACATCGCGAACGCCCCTGATATTGATGAACATGAACACGAGTATCATCGCTATCTTGAAAGCGCGCTCCTGTTCGGTGGTCATGTTGAACATGCCCGCGAGATATCCGCCCGCGAGCACGACGTACAGCGTGTTGTCGATGTAGATGGAAACGGTGCGCCACCAGCCGGCCTGGAATCCCCAGAACTCTCCGAGCGCTTCCTGCACCCATTTGTAGTAACCGCCCTCCTGCGGCCTGGCAGAGCCAAGCTCCGAAGCCACGAGTCCGAAGGGCAGACCCCAGATGAAGGGCAGCACAATGAGAATTACCAGCGTGAGGCCAGGCCCCGTATCGGGGATCATGTCTTCGATGCCGTAGCATCCGGCAGCTACAAGGGAAAAGATCATGAACACCACCGTGAACGTGCTCATCTTATGCTTCTTGAGTCCACGCTCGGCTGTATCCACGGCAATCGACGATTTAACGTTATCTTCTGCCATAGTTCACCTCCTACTGCTGCGGAGCGTCCCTAAAAAAGGCCAAACGACAAAGCGCCCTCTACCACGCCCGCTTCATAATATGAAAATGTATAATTGCAGCGCGGCCACACCGACTCCCCGCGCACGAATGCATTATATGTTAGACGCCCCGCCCTGTCAATCAAACAAAGCCGGTATCCTCAAATGCACAATAGTTTGAGTTTTCAGTTATTAATTATATCCTGCCGCCTCCGCCAAAACGCGGCCGCGCGCCCTACAGATCTCGGCGGCCGGACATCGCCTTGGACAGCGTTTCGTCGTCCGTGTAGTCCAGGTCGCCGCCCACCGGAACGCCGTGCGCTATGCGCGTCACCTTGATGCCCGACGGCTTTATGAGGCCCGCCGCGTACATCGCCGTCGCCTCTCCCTCGATATTCGGGTTCGTGGCTACGATGATCTCGCGCACATCGTCGTTGCCCTGCAGCCTGATGATGAGCGAGCGCAGGTTGATGTCGTCGGGACCCACGCCATCCATCGGCGAGATGGCGCCGTGCAGCACATGGTACAGCCCCCTGTAATCCTTCATGCGCTCTATCGCCGCAACGTCGCGCGGCGTTTCGACGACGCAGATGACGCTGCGGTCGCGGGCGGCATCCGTGCATATGGCGCAGGGGTCCGCGTCGGTCAGGTTGCCGCAGACGGAGCAATACACCAGCTCCTTCTTCGCGCCCTTGATGGCGTCCGCCATCGAGAACGCGTCCTCGTCGTTCATGGCGATAATATGGAACGCCAGCCGCTGCGCCGTCTTGCCGCCAATGCCTGGAAGCCGCGACAGCTCAGCGATAAGCCGCTGCAAGGGTTTCGGGTAGTTGTTCAT
>JAIRPQ010000091.1 GCA_031256875.1 Eubacteriales Family XIII. Incertae Sedis bacterium | reverse complement strand
AGGCGGCTACGGCGGGGAGGGTACACCTGTTCCCATCCCGAACACAGCAGTTAAGCTCCCCTGCGCCGAAGATACTTGGCGGGCGACCGCCCGGGAAAATAGGACGCCGCCGACCTATGGCCCTCCCAGCCGAAAGACTGGGAGGGCATACTTGAAAATATGGCCCTATGGTCAAGCGGTTAAGACACCGCCCTTTCACGGCGGTAACCCGGGTTCGATTCCCGGTAGGGTCACCAACTATGAAAAGGAATTAGCGATGAACATGAAAAACAATCTGAAATTCAATAGTGCTTGGTGGTGGCGTTAGTTCGCTGCCTGTTTTGAGTCGGTTTTTTTAGGCAGCGGATTGATTCCACTGCCATTTTTTTTAGAGCAGTGGATTGCGAGAATCCGCTGCTTTTTGTTTTAGGAGAAAGAGGAGATATAGGGAAGATGAAATTGAAGATTTGCGGGAATCGGACGATAGACGATATTGATTGCCTGAATAGGGCCGGCGTGGATTTTTGCGGGTTTGTTTTCGCGGAGCATCCGCAGAAGATAACTCTGGAAACGGCAAAGAGGCTGAAGGAGAGACTGAACCCCCGCATCGAGACCGTGGGCGCGTTTTTGGACGAACCGTATGAGTACGTCAAAGAGGTCGTGGAGAGCGGGGTGGTCGATTATGTGCAGTTCCATGGGTCGGGCACCTACAGCGGTTTGCCCGTCAAGACGATAAAGTCCTTTATTATTCCATTGGACAAAGAGTTTCATACAGAGTGCGATTTTGTATTGTTCGACGCGTTCCGCAGGGGCGTGCGCGGCTCTACCGGCGGTATGTTCGATTGGCGGCTCATCGCCGATTATGATGAAAAGCCATTCTTCCTCGCCGGCGGCATCAATGAGAGCAACATAGGCGAAGCCATTGGGTATGGGCCGTATTGCATTGACGTTTCAAGCGGGGCGGAATCAGACGGACGGAAGGATCTACAGAAAATATTGAAATTGAGGAGGGCGTGCGATGAGTAATAGGTTCGGCGAATTTGGCGGGCAATATGTGCCCGAAACATTGATGACTGCGGTTTTGGAGCTGGAAGAAGCATATGGATTCTATAAAAACGACGAGGATTATCAGGCGGAGCTGTCGAGATATTTCAGCGAGTATACGGGGCGCCCATCGCTCCTGTATTTCGCCGAAAGGATGACCGAGGATCTGGGCGGAGCCAAAATCTATTTGAAGCGCGAGGACTTGAACCATACGGGAAGCCATAAGATAAACAACGTGCTGGGACAGGCTCTTTTGGCGAAGAAGATGGGCAAGACGCGCCTGATTGCCGAGACCGGAGCGGGGCAGCATGGGGTCGCGACCGCCACCGTTGCGGCTCTCTTGGACATGGAATGCGAGATTTTCATGGGCAGGGAGGATACCGAAAGGCAGGCGCTGAACGTGTACCGAATGGAGCTTTTGGGCGCAAAGGTCAATGCGGTGGAGTCGGGCACACAGGTTTTGAAGGACGCGGTCAATGAGACGATGAGGGAATGGACCAGGCGCGTTTCGGACACGCATTATCTCATCGGCAGCTGCATGGGGCCGCACCCGTTCCCGACCATGGTTCGCGATTTTCAGTCGGTGATATCAAAAGAAGCAAGGGAGCAGATTCTGAAAGCCGAGGGAGTGCTTCCCAAGGCGGTCATCGCCTGCGTCGGCGGCGGCAGCAACGCCATCGGCTCTTTCTATCATTTCATCCCTGACCGCGAGGTGGAGCTGATAGGCTGCGAAGCCGCCGGTAAGGGGCTTGGAACAGGGCAGCACGCGGCAACGATAGCGACAGGGGTTTCTGGAATATTCCACGGCATGAAATCGCTGTTCTGCCAAGACGATTACGGGCAAATCGCCCCTGTCTATTCCATTTCCGCGGGGCTGGACTACCCGGGGATCGGGTCTGAACACGCCGACCTGCACGCGAGGGGAAGAGCCAAATATGTGCCGATAACGGATGCCGAGGCGGTGGACGCTTTCGAGTATCTCTCGCGAATCGAAGGAATCATTCCGGCCATCGAGTCCGCGCACGCGGTCGCGTACGCGCTGAAACACGCGCGGGAGTATGACGGCCCTATCGTCGTCGTGGTCTCGGGGCGCGGCGATAAGGATGTCGCGGCGATGGCGCGCTATAAGGGGGTGAATCTGCATGAATAAGAAGATGTTCGTATCATTCGTGACCGCGGGCGACCCTTCGATGGAGGCCACGAAGGGGTTTATCGAAGCGCTCTCGAAACACAGCGATATCGTAGAGGTCGGGCTGCCGTTTTCGGACCCTGTCGCGGACGGCGCGGCCATACAAAAGGCGAATATCAGGGCGCTTGAAAACGGCGCCACCACAGATTCGATGTTCGATATGCTGGAGGCCGTTGAGTTTGGCGGCAAGGCCATCCTGTGCTATGTGAACTCGGTGTTTGTCTATGGCTACGAAAAATTCTTCGAAAGGTGTGAACGGGCGCGGGTTTATGGAGTCATCATCCCTGACCTGCCATACGAGGAGCGGGATGAAGTGCTTCCGTTTGCGAAAAAGCACAATGTGCATCTGATTACCCTGATAGCGCCGACATCGAAGCGCAGGATAGCGAAATTGGCGAAGGACGCGACAGGTTTTATCTATCTGGTGTCCAGCCTTGGCTCGACCGGCGCACGCACGAGCGAGTTTTCGGGCGATTTGGAAGGAATAACCGCGGAGATACGAAAGGTCACGGATATCCCCATCTGCATCGGCTTCGGGATATCCACGCGCGAGCAGGTAGAAAAAATGAGCAGTATTGCTGACGGAGTGATAGTCGGGAGCGGCTTCGTGAAAATAATCGAGGAGCACGCCGAGAACTCTGTGGAAAAATTAGAAAATTATATTAAAATATTGAAGGGAGAGAAAGATGTATAAAAATGTATTGTCAAAGGTAACTACGCACCAGGAATTGTCGCAGGAGGAGATTTCAAAGCTGATTTTGCAGATTAATAACGACGAGGTATCGGACGTGCAAATCGCGGGATTTCAGGTCGCGCTGCTCATGAAGGGCGCCAGCAAGGAAGAAATGGCGTATATCGCAAGAGCCATGCGCGAAAACTGTGTCCCGCTCCGGCCCGATGTCGGCGAGGATTTGATGGACACCTGCGGAACGGGCGGCGGCCTGTCGACCTTCAATATATCGACCGCGACTGCCATCGTCGCCGCGAGTGCGGGGATTCCCGTCGCAAAGCATGGCTCGCGCTCGCTCGCGTCACTGTCGGGATCCGCTGACGTTTTGGAAGCGCTGGGAGTCAATATCAACATCCCGAAAGAGCATGCTGAAAAAATGATTGAGGAGATAGGGATAGCTTTTCTGTACGCGCCGCTTTTCCACCCTGTCATGTGCAAGGTTCTGCCCGCGGAAGCCGACCTAGGGATCAAGACGATTTTTTACACGGTTATCGGGCCGCTCATCAACCCCGCGTTCGCGCCGCGCCATCTGCTGGGTGTCTATAGGCCCGAGCTCTTGGAGACGGTGGCCTATGTCGCGAAGGAAATAGGCTATACGAACGCGATGTTTGTCCACGGGCTGGACGGGCTGGACGAAATATCGCTGATGGGCAAGACGAGAATCATGCGCCTTATAAACGGCGAAATCACGAGCTTTGAAATCGCCCCCGAGGATTTTGGGCTGGAGCGCTGCACCCTCGATCAGATAAGGACGCAGACCCCCGAGGGCAACGCGGCGACGGTCGAGGGGGTGTTCGACGGCTCCATTAAAGACGCACGCAAAAACGCCGTTATACTGAACTCGGCCGGCGCGCTCATAGTTGGCGGCAAGGCGGAAGGTTTCAAAGCGGGTGTCGAGCTGGCGAGGGGGCTTATCGAAAGCGGCGCGGCGCTGAAGAAGCTGAACGAGCTGAGGGAGACATCAAATGCTGTCGAAGCTGATAATTGATTTCAAGGCGGTTTCGCCGAAGCATGGAGATTTGTTCCGAGGAAGAAACCCTGTTGAGTACGCTGCCGAATTGGAGCGGAAGGGGGTTTTAGGGCTGTCTGTTGTGACCGAGAGCGAACATTTCGGCGGTTCGCTCTCGCTGTTGCGCGATATCTGTAAGGCGGTCAGCCTGCCTGTTATACGCAAGGATTTCATACAGACGTCGGAGGATTTGAAGGAGACCGCGGACTGCGGCGCGGCGGCGGTGCTGCTTATCGCGGCGACGTGCGAAAGGCTGGATTTATTATATGAAAAGTCCCTGGAGCTGGGGCTAAAGCCGCTGGTGGAAGTCCATGACGCGTGGGAAATGGAAGCCGCAAAGAAGCTCGGCGCAAAATATATCGGCATCAACAACAAAGACATAAAACTGCTTGAAAAAGACAGTCTCGGCATTGAAACCACGAAAAATCTGATTCGATACGCGCCGGCGGGCAGCTTTATCGTGAGCGAAAGCGGAATGGATTCGGCGGACGACATCAGAAAAGCTATATCGTACGGCGCGGACGCGGCGCTGGTGGGCACGGCATTTTGGCGCGGGAAAATCGCGGATCTGTTCGGCGGGGATTTTGCCCTCCCGCCCGAACAAAACAGAGGGTAATGAGATTCGGATCATCTCGGCTCGCACGATCCGCTTTCCCCCACGGCTTCGCAAAATGCTTTCGCACAGCCAAATGCTTTCGCCATGCCACCGCATGACCTGATATGATAAAATATCTATAGTTGGGCGCAGCCGGCGCTGTGGTGAATTTGCTGTGGTGGATTTGTCGTGCAAGAGGTGCGAGGGTGTATGAAGGTTGTAATCGCGGATGATGAACTGAAGGTCGCAAAGCTCATAAAGGCGCTCATTGACTGGGACGGCCTTGGGATGGAGCTGTGTGGCTTGGCCAAGAATGGCAACGAAGCCCTGGATTTGATACGTGAACATGGGCCGGACATCGTGATCACGGATATCCGTATGCCCGGGCTTGGCGGGATAGAGCTGATAGAGCGGGCGAAGGAAGCGCGCCCGTCACTGGAGTTCATCATTATCAGCGGCTACCGCCATTTTAATTACGCGCACAGCGCCATGAAATACGGCGTGGTTGACTATCTGCTGAAACCGATCGACAAGGACGAGCTGCGGCTGACGCTCGAAAAGATGAAGGGGAAAATCCTGGCGCGCGAATACGCGGTGTCGGAGCATGACCAGATAAACAGGATGGCGGAGAGCGAAAGGCGCAGAAAGCGCGCGGGCCTGTACGGGTTTCTCATGGACCCCGCCAACCGCAGCCTTATTACTTCCGAATATCTGAACGAAAATTTCGGCTATTCTTTTTCCAGCGATACATTCAGGTACGTCATATTCAAGGTGGATGGAGACTACGACGAAATTTATTCAGAAAGCCTGGCCCTGTTCGCGGAGAAGCTGCGCGACATGTGCTCGCGGCATCTGGACGAGCTATGCTCAGAGATGGAAATCGAGTTCATCTATTCCGGCGCGAACCTCGTGCTGAACTACCCCTCGGAGAAAAGCGGCGAGGTCAGCGGCGCGCTGAAGAATATTTTCGACGAGGCGCGCGTACAGAACAATTATTTCCCGTCGGGCGTGTTCACGATGCTGGCGGGCGAAGCGTCCGGCGAAGCGTCCGGCCTTGCCGATTCGTGGCATAATGCCGAATGGATGATGTACGAGCGTCTCATCATCGGCGCGGGTTCATATTACGAGGACTTGCCCGAAAATTCCGGCTCGGAAAAAGTGGCGATGCTCAGCCGCTCCGTCACGAAGGCGATAGAGCATGCGATGGACGTGATGGACCGCGAAGCGCTGCGGAAGGTCGTGTCGGACGCGTCGGCGCAGCTGCTTGCCATCGACGGGCTGACGGGCAGGGATGTGCGCGACTTCGCGAAGTCGGTATACGATACGTGGCTCACGTTCGCGCTGCAATACAATGTCACCTACCCGGGCGGGGAGATGATGCGGGACGAATTTCTGCGCCGCCTGGATGTCATACCGGCCGCGCGAAGCTCGCTCGATTTTCTTGAGCATATGATAAGCGACGCGTTCGAGATGTTGCAGCAGACCATCGGCGAACCCCGCGGCAGACCCGTGACGAACGCAAAAAAATACATCCAGGAACATTTTGCGGAACCCATTTCCATAGACGATATCGCGGAGTCCGAGGGCTTCAATTCCTCGTATTTCTCGACACTGTTCAAGAAGGAGACCGGCAGCACGTTCAGCGAATACGTCCGCAGCGTGAGGATGGACGAAGCCAAGCGCTTGCTGAAGGAGACGAACACCGCGGTCGCGCTCGTCTGCGAGATGGTAGGCTACAGCGACACGAAACATTTCTCGGCGTCGTTTCGGAAAGCCACCGGCGTCAAGCCCAGCGAGTACAGGAAGCTATACGCTTGGGGAAGATGAAAGAGGACAGCGGCAAGAACTATCTGTCAAGGCGCTTCGTGGCATTCATTGTTGCGGCATGTGCCGTCATCGCCGCATTGTGCGCGGCGCTCTGGTACCTCTACGCAAGCTGCGGGCGTGGGCTCGTTCCCGCCATATGCGCCACGGCGTCAATTCCAATTATATTAATTCTTGCAAAATTATTCCTCATAGACCCATACCGCGAAACGGAACGCATGCTGACGCTGTTCTCAAAGGGCTA
Organism: Eubacteriales Family XIII. Incertae Sedis bacterium; assembly: GCA_031256875.1. Lineage (GTDB taxonomy): Bacteria > Bacillota > Clostridia > Peptostreptococcales > Anaerovoracaceae > JAIRPC01. The sequence continues at coordinate 10,911 of JAIRPQ010000091.1, read as the reverse complement.
TTCGACCGAGGGCATCAGCGGGCTGAAATGGCAGATGAGCGAGGGCGTGCAGGACGTGGTGGATCGCCTTGCGGACATCCTGCTTTCCGATGAAGCGGTGAATATGAGCAAGCGGCAGGCGCAGTACCTCGCCATGCAGAACCAGATAAACCCGCATTTCCTCTACAACACGCTAGAGGGCATTCGGGGCGAGGCTCTGCTGAACGGCTCGGACGACATCGCGAAGATGACGGAAACGCTGTCACAGTTCTTCCGTTACACCATTTCAAATCTGGAGACCTTGGTAACGCTGGACAGCGAGCTGGCCAATGTCAGGAACTATTACATCATACAGGAGTATCGGTTCGGCGACCGGCTGAGCCTTGACATCGCGTTTGAGAGCGAGGGAGACCGCGCGGCGCTGCAGAACGCGAAGGTCCCGAAGCTCATTCTCCAGCCGGTGGTCGAGAACGCCATCATTCACGGCGTCGAGGGGCTTTCGGTCACGGGGCATGTCAGCATCTTCATCCAGTACACGGGGAGCAGGGTGATTCTGACGGTTTCGGACAACGGGGTCGGCATGAGCGCCGAAAAGCTGCGCGAGCTGAACGACAGGATGTCGAACATATACGGAAGGTTCGGCGTAGGCTCGGGCGCAGGTTCCGGCAGCGAAGGCGGCATCGCGCTGGCGAACGTGAACAACCGCATCAAGCTCCTGTTCGGCGAGGGCTATGGCATCGCCATCATGTCCGAGGAAGGAGCCGGCACGGACGTTGAAATAACATTGCCGTATATCACCAGGTACAGCGACGCGGAGGGTATCGGGCCGTGAGGAAAGAGGTTTTCAGGGCGGACAGCGTGACTTGCACGAGGGCGGGGCTGAAGCTTCTGGACAATTTCAGCCTGCACGTATTCGAGGGCGAGGTGCTGGGTCTTTTCTTCGCGGACAACAGGGGCAAGGACGAGTTCGTCGGGCTGGCCACCGAGAACCGCGCCATTGACTACGGCAGGGTGCTGTTCATGGACAGGCAAGTGAACAGCTACAACGCGGCGAACAGCGTGCGCCCGGGTGCCGCGATGCGTATCGGCTATGTGAGCCGCACCGAAGGGCTGATAGGCGACATGACTGTGGCCGAAAATGTTTTCGTCATGAGACGCGGGTTCAGGAAGTACATCATCAACAAATCCGTGCTGACATCGCAGTTCGCCGCGCTCGCGGAAGAATACGGCGTCAGTCTTGACGGCAGTGTCTACGCCCGCGATCTGTCGATGGCCGACGCGTATATCATACAAGCGCTCAAGGCGGTGGTAGACGGTAGCGCCCTCATCATCGTCAGGAACGCCTGCATCGAATACGGCGATCCGGAGCTGACGAAGTTTCAGCAACAAGTGCGGCGATTCGCGGAGCGAGGGGTTTCGTTCATATATATCAGCGGCGACATCAACGTGCTGACGGGCGTTTGCGACAGGGTGGCCGCCGTGGAAGGCGGGCGCGTCATCAGGGTCGTGGACAGGTCTGAGTACACCGCTGAGAAGCTGCGCCGGTACCATTTTTCACCCGGGCGCATGCCCGTTCTGCCCGAGGCCGGCACTGCCAGCATGCTACGCTTCGACAAGGTGAGCTTCGGGTCGATATCGAAGTTCGACTTCTCTGTCTCGGAAGGCGAGTGCGTGCTGCTCTGGGATAGGATGGACCGGATACGAAGCGACATGCGAAGCCTGCTGAGCCGCGAGGCGAAGCCCGATTCGGGCGAAATCAGGGTCAGGGGTGCGCAGATCTCCAAATCGTCCGGTGCCGCCCACATCAGCTATATACGCGAGGTGCCGACGCGCAGCATGATATTCAGCGAGATGAGCTGCCTGGACAATCTCTGCATCAGGGCCGCGGAGAGGGTGCCGTCGCTCTGGATGGGCAGCGCGAGGCGCACGGTCATCCGCGATGAGTACCGCGCCCTGATAGGCGACAGCATCGACGCCGACTCGCCACAGGGGTTGCCGGCGGAGTCGCTGTATGACCTCGTGTATATGAGGGAGTACATCTACAACCCCCGTATACTGGTCCTGGAGCGGCCATTCATAGAAACGGACATCGGGCTGCGCATGCACATTATGTCACTCATAGCGATGTTCAAGCAGCGCCGGACAGCCATACTCATTATCGACAGCAGCACCACGGACAGCGCGGCGGTCAGCGACCGCATGCTCATAGTCGGCGGGAGCGGCATAACGGGCGAAAGGGCCTTGGGCATAGAGGAAGGGATGGAATAATGATGCGTAAGATAGGCATCTCGCTGACCATGAGGGCGGGAAGAATAATAGTAATGCTCGTGCTGATGGCGATACTGTTCATCGTGTTCTCCATGATGGATCCGATGTTCTACGGCAGCCGGAACGTTGAGAACGTCCTGCGCTCCATCGCGCCGATACTGCTTATCGGGGTAGGGCAGAGCGTGGTGCTGATAACGGGGAATATCGACCTTTCGATTGGTTCGGTAATGGGCATGAGCTGCATGGTGTCCGCGACGATGATGTCGTCGGGCATAGAGCCGGCCATGGCCGCGGTCGTCTCGCTTTTGATATGCTGCGCGTTCGGGGTGCTGAACGGGGAACTGGTGTCGCGAGCCAAGATGCCGTCGTATATCGCCACGCTCGGCACCATGATGATATGCCGCGGCATAGCGCAGATAGCCAACCAAAACTACGACACGGGATTCATCGGGCACGGCGCGCGCGGCTTCCGCGATCTGTTTTTCTACGGGCGCTTTCTCGGGATGTACGACATCGTATGGATAGTGTTCGCCGTGTGGGGCATCCTCCTGTTCGTCCTCGTCAAGACGCGCACAGGCAGATATATGTACGCCATCGGCAACAATCTGGAAGCGTCCAGGCTCTCGGGCATAGGCGTCGTGTCCACCGTCAGAAAGGCCTATGTAATCAGCGCCGTATGCGCGGGTCTGGCGGGCATCATCACGACGGCCGAAACCGGCTACGGCAGCATGACCGTGGGAAGCCTCTATGAACTGTACGCTGTCGCTGTCGCGGTCATCGGCGGCATATCCACGCTCGGGGGCAGGGGGCTGCTCGCGGGCACTGCCGTAGGCGCGGCGATATGGGGTATATTGCAGAACGGGCTTATCCGCGTCGGCGCGCCGCTCTCGCTTCGGAACATAGCCATCGGCATTATCGTGGTGGTCGTCGTCGCGATAGACGTGACCTCGCGCACGAGACGCTCCGGCGCGAATTGAGCGCCGCGCTGTTCGAGCAGCCGCCGCCGCGCACAAAATTCGGGCAGCAGCCGCGCAAAACTAGGGAAGCTGCCCCGCAAAATTCGAGCAGCAGCCGCCGCCGCGCAAAATTCGGGCAGCAAACTCAGAGCCATAAAATCAGAACAGGGGCCTAGCGCCCCTGTTCGCTCATAAGGAAGAATGATGAATGAAGCTGTATGCTTCTCGTGATTGCGTTTCCGACGCGGCTACGGCTATAGCGCCGCGTCGTTCTTTTTCGATTTGAATAACCCTCCCAGGAATCCGCCTTTCGATCCGACGCGGTTTTTCTGCGCCGATATGTCCACCAATACCGCTATAAGAAGCACGATGCCTTTGACCGCGCGTTGCCAGTTCGCGTCGACGCCCAGGATGGACATGCCGTTGTTCAGAACGCCCATGAACACCGCGCCTATGACTGAGCCCCCGACCGTACCGACTCCGCCGTACGCGGACGCGCCGCCTATGAAGCAGGCGCCTATGGCGTCCAGCTCGTACATATTGCCGGCCGACGGCGCCGCGGAGTTGAATCTCGCGATGCAGACGAGAGAAGCGACGGCTACGAGGAAGCCCATATTCGTGTAGGCCAGGAACATGACCTTGTTCGTGTTGACGCCCGAAAATATCGCGGCCTTTTCGTTGCCGCCCATCGCGTAGAGGTGCCGGCCCGCGACGGTTTTCGACGTATACCACTGGTAGACGAAGATGACGATGGCGAGCGTTACGAGCACGACCGGTATACCCTTGTTTTGGCTGAACAGCCAGAACAGCGCCAGTATCACAGCTACGATGAGCGCGAGCTTTATCACCTGTGCGGCGAGCGGTTCTACGGGGTAGCCCTTGCGCTGTTTGCGCACGCGCGTCATCGCCTGCGTTGCTATCAGCAGTATGCACACGGCTGCCGCGACCGCCATCGAGACGGTGGTGAGCGTGGCGCTGTCCGCGCCGGACGAGGGCAGGAAGCCGTTGAATATGCGCGTAAATTCCTCGGGGAAGGGCGATATCGTATACCCGCCCAATATTACGTAGCCTATCCCTCTAAAGGTAAGCATCCCCGCCAGCGTTACGATGAACGCGGGTATCCGCACATACGCGATAAAATAGCCCTGCAGCGCACCCATGCCAATCCCGATGAGAAGGCATATAATAATGGAAACGTAGATGTTGACGTGATTGTTCACAATCAGCACCCCCGCTATGGCGCTTATCATGCACACGCCGCTGCCGACCGAAAGGTCGATGCTCCCGCTGGTCAGTATGCAAATGAGCATGCCGACCGCCAAAATCACGACGTAGCTGTTCTGCCCGATCAGGTTCGTGATATTCGAGGGGTCAAAGAAATTACCCTTGCCGCCGGCTATGATGAGAGCCTGAAAGACCACCATGAGCCCGATGAGGGCGATGAGCATCGTGTTCTTTTTTAGGTCAAAAGCCTTTTGTTTTTGGATTGCAGGTGCTACTGCCCCGCCTGTTTCCTTGTCCATTGCCATACTCCTCCTTATTATTAAAGCATTATTAGAGCGCCTTATCGAAGCTAATTTAGCTGCTTGAGCTACTTAGCTAATCGAGCTATTGAAGCTGTCCGCCTGTGGCCGCTTTGCCTGCCATGGCCTTTTCATCAGATTTTGAACTGATGATACTGGTCATGATGCGTTCCTGCGAAGCTTCCGCCTGTGCCAGCTCCGCCACGATTTTCCCTTCGTTCATCACGTAAATGCGGTCGCACATGCCCAGCAGCTCGGGCATCTCGCTGGATATCATGAGAACCGACTTGCCCAGTGAGACCAGCTCGTTGATGAACAGATATATTTCATATTTTGCCCCTACGTCGATGCCCCTCGTGGGTTCGTCGAGTATGAGTATGTCTGGCTCCGTGAACATCCACTTGCTCAGCAGCACCTTCTGCTGATTGCCGCCTGAAAGGTTCTCGACGTTCTGTTCGTTGCTCGCGCGCTTGACGCCCAGCCTGTCGCTGTACTCCTCGGCGAGCGACCTCTCGACATCGGCATCTATGACGCCCCTGCTCGAAACCCTGTCAAGGTCTGCCAATGTGGTGTTGACCCTGATGGGGTTGGTCAGTATCAGCCCGCTGGTCTTGCGATCCTCCGTGACATATGCTATCTTTTTCGCGATGGCGGCCGGTACGCTGCTCAGTTTGACATTTTCACCATTGACATAAACCTCGCCGGTGATCCCCCTGCCATATAGACGCCCGAATACGCTCATTGCAAGCTCGCTTCTTCCGGCGCCCATCAAGCCGCTGATACCGACCACCTCGCCTCGCCGCACGTTCAGATTCACGTCATCCACGACCTTTCGGTCATAGAGCGGGTGGAACGCCGACCAATTCTTGATTTCAAAAACCACTTCACCGACATTGCTCTCGCGTTTCGGGAACCTGTCGGTGATTTCCCTCCCCACCATGCTCTTGATGATTCGCTGCTCGCTGATATCGCCCGAACCCTTGTCGAGCGTCTCTATGGTGCTGCCGTCGCGAATAACGGTAATCTTGTCCGCGACCTGTTCGACCTCAGAGAGCTTGTGCGATATGAGTATGGAGGTCACGCCGTCTTCCCTAAACCGCTTCAGCAGACCGAGCAGCCTGTTGCTGTCCTCGTCGTTGAGCGCCGCCGTCGGCTCGTCCAGAATGAGCAGGCGCACGTTCTTCGATAATGCTTTTGCGATTTCTACCAGCTGCTGCTTGCCGACGCTGATGTCCCTTATCAGCGTGAGCGATGATTCTTCAAGCCCCACCGTGTTCAGCAGCTCCATGGCGCGCGTGTGTGTCACGTCCCAGTCGATGACGCCCGCAACTCCGCCGGCGGACTTCTGTTCATTTCCGAGGAACATATTCTCGCCGATGCTGAGCTGCGGAACCAACGCAAGTTCCTGGTGTATAATGACGATGCCGCGATGCTCGCTGTCGCGTATATTCGCGAATCGCGCTATCTCTTGGTCATAAACGATATCCCCAGTATATGTGCCGTATGGGTATACGCCGCTAAGGATGTTCATGAGCGTGGACTTCCCTGCGCCGTTCTCCCCGACCAGGGCGTGTATCTCGCCCCGCTTCACTTTGAGGTTTACGTTGTCAAGCGCTTTCACTCCGGAAAATTCCTTCGTGATGTCCCTCATTTCAAGAATATACTGATTCACTGCCTCTCCTCCTGTTCGAAACAGCCGGCCACTCCCTGCTGCTTTCGAAAAACGGGCCGCGAGCCCTAAGCCCGCGGCCCTGCAAACCCCTGGGTGTTTACTGTAGTTCGTCCTCTTTGTAATATCCGCTGTCGATGAGCAGCTCTTTGTAATTGTCGAGCGTGCACGGAATCGGATCGCAGAGGTATGACGGGATTTTGCCTGTGCCGTTGTCATAGTCCTCGGTGTTGTTGACCTCGGGCTCGTTGCCTTGCAGAATCGCGTCAACCATCTTGACTGTCTGGTCGGCGAGCGTGCGCGTGTCCTTGAATATGGACATGGCCTGCAGTCCCGCCAGCATGTTCTTCATGGAAGCTACGTCGCAATCCTGGCCTGTCAGCACAGGGAAATCGTCCTTCGTGTAGCCCGCGCCGACGAGCGCGTTCGTGATGCCCTGGGCGACAGAGTCATTGCTGGAGAGCACCGCGTCGAGCTTTGTCTTGGAGGGGCCGTAACCCTGCGCGGAGATGAGGTTCTCCATGCGGGCCTGTGACTTCTCCGAGTTCCAGTTTTCGGTCGCGCACTGCGCCTGCTCAGTCTGGCCCGACGGAACCTTCAGCACTCCGCTGTCGATATAGGGCTGGAGCACGCTGACCGCGCCGCCGAAGAAGAAGTTGACGTTGTTGTCAGCGGGGTCGCCCGTGAACATCTCGATGTTGAAGGGACCCTTCTGGTTTTCGAGATCCAGCGCGTCGACGATGAACTGGCCCTGAGCTTCGCCAACCTTGAAGTTGTCGAACGAAGCGTAGTAGCTGACGGCGTCGCTGTTCATGATGAGACGGTCATACGCTATGACGGGGATGTTCTTTTCCTTCGCCTGCTCCATCGGAGAGCCAAGCTGGGTGCTGTCAATAGCAGCGATTACGAGCACCTTGCAACCGCCCGAAATCATGTCCTCGAGCTGCGTTACCTGGAGCGGAATCTCGTTGTCGCCCGCGTACTGCAGGTCAACTTCGTAGCCAGCCGCTTCGAGCTGCGATTTCAGGTTGTCGCCGTCCTGATTCCAGCGCTGCAGGCTCTTGGTGGGCATGGATACGCCGACCTTCAGCTTTTCGCCGCTGTCCGCCGGCTGGTCGCTCGACGTGTCGGTGGTATCTTCCGTCGTTGCGGGCTCATCGTTCGTGCTCGTGTCCGAGCCGCCGCTGCCGCACGCAGCCATAGAGATAACAAGCGCAATAGCCAATACTAGTACCAATAACTTCTTTTTCATAAAACTCCTCCTTGCCTCCTTCGTTAATTTCCGTCGGCCTGATGTTTGACCGCCGACAATTACAGTATATTCCCCTTTGGGGTGCGCCGAAAGGGGGGCTGGCTTCGATTTTGGGGGTGTCAGATTGGGAAAATGCCGATGAACCCATAGGGCAGGCGGGGGTGGGCATGGTATAATAATGCAACAGATGCGGAAAGGCGGTGCTGAATTGAAATCAGGATTTGTAGCGATAATAGGGCGTCCGAATGTGGGGAAGTCCACACTTCTGAACGCCATCGTAGGGGAGAAGGTGGCGATAACAGCGGACAAGCCGCAGACCACGCGCAACAGGATTCGCGGAATTTACAACGACGAGGACTGCCAGATCGTGTTCATCGACACGCCCGGCGTGACTACGCCGAGAAACAAGCTGGGCGAATATATGGCGGGCGCGGCGCTAAATTCGCTGCCCGACGCGGACGCGGTGCTCTTCCTGATTGACAGCACGTCGGCCGGTGGGAGCGCGGGCGCGGCAGGCTTCGCGGGCGGCGGTGCGGGGCGTGAGACGGAGGCGAAGGGCGAGGCAGGCTTCGCGGGGGGCGGTGGTGCGGGGCATGAGCCGGAGGCGGAGGGTGCGGCGAGTTTTGCGGGCGGCGGCGGTGACAGATTCATTCTAGACAAGCTGCGCGGCGTGGAAGTGCCCAAGCTGCTCGTCATCAACAAGATAGACCTCATTTCACCGGACGATTTCAAACGCTTGTACGATGCCTACGAGGGCGAGGGGATTTTCGCGGACATTATAGGCACCGCGGCGACGGACGGGCTGAACGTGAAGGACGTGGTGGCGGCACTGAAAAAACATATGGGCGAAGGGCCGAGGTTCTTCCCCGCCGACATGATAACCGACCATCCCGAGCGCTTTCTCGCGTCCGAGATCATCCGCGAAAAGCTGCTGCACTACCTGCGCGACGAGGTGCCGCACGGGGTCGCGGTGGAAATCGAGAGCTACAAGGAGGGCGTGGGCTCCGGCGCCAATGGCAAAGGTAAGGGCAAAGGCACGAAGCCCCAAAAGGAAGTAACTCACATTTCTGCCATTATATATACGGAGAAAAAAAGCCACAAGGGGATAATTATTGGAAAGGACGGCAGGAAGCTGAAGGGCATCGGTAAGGCGGCGCGCGAGGACATCGAAAGGCTGCTCGGCGAGAAGGTGTTCCTGGAGCTATGGGTCAAGGTCAAGGACAACTGGCGCGACAGCGACTATATGCTAGGCTCGCTAGGGTATAAGGAGTGAGTGGGGGATGCTCACCGAATGTAACGGCATAGTTCTGCGGCAGACCAAGGCTTTGAAGGGGCGGCGCATGATATTGCTGTTCACGGATCGGCTTGGCAAGGTCAGCTGCGGCACCAGCATTTCCGAGCGCGGCAGGAGCTCGTCCGCGCTCGCCGTGCGCCCGTTCACGGTCGGGCGGTACACGCTCAGGCGCGAGCGTGGATATACGAATATCAGCGGAGCGGAAACCATAAAATCGTATTATTCCTACGGCGAGAATTACGACAAATACGTGAACGCGTCGCTCGTCCTGGAGTTCGCGGGCAAGCTGCTCCCCGAGGAAGCGCCCGCCCCCGAACTGTACGCCGCGACGCTCTCCTTCATGGATATGATGGAGCGGCGCAAGTCGGCGCACCGCACGCTGACGGCGGCGTGGCTCGTAGGCGCGCTCGGCTTCGCGGGGGTGCTGCCCGACGCGCAAAATTTCGGCTCTGACGATTTGCTTTCAGCGCTTGAATTTGATACACTGGAAGCATTAGCATATATGATGGGCAATCACATCGAGCGGATGGCAGCGCTTGCCCTGGACGAGAGCATTGCGTCCACTCTCATACGGACGCTGCTGCGTTTTGCGGAGCGGCATTTGGATATCACAAACCTGAGGAGCGAACCGGTGTTTTCGGAACATTGATTTTTGCAACAGCGATTTTATGAACGACAATTTTGGGAACGGTAGGAGCAGCAAACGCATGAATAGGTTGATGGAAGGGAGATTGGCATGGAAATCACATTGGAAAAAATAGAATTGGTGAAGGACAGGACGGGCGTCAGCTACAAGGACGCGAAGGACGCGCTTGAAGCGGCCGGCGGCAATGTCGTGGATGCCATCATCGCCGTCGAGGAGCAGGCGAACCTGAGCGGCACGGCGAAGGTCATCAACAAATCGTCGGACATCCTCGAAGTTATCAAGAGCTATGTGCGCAAGGGCAATGTGTCGAAGATAGTCGTGTCGAAGGACGACGACATCCTGCTGAACATGCCCGTCAACGCGACCATCATAGGTACGCTCGTCGCGCCGTGGGCCGCGCTCATCGGCACGGTGGTGTGCTTCGGGCTGAAATACAGGATAGAGCTGCTGCTCGACGACGGCACGACCATCGACATCACGGAGAAGGCGACGGACACGGCGCATCAGGCGGTCGAGAAGGGCAGCGCCGCGTTTGACACTGTGAAGGACAAGGGCATGGAAGTCTACGGCAATGTGAGCGACAAGGTTCACGAGGCCGTCGGCAAGACGAAGCAGGCGGCAAGCCAGCTGAACCCCGAGGATTTCAAGAACACGGTGGACGAGATGTGGAGCGCGGCGAAGCAGCGCGTGGAGCATGCGTCTGAGGCGGCGGACGAACCCGCCGGAGCTGACGAGGAGAAGGCGTAGGCGAAGCATAGAATTATTGAGGAGAAGCACGGTTTTAACGATAATTAATAGAACAGGAGAAACAGAAACAGAGCATGTCAGAACTAACAATGGAGAAACTTGTAGCCCTCTGCAAAAATCGGGGTTTCATCTACCCTGGGTCGGAAATTTACGGAGGGCTTGCCAACAGCTGGGACTACGGTCCGCTCGGCACGGAGCTGAAAAACAATATCAAGAGGGCGTGGTGGCGCAAATTCGTGCAGGAATCGCCGTACAATGTGGGGCTCGACGCGGCCATCCTCATGAACAGAGAGGTTTGGGTGGCGTCCGGCCATGTCGGGGGGTTCGCTGACCCGCTCATCGACTGCAAATCCTGTAAATCGCGTTTCCGCGCGGACAATCTCATAGAAGATTATTTGAAAAAAGAGGGCGCCGGTTCGGAGCCTGTCGACGGATGGCCGCATGAGAAGATGGAAGCTTTCATCGCGGAGAAGGGCATCAAATGCCCCACCTGCGGCAAGTCCGACTTCACGGGCATTCGCCAGTTCAACCTCATGTTCCGCACGCACGCGGGCGTGACGGAGGACTCGCAGAACGA
>JAIRPQ010000073.1 GCA_031256875.1 Eubacteriales Family XIII. Incertae Sedis bacterium | reverse complement strand
GACACCCGCTCATGTCGCCAGACATACAATGGTCAAACAAACGCATTGTCGAGCGGATGCCCTTCTTTACGTTTGTTTGATGACCCCGAAAGGCCGTATGTCTGGCGGAATCAGTATATCACATTCATGTGGCGATTGCCACAAACGCGGCGCACCGCCCCCGAGTGTTCTATCAGCCCTGCCAAACCTATTCGGAAATGCTGCCTAGCGCGGCACATTGTGCTGTATAATTGTGCGGTTATGTGCTACAATGAAAACAGAAAGTGCAACGATACGGATTCACCCGACGAGCGAGGCATATTATGGCTGATTATGATTATTTTATCAACAATCTGGCAAGCCTGTACCAAAAATATGGGCACCGCTTCCTTGTGATTAAAAACGAAAAAGTTATTGGTGCATATAACAGTTTTGATGACGCCTTTTCCGAAACCATCAAAACCGAGAAATTGGGAACGTTCCTCATTCAGGACTGTGTTTCAAACCCAGATGACCTTATACGCACATTTCAGGGCAATATTTCTTTTGCGGTTTAGAGGATTTCGCTGATGCCTGATGCCACAATCGGTTCATTCACAACGCTTTGCCAAGGAATATCAAACGCGCTGACCAATGACGTGGCGATTGCCCCTGCCTCCGATTCAAGCACAAAACAGATTGCCGTCAGAGCGCTATGGGATACTGGCGCAATGTGTTCAGTGGTCAGCAATGAGGTTGCTAAAAAGCTGGATCTAGTACCCGTATCAATCCAAATGATTTCAACTCCATCAGGGACTATGGAAACGAATATGTTTGTTATTGACTTGATTTTGCCAAACCATATTGAGGTAAGGCGTGTGCAGGTTCTCGGTGCATACCCGTCAAGCTGCGATATATTGATTGGCATGGATGTAATAGGCTTGGGGGATTTTGCTGTTACCAACTACCTGAACCAGACGGCATTCTCTTTCAGGATACCGTCAAGAGAGCGAATAGATTTCACCGCATAACAGGGACGGCCCGCTATGTTATTGCGACGCGTCGAATCGTCTCCGCTGTGTCGCTTTCTGTGCTACACAGCGAACCGTCCCCGCTGTGTCCACGCCACGCGTAACGGTTGCGCCACATACCGCAATCATGGTATAATTCAGCTATGAAAAATCGGCAATGCAAAACATGCGTTTTGAGAGGTACAAAATGAAAATCATTCCGTCTGCCGAACTGCGCAACAATTATCGCAAGGTTGCAGATGATTGCGCCGCTTCCGGCGAACCTACTTTTATAACGAACAACGGCGAGGGCGAGCTCGTCGTTATGTCCATACAGACATATCGGGAAGAACGCGCGCGCCTGCGGATAGAGCGCGAGCTTTTGCGTGTAGAAGCCGAGGACGCCGCAGGCAAGTCCGAGTACATCCCGCTGGCTGAGTTCGAGAAGCACCTGGACGCGTTTCCGATGGTAGCGGAGGACACCGCGGACCCAGACGAGTTTTATGGCTAAGAAGTACAAGGTCGTCATCAACAGCCAAGCCGACCACGCTATGTCCGCGCATATCAGGTTTCTGGCGCGGGCCAGCGCGCCAGCCGCGGGCAGATTGAAGAAAACGCTCGTTGCCAAACTGCGTACATTGAAAGACAACCCCTATGCCTATCCCGTATTCGAAAGCAAGACGACCTTGCGCGACTACAGGAAGATCGTCATAGGCCGTTATATTATTCTCTATGAGATCAGCGAAAGGGACAGAACCGTATACGTGAAATTCATCTGGGACTCGCGCATGGACAACGCGCTTTAGGGAAGCCAGATATGAGCTGGCTAGCCGGATATGAGCCGGCGCGGTTCTTCCCATATCCGCAGGCCCATACCCGAAATTGTCGCAAAATCACCCCCCCAAAATTGTTTCAGGCAATGTTTCAGAAAATCTTGTATATTGGCCGTGGGCGTGTTACCATATATAGCGAGATGAGTTTTAAAGGGATATCGACACAATATAAAAGCAGCAGTGAATGCATCTTAGCCGGACCGATAGCGCACCGGGGTCTTCACGACAGCTCCGTACCGGAAAATTCTATGGCCGCTTTTGCCGCGGCGGTGGCGGAGGGTTTTTCCATAGAGATAGACGTTCAGTTGACCAGAGACAAGCAGGTCGTCATCTTCCATGACGATATGCTCACGCGCATGACAGGCGTTGATAAGCGGCTGACGCGCATGGATTTTGACGAGCTTCGGAAGCTGCGCCTTGCGGGAACGGAACACGCCATTCCGACGCTGCGCGAATTTCTTGACTTTGTAGACGGCCGTGTGCCCATCCTCGTGGAAGTGAAAAGGAACCGCGGCTCGCGCGGCATAGAGCGCATCGTGTGCAAGATGCTCAGGGAGTACGACGGCCAGTTCGCCGTGCAGTCGTTCCACCCGCTTGCCGTACGCAAGGTCCGCAAGACCTACCCCGATATATTCTGTGGCCTGCTTTCGTCCAAGTTTTCCGATATGAAGCTGATGTTCCTGAAGAAAGAAGGCATCAGGAACGCGAGACTTTTCTTTATCGCGAAGCCGGATTTCATCTCGTTTGAAATCAACAGTTTCCCGAACCGCCGCGTGGCGAAGTTCCGCGAGCAGCTCGGCCTTCCCGTCCTCGCGTGGACAGTCAGGACGATGGAAGAAATCGAGCGGGCGGGGGAATACTGCGACAACATCATATTCGAGAATATAGAAAACCTGCGCGCGCATCTTTGCTCTGGCAATGGCGCGCACGATACTGTATACTAATGTTATGCAATGAGTATTCGCGTCGGGCAGGGCGTATAGAACGAGCCACAGGCCCGAGGAAGGAAAATGTCATGAAAGGATTCAGATTTGCGTTGGCGGGCGTATTGCTCCTGCTGATGGTATGGGTCAAGCTGGAGGACATGCGAAAGGCCGAATGATCCCTCTCTCCACCCGTATGAGACCGCTGTGTCTCGACGATTTTGTCGGACAGCGGCATTTTATGTATAACGGTTCGCTCCTCTACAACGCCATCAAGAACCACAGCTTCGAATCCGCTGTGTTCCACGGCCCGTCGGGGACAGGCAAGACCACGCTCGCCCGCATCATAGCGAGGGAGATGGATGCCGACTTCACGGAGATCAATGCATCCGAGACAGGAATAAAAGAATTGAGGGCGCTCGTAGACGATGCGAAGCTGAAATTCTTCGGGCTCGAAAAAAAGCAGACATACGTATACATCGACGAGTTCCACCGCTGGAACAAGCTCCAGCAGGACTCGCTGCTCAAGGCGCTTGAGGACGGCGTGTTGCGCTTCATCGGCAGCACGACCGAAAACCCATATTTTTCCATTAACAATGCTGTCCTGAGCAGGGTGGGGCAGGTGTATGAATTTTATCCACTGACGACAGAGGACATCGAGGAACTTTTATTGCGCGCGCTGGGCGACAGCGAGCGCGGGCTCGGTGCGCTGAACATACCGTATGACAGACAGGCCATACATATACTGGCCGACATGTCGAGCGGCGACGCGAGGATTGCGCTCGACCGTCTCGGGTTCATCGCCGAGAACATCGCAGGAAAGATCTCAGAGAACACATCAGGGAACATCGCTACAGAGGATTCCTCCGAAGGTGGCGCGAACGGCGGCGTGACGAAGGAACTTGTGTCGGAAGCGATGCAGAGGCAAACCACGTTCTACGACCGCGGCGACGACAGGTACAATCTTCTTTCGGCGCTGCAAAAGTCCGTGCGCGGCAGCGACCCCGACGCGGCGGTGCACTACCTGGCCAGGCTCATCGAAGGCGGCGCGGACGTGGTAATGATAGGCCGCCGGCTGCTCGTGATGGCCAGCGAGGATGTCGGCATGGCGTACCCGCAGGCGATAGGCGTGGTGACCTCCTGCGTCCAGGCGGCCCAGATGACGGGCTTGCCCGAGGCGCGGATAAATCTCGCGCAGGCGGTCGTGTTCATGGCGGCTTGCCCCAAGAGCAATTCGGCAGTCTCTGCCTACGACGCGGCGGCGCGCGACCTGCGGACGAAGAACATAGACGATGTGCCGAGCCACCTGAAGGACACCCATTACAAGGGAGCGGAGGATCGCGGCTACGGCGGCTATATCTACCCGCACGATTACGGCGGCTGGGTCGAGCAACAGTACCTGCCCGACAGCCTATATAATGAAGGGGTTCGCTACTACGAGCCGACCGACCACGGACGCGAGGGTGCGTTCAAAAAATATCTGGAAGCGTTGGAGCAGATGAAGGGTGGGGAGTAACAAGGCGGCACCGGCTCCCGAATTGTTATTATTGGAATAATTATAATGGAAATAATCAAGGCTGAAGAATTTGGTTTTTGCAGTGGAGTCAGGAACGCTGTCGAGGTGGCTCGCAGCGCTGTGGTGCGTGGCGGCAGCGAGGGGAAGCCCGTCTACGCGATAGGGCCCATCATCCACAACAGGCAGGTGGGCATGGAGCTGAGCGACCTTGGGCTTGTTACCGTAGGCAGCATTTCGGACATCCCTGACGGCGCGGTCCTGGTGGTGCGCTCGCACGGCGAAGGGCCTGACGCTTTTGCGGCGGCGCGCGAAAGAGGCATCGAGGTGGCTGACGCGACATGCCTGAAGGTCAGGCGCACGCAGCGGATGGCTGCGGACGCGTCGGAGGAAGGGCGCACCGTGATAATCGTCGGGGACGCGAGCCATCCGGAGGTAAGGGGCATCGCGGCGTGGGCGGGCGGCAGCGCGGTTACTGTCGGAACGCCGGCCGAAGCGGAGGGATTGGCGTCGCAAATCGGAGGGCTGCCGAGCGGAAGCGCCATCGTCCTCGCCCAGACGACGATGGACGAAGGGCTGTTCCGCGAGATAGCGGAAGTGCTCGAAGCAGCCGGCGCGACCGTCCACAACACGATATGCAGCGCGACAAAAAACAGGCAAAGGGCCGCGAAAGAACTCGCAAAGAGGGTCGACGCGATGGTCGTTGTAGGCGACAAAACCAGTTCAAACTCCCAAAAATTGCATGAGATATCGCTGCGTGAGTGCAAAAACAGCTATTTTATTGCCACAAAAGCAGATTTACCGTTGAAAAATATAAAGAATTGTAATAAAATTGGGATAACTGCGGGTGCTTCCACACCCGAACAAACAATTGAGGAGGTTATTATTGGCATGAGTGAAAACATGAACGGCACAGCGGAAACCAATCCTATGCACGAGTTTATGGAGGAGATTGATAAGTCACTGCGGCTTCCCCGCAATGGCGATGTCATCACAGGAGAGGTCATCCAGATCACGGACAAGTATGTTATCGTGAACATCGGATGCAAGAAGGATGGTTTGATTCCGCGCAATGAGGTCAACCTTGAGCAAGACCAGGAGCTGTCTGACGTATTTGCGGAAGGGGACGAGGTTCAGGCAAAGGTTCTCAAAACGGATGACGGAGAAGGTAATATACTCTTGTCAAAGAAGCGCGCTGTCGTAAGCGAACACTGGGAGGACATCAACAAGGCACTCGACGACAGGGAAACTTTGGACGTCGAAGTCATCAAGGCAGTAAACGGCGGGGTCATCGCATCTTTCAACGAGATCAATGGATTCATCCCGATGTCACAGCTCTCCGAGAGATACGTGGAGACGGCAGACGAGTTCATTGGCAAGCCCCTTACAGTCAAGGTTATGAGGGTCGACCCCAAGCGACACAAGGTCGTATTCTCGCACAAGGCAGTCATCAACGAAGAACGCCAGAAGCGCATGATGGAAGTCTGGGACACCATCCATGTCGGGGACATCATCGACGGCAAGGTCATGCGGTTCACGGAGTACGGCGCGTTTGTCGATATCGGCGGCGTGGACGGGCTCCTGCACATTTCCGAGATTTCGTGGGGCAAGCTGGAGCATCCGAGTGAAGTCCTGAAGATCGACCAGGAGATCAAGGTGAAGGTTCTGTCCATGAGCAAGGAGCGGGAAAAGATATCCCTTGGATACAAGCAGAATCTGCCCGAGCCATGGTCGATAATAAAGAACAAATACCAGATAGGCCAGATTATTTCGGGCAAAGCCGTTCAGATAAAAGAGTACGGCGTGTTTGTCGAGATAGAGCCGGGTCTGGACGGGCTGGTGCATATCTCGGAGATAGCGTACAAGCGCGTGAACAATATCGAGGACGAGCTCACCGTCGGCCAGGACATCACGGCGAAGATACTCGACATCGACCAAGACAGAAGAAGAATCAGCCTGAGCATCAAGGAAGCTACGGAGCGTCCGGTTCAGGAGTCCGAGCCTGTGCACGAGGAAGTCGACGAGACCCGCGTGCCTGCCGGCGTACCGACTTCATCCGTAGGTTCGGAATATTCGTCCACGATTGGCGACAGGGTGAAGGAAGCCCTGGCTAAGGCGGCGGAGGAAGCTGCGGCGGCGGAGGCGGCTGCGGAAGCTCCTGCTGTGGAGGAAGCTGCTGTGGAAGAAGCTGTGGCTGAGCCTGTGGCGGAAGAAGCTGCGGCAGAGGAGACTGCGCCTGTGGAAGAAGCTGCGGCTGCGGAAGCCCCTGCTGTGGAGGAAGCTGCGGCGAAGGAGACTGCGCCTGTGGAAGAAGCTGCGGCTGTGGAAGCCCCTGCTGCGGAGGAAGCTGCGCCTGCGGAAGCGCCGGAAGCTGCCGCCGAAGAAGCAGCACCGGTTGAGGAAGCTGCCGAGGGCGAATCGTCAGAGGAATAAGCTGCACCTGCGACAGCAGGAGGCAAGCGAACATAAAATCAACGGGGCAGCCAAACGGCCGCTCCGTTTTTTTCTGACGAATTGACCGAATCGACCGAATCGGCACTTGCGCTTATCGGAAAATTATGGTATTCTGTGTATATATATTCACAGTATACATCGGGCGAATGTGAGCGGCCGGAGTGCCGGAATCATTCTCCGAAGCGGGATGGCGCCGAGTGCGTCGGAGGTGCAAATGAGGTATTCACGGCAGAACAAGATACTCGAGCTGATTGAGAAATACGATATCGATACGCAGGAGATGTTGTCAGACCTGCTGAAGAAGCGCGGGTTCGAGGTCACGCAGGCCACCATTTCGCGCGACATCAAAGAGCTGAAGCTCGTCAAGTCGCTGACCCCCGACGGAACATACAAATACGCCTGCGCGGACACCACCTTTCGCACGACCTCCGACAGGTACATCAAGATATTCAGGGAGACGATTCAGGGCGTATCGTTTTCGGGAAATATCCTCGTGATAAAAACGCTGTCGGGGTGCGCGAACGCGGCGTGCGAAGCGATTGACTCGCTCGATTTTGACCACGTGCTCGGGACGGTGGCGGGCGACAACACGCTCATGCTCGTGGTGGATGACCCAAAGCATGCGCCGGCTCTTGCGAAGCATTTCGAGTCGCTGCTAGTCTGACACGCGCGGCGGCGCAGGTTGGTTTTTCCTGATGGAGCGGGCAGGGCGCGGGTGGAGAGCGGCAGTGCGGCATAGGAAGCAGACACAATGATATCCCATATATTAATACGCGATTTCGCGATAATAGAAAACATAGACATCGACCTGCACGGCGGGCTGGGCATCATCACGGGCGAAACAGGCGCGGGCAAGTCCATCATAATTGAGGCGGTCAGCATGGCGCTCGGCGCGCGCGCTGACACGGCAATGGTCAGGCACGGGCGCGACAAGGCGCTGATACAGATTCTGATAGACGAGAGCGGGATGCCCGAGGGCGAACGCACGGGCATCGAACTGTTGTCGCGCGAAATATCCAAGGAGGGCAAGAGCGTATGCCGAATCGACGGCGAGATAGTCACGCTCTCACGGCTTCGTGAAAGGGCGGCGCATATCGCGGATATCCACGGGCAGTACGACCACCAGCGCCTGCTCGATCCCGAAAACCATATCGGAGTCGTAGACAGCTTTCGCGCCGACTATATAGACGATGCCAAGGCGCGTGTGGGCGAAGCGTGGAAGGCGTATTCATCGGCGAAGCGGTCTCTTGACGACCTTCTGGCTGGCGAGGCGCAGTCGCGGCGCGAGCTGGACTTCGTGCGTTACGAGGTCGGGGAGATCGACGCGGCGAACCCTGTTTCGGGCGAGTACGAGCGGCTTGTGGTTGACCTGAAGATAATGCAGAACAGCGAGAGGATATATGAAGCGCTGTCCTCGGCCTACGGGCATCTTTCGGGCGAGCTTTCGCCGGAGGGCGCGGGCATGTCCGCGTCAGAGGGCGTGGCTTCCTCCGAACGCGCCCTGCGCGAGGTGTCCGATATTTCAGACGAGTATAGAGCCATGAGCGAAGCCGCCGCGGACGCGGCGTTCAGGATAGACGAGCTGGCTAGGGCGTTGAGGGACAGCATGGACGGCGTGGAATTTTCCGAGCAGGTCATTAACGACACGATTTCGCGGATAGACGTTCTCGAAAGGCTGATGTCCAAATACGGGAAGACAATAGACGCGGTTATTGAGTACAGGGACAAGGCGGCGGCGCGGCTTGAAGCTATAGAAAACCTAGATGAAGCGAAGGAGCGGCTGGCCGCCGAACTCTCCGTCGCCGAGTCCGCTCTTGCAGCGGCGTCCATGGAGCTGAGCCGTTATCGCAGGAAGGCCGCGGAGGAGCTAGAGGCGGGCGTGACGCGCCAGCTGCGCGAACTGAATTTCAACGACGCCGTGTTCAAGGCTGCATTCGCGAAGGGCTACGGTGAAGATGGCTGGCAGGGTGAGGTGGATCCCGCGGACTTCGGGGCGGGCGGCATAGACGAAATCGAATTTCTGCTCTCATCGAACAAGGGGCAACCGCCACTGCCAGTGGCGCGCATAGCTTCGGGCGGCGAGATGTCCCGCATCATGCTGGCGCTGAAATCCGTGATCGGCGAGTTCGACAGCATACCGACCATGATATTCGACGAGATCGACGCTGGCATCAGCGGCATCACGGCGAGCGTGGTTGGCGAGAAGCTGAAACGCATGGCGGGCAGTCGGCAGATCGTCTGCATAACGCACCTGCCGCAGATAGCCGCCTACGCGGACAGCCACTATGTTATAGCGAAGCGCAGCGACGATGCCCGAACCTACACGACCGTTGTCGCGATTGACGGCGAGGACAGGGTGGACGAGGTGGCGAGGCTGATAGGCGGGCGCGACGTGACGGACACGACTAGGGCAAGCGCTCGCGAGCTAATCGAGGCGTCGGGCGCGGCCGCGCGCCAAGGCAGCGGAAGCCAAAATTGATTATGATATAATATTAACAATCCAAGAATTATTTATAACAGTGGAAAGGAGTTTGGGACAGATGATTTATTCCAGCGAAGTCGAAGCCATGTGTCCGGTGGCTAAGGGACAGGACCACGGGCCGGCGCCGATACCCGAGGAAGGCCGATGGGTGCAGGCGAAGCAGATAGGCGACATCAGCGGGTTGACGCACGGGGTTGGCTGGTGCGCGCCGCAGCAGGGCGCGTGCAAGCTGACGCTAAACGTGAAAGAGGGCATTAT
>JAIRPQ010000054.1 GCA_031256875.1 Eubacteriales Family XIII. Incertae Sedis bacterium | reverse complement strand
CGCATTGCCGCACAGTCGGGGGTTTTAGATTGCTCTGCGGTGCCCGCGCACAAGGACAAATGCTTGCAGGTTGCGGATTTTGTCGCATGGGCATGCTATATGAAATATGAGCACGGCGAAGAAAGATATTTCGATACAATAGCAGATAAAATTCTGCATGAGTACCAAATATAGCAAAACCCCCGTTCGCTTAGCGATCCACATTAGCCGCGGGTCCTGAACGGAGGAATTATCTGCATATGTTCATGTTATCAAATCAATGGATGTCTGTCAACTGAAATTGTGTTCGCGGACGGACGGTATCTTTTGAAGGCAAGCCGGAAACTTAAGCGCAACCCCCGAGCGCAGCGAGGGTTGCGCTTAAGTTTTCAGGCGCTCGGTTGCAGTTAATATTTCGCGGCGGGGTTCGGGGTGTCCCCGGCGGGGGTGCGGGGGCAGAGCCCCCGACTTCAATAGGACAGTGCCGGATCGGAGCGAGGTTACTGCGCATTCTTGAAAAGCGAACAGTTCGGCGCGCGCCTCACTTTGCATGCCCCACCCACCACAGCAGTGTCTATGCCCTAGATACGGCAATCTTCATGATATGTTTTTCGCAGTGTAAACACCCACCCTCGCGGGATGCTTCCGCGCATCAAGGTGGATTTGTATTGCCCTTAATGCTATGATGGTTTCTTGCGGGTCATGCGGTTTGGAAAGGAAACCAAATGGCAAATAAATATAATCTTTCCCGCCGCATTCCGTCAATTACTCTTTCGTATCGTATTTCACATCGCTTCCGGCCATCGTAGAATCAAGATACCTGTATATCCTTTTGCTGTACCCGCTCTTTGCCAAACCTACAAGACTTCCTGCCTTGCCGAAATATTCGCCTGTGTCGCTGATTTTTGCGCCATTTTCGACCAATGTCTTCACTATGTCAAGATACCCGTATGTTACGGCGCATGTCAGCGGGGAGTCACCTGTATATTTTTCTCCATCCGAGCTGAATGCGTTGACGTTCGCGCCTTTTTCAATCAGCAGCTTCACTATGCCGGTTTCCCCGCATGAGGCCGCTCCGCCCAGCGGCGCGCCGTAGTCCTCGCTGCCGCCATCTGTGGCACCGTCAACGTCCGCGCCATAAGATAGTAGGATTTCCACGGATTCTTCGGTGGCCGCGTTGCGGGGGTTCTGTCCGCCTTTGTAGTTGCAGAGCCGGAAATCCCTAGTGCATGCGAACGCGAGCATGCCGTTCTGAAGTGCATACCCTCTTTCGCCGGATTTTTCAAGCATGAATTTTAGCGCTTCGTTGTTCCCGTACATGATAGCGTTCTCCATGGCGTCTTTGAGCGTATCACTGCCAATCTCGTACCCTCTCGCGCGGTACAGCGCTTCGACAAGCTCGCTTCCCGTACCGTTTGCGGCCGCGAGCGAAAGGGTCTGCTCAGATGCGCTGCCCACCGTTAGCTTTGCTCCGTTGGCGAGCAGATATTCCGCGGCGTCCTTATGGTTCCCGCGTACAGCATAGTCCAGGGGTGTGTACCATACGCCGTATTTGCCGTTGACGCTATACCCTTGGCCCAGCAGGTACGTCATGGCATCGACGTTGCCGTTCCTTGCGGCAATACTGAGAAGATTATCTTCTTGGTCGCTCGTGTCGTACGCGATGCCATGACTCTGCTCCAGAACCCCGAACGACTGCGCGTTACCTAGCGCCGCTGCAAAATACACATACTTGCCTACATCGCCTTCTCCGATTTCTGCCTCCGCCATCAGCTCGTTCGCCTTCGCCGCGCTACCGCCGAGCAATGCCTCAAGCGCAGAGTCCAGTCCAACGTCAACGCCAAGCTCTTTTGCGCGGCGGAACACATCGGCCGCAATATCGCAATATACAGAGTAAGCAAAATTGTCAGCGCTTTCGCTATTGCCGTCTATCTCTCCCAATTGTGCGGACACGGTGCTTTCGGCGACCACAGCATCAGCATCCAACAGCATCCTCTGTGTGCGGTGGTTGCCCTGCCTGATGGCTTCGTCCAGCGCGCGATTGCCTTCCCTGTCGCGCATATTTGGATCCGCTCCGTACGCGAGCAGCAGTTCCGTATACCTCGAGTTCACTACATTGTCGTTCCCGCCGCGCAGTGTATGGAAAATAATGGGCACCCCGTCGGCATCCACATAGTTGGGGTCGGAGCCCTTGTCGAGAAGGTAGATGACGATATTCTCCGCATTCCTGTTCATCGCATGCAAAAGCACCGACGAGTTCCCTGTAGCTTCGGCGGTTTCGCCGGCGAACTCCGTGACATTCGAGCCACCGTCTACGGCTTCCACAACGCCCTCATAGTTATTGGCTTCGATGGCGCGGTAAATCCCTAGGTCGCTTTCAGCAATTTGTCTGTTGCCTTCAACCGTGTTTTTCGCCGTTTCCACGATATTGCCGATGTTGCCGCACGACGAAAGCAATATCGCGGCGAGGGCAACCATTAATGCGATTGAATATCTTTTCATGCCGTTATCCTGCCTTCTCGTTTAGTATTCGCCCGTGCTTTCGTTGTAGACACCCACAGCTCATCCCAAGCGCACTTACAATAGTAAAAAAACAAACCGAATATATGCTGCTACGATTAGCGGGATTGCAATAATAAATATTGATGAATCGATTCTTTTTTCCAAATTTTATTCTTCACAATTATTATAGTCTCCGTTCCAAGTCTGGTGCGTTATCCGCCGCCTAGTTCCCCTTCTTGGATACGAATAATATATTACACTATCGCCGCGGACATGTCAATTAAACATGATATTCGTTATAGCCTATCATGCCGATTTACTCGCTATATACGTTGATTTTACGAGAAATATATAGATATTTTCCATGAATCCCATGAACGGCGCCTGCCACTCACAGCTCGCCCGCCGCAAGCCACACCGCAAAAAGGACGGGCCAGAAATATGCCCGTCCTTTTTGCGTTATTATTCGATTATCTTATTCGATTGTCGTTCCGCTATGCCCTCTTGCCGCTGCCGTTTGGATATTCGTTCTTATATGTGAGATCTTCGAAATCCCAGGCATGGTGGTCTGTGTGCAGGAGATGGTGCGACTTCTCCGACAGCGGTTTCCCTAAAAAATCCTCGTACAGCTTCTGTACGGATTTATTCTCGTGGGAGAATCTCACCGCTGCGCACTCGTCCAGGGAGCGCAGGTCCGCGCCGCGCGAGAACGCTCTTTCCTCGCCCTCGTGAATGGGCTGGCCGCCGCCGCCCGCGCATCCGCCGGGGCACGCCATGATCTCCACGAAGTCGAACTCGACTTCGCCGTTGTCGATGGCTTCCATCAGGTTCCTCGTGTTCTCAAGGCTGCTTGCGACCGCCACGCGGAGCGGGATGTCGTTGACCGTGAACGTGGCTTCCGTCCAGCCCTTGTCGTGCGCCCTGATATCCTTGAACGCGTCGGCGTCCGGATTCTCGCCCTTCAGCAGGAAGTACGCGCTTCTGAGCGCCGCTTCCATGACACCTGCCTGCGTGCCGAATATGACGGCGGCGCCTGTGCCCTCGCCGAGCGGCGCGTCAAATTCCTCTTCCTTCGCGTTTGCCGCGTCGATATAGGTGGACGCGAGCATCCTGTCCATCTCGCGCGTCGTGATGACAGCGTCGACGTCGGGATATCCTTCGCCGTCCTTGAAAACAGGCAGTGCGCACTCGTGCTTCTTCGCCGTGCAGGGCATTATAGAAACGCAGAATATCTTACTCGGCGCGACGCCCAGCTTCTCCGCGAAATAGCTCTTTGCCACCGAGCCGAACATCTGCTGCGGGGACTTCGCCGTCGAGAGGTTGTCCGTGTACTGCGGGTATTCATGCTTCACGAAGCGCACCCACCCGGGGCAGCACGACGTGAACATCGGCCATTTGTACTCGTCCTTGTGGGTGAGTCTCTCGATCAGCTCGCTGCCTTCTTCCATGATGGTCAGGTCAGCTGAGAAATCCGTATCGAACACATAGTTGAAGCCGAGCTGCTTCAGCGAGCCGACCATCTTCCTGACCGATTCCTCTTTGCCCATGTCCAGGCCGTAGGGTTCTCCCCATCCGACGCGCACGGCGGGCGCCACTTGGACGAGCGTAATGACATCCGGATCGGAGAGCGCCGAGTAGATGCGCTCGACATCGTTCCTCTCGTGAAGCGCACCGACTGGGCAGTGTGTGATGCACTGTCCGCAGAGGGTGCAGCCCGCCTCGTCCAGCGTCATGCCGTTATCGACGCCTACCGTGGTGCGCGCGCCCGTGCCGATAACGCTCCACACGCCAAGGCTCTGCACCTTGTCGCAGACCTGGATGCACCTCATACATTTGATGCATTTGGAGTTCTCGCGAATCAGCGGCAGGTCGAAGTTCCACTTGTTCTTCACGAGATTTCTGTGGAAGGGCTGGTCGAGTATGCCCAGATCGTTCGCAAGGCTTTGCAGCGTGCAGTTGCCGTTGCGCGTGCACGTGGGGCAGTTGGAATCGTGCTCGGCAAGCGCGAGCTGCACATTGGCGCGGCGCGCCTGGCGCACTTTCTGGGTATTGGTCCTCACGACCATGCCATCTTCCGCGACCGTGTTGCAGGCCGCCGCGAGCTTTTCATACCCTTCCACTTCCACCACGCAGACCCTGCATGCGCCTATCTCGTTCAGATCCTTGAACCAACAGAGCGTTGGGATTTTGACGCCGGCTTTCTCAGCCGCCGCGAGTATCGTTTCTCCATACGTCACCTCGATCGTTTTCCCGTCGATAGTCAGGCTCACCGTCTTAGGTGCGTTCGTCAATTTGCTGCTGGACATTATGCAGCACCTCCTTTCAGGAAAGCTCCAAGGCCGTAGTGGTCACAGCGCAAGCACCGGCCGGACTCCTGCATCGCTTCGGCCAGGTTTAGCCCGTTTTCGATTTCTTCGAAATCGTTCTTGCGCTCGTTCGCTTTCCTCTCCGTCATGTCGGCTCTGCCGCACAGCGAGCTGTCCGAAACCGCCGCATACGGAATGTCTACCTCCACCTCTATCTTGTGCTTGAAGCCCAGTTCCCTGTCAATCAGCTCGGCCGCCTGCTTGCCTGCCGCTATAGCGAGGATTACCGTCGCGGGGCCGGACACGCAGTCGCCGCCGCTCACGGTCATGCCTTCCATCACGGTTTCGCCTGGCTTGATGAGGTGTTCCTCGACCGCCTGCCCGATGGCCGATATGATGATGTCCGCGGGGATGTCGATGTCGTCGCCCTCGATGCCGACGGGTTTCGGCCTGCCGTCGCCGCCGATGGATCCGGCCATCTGGCGCCGCGCCTTCAGCGATTTCACCTTGCCGTCCGCTCCGCCTTCTATCTCCAGCGGCGCGTAGAGCGTGATGATTTCGCAGCCCTCGGCGAGTGCGCCTTCCACTTCCTCCGGCAGCGCCGTCATATCCTGTATGCGCCTGCGGTATACGCATGTAACGCTGGCCGCGCCGAGACGCATGGCCGTGCGCGTTACGTCCATCGCGACGTTGCCGCCGCCGATGATCACCACGTTCTTGCCCTTGTAGTCAGGATGGTAATCGTCGCCGATGCCTTTCAGCAGTTCGACCGCGGAATACACCCCTTCCAGCTCCTCGCCGGCTATTCCAAGGCTTTTGCTGCCGTGCGCTCCGATGGAGATGTACAGTCCGTCGTATTCCTTGTCCAGCTGTTCCATGCTGATGTCCTCGCCCAGCGAAGAATTGTATTTCACGTCTATGCCCACGGAAAGTATATGCGCGATTTCCTCGTCGAGCAGCTCCCTGGGCAGCCTGTAGTTCGGTATCCCGTATCTCATCATGCCGCCGAGCTTCGCTCTGCGCTCAAAGACGGTCACGGAATGCCCCATCAGCGACAGGTAGTACGCGGCGGTGAGACCGCTCGGGCCACCGCCGATAACAGCTATCTTGCGGCCGGTCGGCTCCGCTTTCGCAGGCGGCGGGGTCGGCTCCGCGTGGTCGTACGCAAAGCGCTTGATGCCCCTGATATTGATAGCGTCGTCGAGCATGTTCCTGCGGCATCTCTTTTCGCAGGGATGCTCGCATATCAGCCCGCACACGGCGGGGAAGGGATTGTCCTTGCGAATAAGGCGCAGCGCGTCCTCGTAGCGACCCGCGCCCGTCAGCGCCAGATACCCCGGGATCATCACATGGGCAGGGCAGCGCGAAACGCAGGGTATAGGCATGCGCTCCTGTTTCCTCGGCTTGCCTTCTGCCATCGCAAGATATTCGTCCCAATATGCCAGCGTGCCACGGTACACCATGTCAGCGGCCTCAAAGCCAATAGCGCAGTCGGCGGACGACCTGATATTCAGAGCCGTATCCCTGATGGTATCGACGGTGGAAGCGTCGGCTTCTCCATCGAGCACCGACTCAATGAGGTTGTCCAGCTTGCCCAACCCTACTCTGCACGGCACACATTTGCCGCAAGTCTGCGCTATACAGTTCTTCAGAAAAGTAGAAGCCATGGAAATCGGATTCACGTCCGGCGGGCTCGCCTTGACGCGGCGCTCGATGTCTTTGTAAATACTCTCGGCTATCCGCTCCGCTTCATCATGACTAGGTATGACAAAGTTTTTCAATGTAATTACACCTCTCTTTGTTGTATCTCCTCAAAACAACATAAAACCACATAATTCTACAACACCTAAAATGGGACTCCTCTTTTTGCCAGACAACACCTCCTTGCTCACACCAAGCTGCTCAGATCGAACTAAAAAACGATATTGCCCCTATAGTTTACCGTATCCGCCAGGGCTTCGCAACGGGTAATTACATTATCGCCTAATTGTGCAAATATTAAGAAAATTTACCTACATTGAAATTTTCTTCTTGCTAAGCCCCTTGTCAGGCAAGGGAGAGCCGCATACCGTATTGGCACAGCTCTCCCTTCCTTACTTTCAGCAATGGCCGTCTCTATCCGCCGCAGGATTATCCTTCGACAGCCAGGAACGACTTCTCGAGCGCGTCGAGGAACCAGTCGAAATCTTCCTCAGTCGACCAGATATTCGGGTACGCGCGCAGTATGGTGTCGGCGTTGATGGAGGTCATCGTGTGCACCAGGTGGTTGACGGCCAGCTCCCTGCCGATGGCGTTCGCGTAGCCCACGCCGTCCGCGTCCGTGTTGAATTTGAGGCCGATCATGAAGCCGCGGCCGCGCACTTCCTCGAGGATATGCGGATACTTCGCCTGCAGCTTGTTCAGGCCGTCCCATACGTACTTTGACTTCTCGCGCACGAGGGCGGGCACGTCGTTCTCCAGCATGTACTGCAAGGACGCGTTCGCGACCACCGCGCCGATGTTGTTGTCCTGATATGTCGCGGTGTGGTTCATCGCGCTGTCGAACGAGCCATACGCCGCCATGTAGAGTTCTTCCTTCGCCTGGACTCCCGACACGGGCAGCACGCCGTCCGAAATAGCCTTCGCGAACGAGAAACCGTCCGGCACGAGGCCGTCATAGTATTTGTGTGCCATGATATATCCCGTGCGGCACGAACCGGCCTGCACTTCGTCGAGAATCATGTAGACATCGTATTTGTCGCATAGCTCGCGCATCTTCGGCAGATAGTCGTCCGGTGGCACGACGATGCCGCCCTCGCCCTGAATCGGCTCGGCTATCCACATGATGACGTCGCCCTTCTTGAACTCATCCTCGGCCGCTTCCCAGTCGCCGTAAGGCACATAGGTGTGGTCAGACGGCGGGGTCAGCCACCTCTGCCAGATATCCTTGCCGCCTGTGAACACGGCTTCGTTCGTCTTGCCGTGGAAGGAATTGTAGGTGGACACGATGCGCTTCTTGCCCTGCTTCGTGCGGCCGGCCGCCACCTTGCACATCTTGATGATGGTCTCGTTGGCTTCCGCGCCGCCGCCGCCGCAGACGACCGTGCGCGGCAGCTCGGGGAAGATGAGCGCCATATTGTGCGCGAACGACGATGCCTGCGCCTTCAGCGACATGGGATCCATCGTCATCGGTTTCCTGTCAAGGTATTTGCGTACGCAGTCGATGATGAACGGATTGTTGTGACCGAGCACGTAGACGCCTACGCAGCCGATGAAGTCGAGCCGCTTGTTGCCGTCCGAGTCCCACATATGGCAGCCCTCGGCCTTCGTGATGTTGAATGTCAGGCCACCGTCCAGGCCAAGCTGCGTGCGGTACTGGTTCAGATGGGCCAGCTGGTTTTTCTTGATGGCTTCCTCGTCAAGATTGAACGAATCTTCCAGCGTGATAAATTCCGGATACTTGTCTTTGATATTAGCCATTGCATTTCTCCTTTATTTTTTATGTTAACTAGCGATGCTATAACTGATTCTGTTTTCTTCGCCCGCTTTCGCTCCGGTCTCCTTCAGCTTCAGCGAAGCTATTATCGCGACGATATGGCCTAGGCCAAGGTAGAACACGCTCCATTTCAGCCCATATGCAAGCTGCATGGTTTCACCCGTGATGCCGCTGGCGTCGATAAGCCCGTTGGACAGAGCGCCGCCCAGGATAGGCGATATCAGCCCCATTATATATCCCGACGACATCAGGATGGAATAACTGGTCGCCACCTTGGACGAATCCGAGCCCCTTATCTCTGTGGGCATCAGGAACAGCGGCGGCATCCAGCCACCATTGCCAAGCCCGAACAGAGCGATGCCCGCTATTATCCATACCGAACCGCTGTCGGCGCCCATGCAGGCGATGATGAATCCGACGAGCTTTATCACCTGGCACAGCACTATTATCGGTTTGCGGCGGCCGCTCACGTTCATGACCACACCGCCTATTATCGTACCGGCAACGCCGAATACGGGGAACGCTATCGCTGTCCAGAGGTTCGCCGTGATCTCGTCCATCCCGCCCGCGTTGATCAACCATATGGGCATAATCGTGGCTATGTACATATACATGCAGAAGTCGCAGATGAACGCGATGAGCAGGCATTTTATCTGGTTGGTCTTGAACGCCCATTTGAAGGGGTTCTCGTTCCTGGCACCCTGCTCCGAGGAATCCGCGCCGAGTATGCGCTCCTCCTCCACAGCTATATTGATATCGTCCACATTCTTCCTGACGCCCACGAACCATACCACGAAAACGACCACCACGATGAATCCCGTGAATCCGTATCCCATCTGCCAGCCTGCGCTCATGCCGCCGTCCCCTCCCGCTGCGGCGCCTATGATCGGCAGACCCGCATAGCTGACTAGCGCTCCCAGCAGTGGCAGGACTCCGTTCATCGTCACCATCAGCTGGCGACCCTTCGGCCTGAACCACTTCATGAAAGCGGAACCCAGCGCCGGTATGTTGAACCCGAAACCTACTCCGTAGATGATGCGCCCCGCCAGGAACAGCGTATAGCTGTCGGACGGTATGAACACCATCAGCACACCTATGGCCGTAACAAGCATGGCGAGAGTGAACAGCACCCTCGTACCGATGCGGCTTTCTATCGCGGCCGCGAACAGCGACGCGGGAACGGTGGATGCGAATATCACCGACATCGACGCATTGATAAGCGGTTGGTCGCGCACCGAATCAAGTCCGAAGAAATCTATCATCTGTGGAATGAACGGCGCGGGACTGGTGTTGTGCGCAAAGCCGATGAGCGAGCCGATGAGCAGCATCGCCGCAATCAACCCCGCGGGCAGCTTTCTGCCCTTCAAATACTCGTCCAGCGCAAGGTTCAGGTTTGGTTTCGAATTATTTAGCGTTTCCATCATAACAACCGCCTCCTATAAAACATTATGCTAAACTATGACGTTATCCCTCCTTTCCTGCTTCGTTGCTTTGCTGATTTACCACTTTACCGAATCATCACTTTATCGCGTTACTGCCGCGATGTGATTTGCATACGCCATTTTACTTGCCGGCGGTGCAATATATAATAAGATTATTCTGGACTTTTCACAGGCAACGTTATAGTACAAAATGGCATTATGGAATAATAACGCCGCGGGGCTGACTTAGCGCCGCGGCGTGAATGATGCAATAATAAATAATTTGCTGAATGTCCGGCGCGGGCGCTCAGCCCTTCGCGCGCCGTCCCCCCTTTGCCACCTTCATCCGGTTGATGGCCTTGTTCAGCGAGACGCGAGCCTGGTTGTACTCCTCGTCGTCGTCCTTGGGGGTACCCTTGCGGCTGTTCAGCGTCGCTTCGGCGCGCTCCTTTTCCGTCTGCGCGCGGGAGATGTCGATATCGCCCTGCCACTCGGCCGCGTCCACGAATACCATTATCTCGTCCTTGACATCTATGAAGCCCTGCGCTCCCGCCGCGATGCGGAAGTCCTTCTTGCCGGCTTCCTTGATCCATATCTCGCCGACATCAAGGAGCTTGCATGCCCACGAGTGCCCCGCCATGAAGCCCTCGTCGCCTTCCATGGTTCTGACTATGACCAGCTCCGCGTCGCCCTCATAGAAAAGGCTTTCGGGTGTCACCATTTGAAGTTTGAACGTGTTCGCCATCAGTTCGCTTTCCTGAATTTCTCTACAACTTCGTCTATGCCACCGACATACAGGAACATGGACTCGGGTATTTCGTCGTGCTTGCCATCCAGTATTTCGCGGAAGCCGCGTACCGTCTCTTTGATGGGAAGATATTTTCCGGGCGTTCCCGTGAACGCTTCCGCTACGCTGAACGGCTGCGAGAGGAATCGCTGTATCCTGCGCGCCCTGCCGACGGTCAGCTTGTCGTCGTCGGACAGTTCGTCCATGCCGAGGATGGCTATGATGTCCTGCAGATCCTTGTACCTCTGCAAAACTTCCTGTACTTCGCGCGCCGTATTGTAGTGGGTCTCGCCGATGATGTTCGGATCCATGATTCGCGAGGTGGATTCGAGCGGATCCACGGCCGGATATATGCCCAGCTCCGTGATGGCGCGGGACAGCACGGTCGTCGCGTCGAGGTGGGCGAAGGTCGTCGCCGGAGCGGGGTCGGTCAGGTCGTCGGCCGGTACGTACACCGCCTGCACGGAAGTAATCGAGCCCGACTTCGTGGACGTGATGCGCTCCTGGAGCGCCCCCATCTCCGTCGCCAGCGTGGGCTGATATCCTACAGAGGACGGCACGCGCCCGAGCAGTGCGCTCACCTCGGAACCAGCCTGGGTAAATCTGAATATATTGTCAATAAAAAGAAGTACGTCCTGTCCCTTCTCGTCGCGGAAATATTCCGCCATCGTCAGGCCTGTCAGCCCCACGCGCATACGCGCGCCCGGCGGCTCGTTCATCTGCCCGAACACCATGGCGGTCTTCGCGATAACTCCCGAATCCGTCATCTCGTAGTAAAGGTCGTTGCCCTCGCGCGTGCGCTCTCCCACGCCCGCGAACACGGAGATGCCGCCGTGCTCTTTCGCGATATTGCTGATAAGCTCCTGTATGAGCACGGTCTTGCCGACGCCGGCGCCGCCGAACAGCCCGACCTTGCCGCCGCGCGTGTACGGCGCGATGAGGTCAACGACTTTGATTCCCGTCTCGAATATCTGAGCCGTGGTGTCCTGCTCCTCGAACGAGGGCGCGGGTCTGTGTATCGGCATTTTCTTGGCCGTCACCACGGGGTCTTTGCCGTCTATGTTCTCGCCTACGACGTTGAACAGTCTGCCCAGCACTTCCTCGCCGACAGGCACCTCTATGGGGCGGCCCGTATCCTCGGCTTCCATGCCGCGGCGCAGTCCGTCAGTGGACGCGAGCGCGACGCAGCGCACCACGTCGTCGCCTATATGCTGCGCGACTTCCGCGACGATGTTGCAGTCCTCGCACCTGATGACTATTTCGTTCAGGAGAGATGGCATATGCTCCTGGTCGAATTTCACGTCTATGACCGGTCCGATGATTTGGTGGATGACGCCCTTCGCCACCGCCGCGCCGCCCGCGGCCGCCTTCACGGTATCAATGCTCTGTTCGCTCATTTTGTTCCTCTCGTTCTTCTACAATGATTCTATTGTCCGGCCGTAGGCTTCTGCCGTTAGTCCAATGCTTCCGCTCCGCCGACTACTTCTATTATCTGTCTTGTTATCGCGTCCTGCCTTGCCCTGTTGTAGAACAGGTTCAGGTCGGCTATCATCTGCCGCGCGTTCTCCGTCGCGTTCTCCATCGCCATATGCCTGGCCGCGTGCTCGCATGTCGCCGACTCGACTATGGCCTGGTATATCATCATCTCCGCGTATTTCGGAACGAGGTAGTCGAACACCTCGGCTGCGGACGGGTCGTATTCTACGTATTTGTTGCCGGTCGGCGCGTCGGGATCCGGCTCTATCTCTATGGGCAGCAGCCTTACGGAGTTAACGCGCTGCTCGACCGCCGACCTGAACGCCGTGTACACGAGGACGATTTCGTCCACCTTGCCCTCGTCGTAGAGGTCGATGATGGGCTTCGTTATCTCGTGCGTTTCGACGAACGAGATATGCTCGGGCGGTCTCACGTGCTCGCCCAGGATTTCATATCCGCGCCTTCTGAAATAGTCCCTGCCCCTGCCACCTATAGCCACCACGCCAGCCATAGGCGCACCGCGCATTTCGGCCTCGGCCTTTTTGATGATGTTCGAATTGAAACTTCCCGCGAGGCCACGGTTGCTCGTTATCACGACGTAGCACGGGGATTTCGCCGCCGCGTCCTTGTCCGTCCGCAAATACCTAGACGGTATCTCGTCCGTCCCGTGGAATATGTCCTCGATGGACTCTGTTACGGAATGAAAATACGCGCGCGTGCGGTCGAGCGTGGAGCGCGCGCGGCGAAGCTTCGCGACCGACACGAGCTTCATCGCGTTCGTGATATGCTCTATACCCGTAATGCTCTTTACTCGCTTCTTTATATCCTGTATGTTTCCTGCGCCTGCCACTTCACTCGCCCTTCTTTAATAATGGCTCCTACACCGTTCTTATTATTCGTCCTTCTATAATGATAGCGCCTGTGCCGCTGCCATTATTCGTCCTTCTTCAAGAACTGCTCCTTGTATTCGAGTATGCCCTTGCGCAGCGCTTCCGCCGCTTCGTCCGTCAGCTCGCCTTTTTCCTCGATGGATTTTCGCACTTCCGGATACTGGGCGTCCATGAAGGGATACAGTCCCTGTTCGAATTTGCCGATAAGCTCCGCGCCTACGTCGTCGAGGTAGTTTTCGACGGCCGCGAAGAATATCATGACCTGGTGCTCGACCGGCACGGGGCTGTACTGCTTCTGCTTGATGACTTCCATGAGCACCGCGCCGT
This sequence comes from Eubacteriales Family XIII. Incertae Sedis bacterium, assembly GCA_031256875.1. Classification (GTDB taxonomy): domain Bacteria; phylum Bacillota; class Clostridia; order Peptostreptococcales; family Anaerovoracaceae; genus JAIRPC01. The sequence continues at coordinate 14,343 of JAIRPQ010000054.1, read as the reverse complement.
GGTCCAGCCGCGCCTTCGTCTCCTTGTCTATGTCCGAGCCGAACTGCATGAACCCCGCCAGCTCGCGGTACTGCGCGAGGTCGAGCTTGACCGCACCGGCGACCTTCTTCATCGCCTTTATCTGCGCGTTGCCGCCCACGCGCGAGACGGATATGCCCACGTCCACCGCGGGGCGCTGCCCCGAGAAGAACAGATCCGACACGAGGAATATCTGGCCGTCCGTGATGGAGATGACGTTCGTCGGGATGTACGCCGACACGTCGCCCGCCTGCGTCTCTATGATGGGGAGGGCAGTCAGCGACCCGCCACCGTTCTCGTCCGAGAGCTTCGCCGCGCGTTCGAGCAGACGCGAGTGCAGATAGAATATGTCGCCCGGGTAGGCTTCGCGTCCGGGCGGCCTGCGAAGCAGCAGCGACATGGCGCGGTACGCCACGGCGTGCTTCGAGAGGTCGTCGTATATGATGAGCACGTCCCCGCCCTTGTACATGAAGTATTCGCCCATCGCGCAGCCCGCGTATGGCGCGAGGTATTGCAGCGGCGAAACTTCGCTGGCGGTGGCGGACACCACTATCGTGTAGTCCATCGCGCCCGTGTCCTCAAGCTGTTTCACCATCTGCGCGACAGTCGATTTTTTCTGGCCTATCGCGACGTAGATGCAGATGACGTCCTTGCCCTTCTGGTTCAGTATCGTGTCCACGGCTATCGCGGTCTTGCCGGTCTGCCTGTCGCCTATTATCAGTTCGCGCTGGCCCTTGCCTATCGGAATCATCGAGTCTATCGCCTTCAGCCCCGTCTGCAGCGGCTGGAATACCGACTTCCTCGCGAGCACTCCGGGCGCGGGGTATTCGACTTCGCGCGTTTCGCTCGTATTTATCTGGCCCTTGCCGTCTATCGGCTGGCCCAGCGCGTTCACGACGCGCCCCACCATGGCTTCGCCGACCGGAACTTCCACCACCTTGCCAGTGGGCCTGACTATGTCGCCCTCTTTGATGTGGCTGTCCGAACCCATGATGACGACACCGACGTTTTCTTCTTCCAGGTTCAGCGCCATGCCATAGGTGTCGCCAGGGAATTCAAGCAGCTCGCCCGCCATGCATCCCGAAAGGCCGAACACCCTCGCGATGCCGTCGCCTACCTGTATGACGGTGCCGAAATCCGAAATGTCCAGCTCGGATTTGTAGTTCTTTATCTGTTCCCTTATGACGGAACTTATCTCCTCAGGTCGTAGTTGCATATTACTTATCCTTTCATCGGAACAGCATCTTTTCTTTCAGCTCGTCGAGCCTGCGGCGTATGCTCGCGTCTATCAGCTTGCCGTCCACGTAGATGCGGACACCGCCGATGAGCGACGCTTCTATCTTCGGCTCGAGCCTTACGGTCGTGCCCAGCAGCCTGCCCGTCTCGGTTTCGAACTTCGCCAGCTGCGCGCCGCTCAGCTCCACCGCCGACTCTATCGTGCCTACGGACACGCCTTCGCGCACGCCCTTCCTCTTTTCAAACGACCTGATGATGCCCGCGAACTGACCTATGCGGCGCTTGCCTATCAGGACGTAGAGAAAATTCACCAGCTCATGCGGAACCCTGCCCTCGAAAACCGTGCGCACCAGATCCTTTCGCGTGGACGGGGGCAGCGACGGCATCCTGAGCAACATGAAGAAATCGGGCTCGCTCTTGAACAGGCTCGCTATGGCGGATGCGGCCTCCGAGAACTCCTCGACTTTTCCGAGGTCCGCGGCGGCTTCATAGAGAGCGATTCCGTATACGTCGTCTACCGTCAGATTTTCCACTGTCTGCTCTCCGCTTCCCTCAGCACATTGTCGACCACTGCCTGCTGCGCGCTCACGTCAAGCTGCTTCTCGAGAATTTTCTCGGCGGCATAGACGGCCAGCATGCCGACTTGCTCGCGCATATCCGAGAGAGCGCGCTCCTTCTCGGCCTCTATCTGACGCTCGGCCTGGCGCACTATCTGCTGCGCCTTCTCCTCGGCGGCGCGTATGATGCCCTTCGCGTTTTCGTCAGCTCTCTGCTTGGCTTCGGCGAGCATGTCGCGCCGCTCCGACTTGATGTCGGAAATCTTGGAATTGTATTCGCCCAGGCGCTCGTCCGCGACCCTGTTGGCCTCGGCCGCGTTGTCGAACTCGTCGATGATTCTCTGTTCGCGCGCTTTCATGAACGCCCTGATTTTCTGCCAGAACAGCTTTCTCATGACGAGAAAGAGCACGGCGAACGTGGCGATAGCCATCCAGAACGTATCGTCTATGCCTATCAGCGGCTGTTCCATTACCAACCTTGCTGCAATCATTGTCATACCTCACACATTGCTATGCGGCGGCGGCACAGGCTGTCCGACCCGCACCCTGCCGCGCGACTGTGGCGCGGTTTACAGCATCCCCACGAGCGGGTTTGCGAACAACAGGATGATTGCGACTATGAGCGCGAATATGACCGACGTCTCCGTCATCGCAAGGCCGATGAACATGGTGGTCATGATATCGCCCTTGGCTTCCGGCTGCCTGGCTATGCTTTCGAGCGCCTTTCCCGTCGCGATGCCCTGCCCCAGCCCGATGCCGATGCCCGCTATCATAGCGAGGCCCGCGCCGAGGGCGGACAGTCCGAGTACGAACGCCTGTGGTGTTATTCCTGAAAGATCCATCTGATAATTCCTCCTTAACTACTGCCATAAAACTACTGCCGCACAATACTATTTGTTTCTATTATATAATGGCGCGTTTGCCGCGCCCTATGCGCTTATCATTCCTGTCCGATACAGGCTCCGCTCGCCTGCTGCGGTGCGGCATGGGCGCTGCCGGCGCCGCTCATCCTGCTTCCCTGCCGCCGAAGCCCTTGACCTCGCTGTAATCCGCTCCGCTTTCGAACAAATCCTCCTCCGAGAATCCTTCCGCCGCTTCCGCGCCGTCGTCCGGACCTTCGCCCTCGCCCTCTATCTCCGGCCTCGTCACTATCGCCTTCGCGATGAACGACATGGTGAGCATGGTGAACACGAAAGCCTGGAGCACAGGCTCGAACAGGTCGAAGAACAGGTTCAGCGGCAGCCGCACGGGAATCTGCAGGAACGGCAGCGGCAGATGCAGGGTTTCGATGGACATGGCGTGAAGCCCTTCCATCGCAAGCTCCACGATGATGACTCCGGCAAGGATATTGCCGAAAAGACGGAAGCTGAGACTGATGGGGAAAGTAAATTCCTCCAGTATTTTTATCGGAACCATGAATGGGTACGGCTCCGCGAAATGCTTCAGGTAATGGCCTATGCCGGCCGATCTGATGGCGTTAATCTGTATGAGGAAAAACACCAGCACGGACATCGCGAAGGTCGCGTTCATGTCCGCCGTGACGGGGCGAAATCCGAACAGCCCCAGCATATTGCTGAAAAGAAGGAACAGGAAAAGCGTTCCGATATACGGCGCGAACGAGAGGTTGCGCTTGCCCATCGTGTCGCTGACGAATTTGTATACGGTCTCGACGATAAGCTCGCCCAGCGCCTGTGCGCCCTTGGGGTAGCGCCCCATCTTCCGCGTACAGGCGATGCCGAAGATAATCAGGCCGATGGCTATGATAACAGCCCAGCACGCAGTTTCCGTGATGACCAGCCCGTCGAGCGGGCCGCCCTCTATATGAAATATGACCCTCGCGCCAAGGCCGCCGCCTTCACCCATGCGAACCTGCCCTCCTTCTGCTGTTCTCCTGAATAATAGCCACGTTGCCGCCGCCCGCGCCGCGCCCGTAGCCGCCCGAAGCCGCGTCTTTCGCGCGTATCTCCTTCAGCTTCCTGAACCTGCGGTGCGTCATATAGCTGCGCCCGCCCGAATAGCTCTGCAGATACGCGCCCTTCGCGAACACGTACCTGAGCGATCCGTCGGCTGCGCGGATATGTTCTTCGTAGATATATTCCTCTGATGCGCCCTGCCCCCCGTGCGCCATCCCCCTCCTAGAAGCTCTCCTGCGCCGCGCTTGCGGCACGGCCATGCCGGATACGATGACAGCGGCCGGCCCCGAAAGGCAGCCCGCCGCCGCGCCCACGCCTGACCACAGCCCCGCCAGTAGGACCGCCGAGAGCATCACTCCCGCGTACACGAAAATCTTCGCGAACGGTATGATATACGCTATGGATTTGCCGCCCGAAGCGGGCGCTGACATGGCTATCCTGTATACGATGAAGAAATTCAGCACCGCCGCGCCGACCCCCATCGCAAGTCCGCCGGCGAAAGCCCGCCATATGACAAAGGGAGCCGCAATAAACGCCGTTAGCGCCGCGGCTCCCGATAGGATTGCTATGTATTTTAGAATCGACTTCAGTTCCACTCTACTAATATGTCCCACTGCGTTAATCTTTTGTGATGCCTTATGTCGGTAGCCTCGTTTGTTGTGCCAGGAGCCGCCCTTATAGCGACGGCCGCCTGACTGATTCACCGGTATCGTTTTACTTGTATCGTTCCACTATATACCACATCCAAAGATTTTTCAATAATAAATTTTGCAAATATTGAAATAATTTTTTGCAATAATTATTATTTATCAGCGGCAGGCTCTGCGAAAAGCATCATTGCGAGCCGTGCGATCCATAGATATTATCGCACTGTGACTTTGATAACTTTCCTTTTGTTGCCTACTTTGACGGTTATCTTCGTCTTACCTTTTTTCAGCGCCGTTACCTTGCCGGCCTGATCGACCTTCGCCACCGACTTTTTCGAGGACTTGAAGGTCACCGCGCTGATGTTGCTCGCCTTCTTCGTCAGGTTGCTTATCCTGATTTGGTAGCTCCGGCCCTTCTTCAGCTTCTTCGGCAGCTTGACCTTGAATTTCTTCAGCGCCACCTTCTTCTTCTGGACGACGACCTTGACCTTCAACGTTTTGCCGCTCTGCGCCTTGATGGTGATGGTGAATTTGCCCACCCTCTTGGCCTTGATGTTGTAGATGCCCGCGCTGCCCTTCCTGATGCTCGAAATCTTTGCCATGGCCTTCTTGCCGGACTTTAGCGACTTGTTCGCCAATATCGCCAGGCTTGGGTCGTTCACGGGTTTGCCGCTTGGCCCGTCGAGGACGTAGCGCAGCTTGTAGCTCCTGCCCTTCGTCAGATAGATGGTTTTCAGCGGAGTGCGAATCCTCGCGACACCCTGCGCTACCGCGGTTGCCGCGGCATCCGAAATGCGTACGGTCGGCGTGATTGGCGAGGACGGCGTCCCGGGCTGCTCAGTGGGAACCGCAGGCCCTGCCAGCTTTGCTATCGGGCGGCTTTCCTTTTTATCGCATGTCGAACAGGCTCGCTCCTCCCTGCCCTCGGCGGTCTGCGTCGGATTCAACACGACGCTCCAGTCGCCCCAGACGTGGGAGTGGGGGGTGTCCGGTGTAGTGGCTGACCAAGCGCCATCGCCGGAAGGCGTCAAGGTCACGGAGTTCATGTCTAGGTTTAGAACGGGCCTGACCGAGAAATCCTGCCAGTCCATCGTGGCTCCATGTATTTTAAGACTTCCATCAAAGGTGGCGTAAGTCACAGGCGTATTATTATTGTACGGCAGACCCATCGACCGTAGCCACCACAAGGCATTCCCTTTACAAGCGCTGTAAGAAGAATAGGCATCAGGATTGACAGAATCCTCCGTACGCGCAAATGCGCCGCGCGCACGCGCGAACGGCGTGGACTGTGCCTGCTTCAGCGAATCCTCTTTAACTCTGTCAGTCATGAATCCGTATTCGGAACTGATAGCTTCCTCATATGACAGCAGATAAACCTTGTCCTTCGTGTCTTTGCCGTTGTTTATATAGTATCCGTCGCTGGTACGTGTCTCGGCGACCACATCGGTGACAGCGATGGCGGATCTTTCGTCCTGCGTGAACGCAGTGCCTATAAAGCTATCCGGATACGGATGTCCCGCGCTATCGCCTGCTTCGAGCCCCTCGTAGCCGTTCAGCCATGACCTGACGGTGCTCGTCTCCCATGTCACGGGGGACCTATTGATATGGAAGGGCTTTGCGTCCAGCGCATCCTTCGACATCAGGAAAAGCTTGTTCCCCTGCTTTTTCAGCACACGCCACGCTATCGGCTCTATCCGGTAGTATGCCAGCGTGCCGTCAGAAGGGTCTCCATACGCTTTTGTGTAATCTTCTGAGTAGCTCATTCTTCCGTCGGTGTCTTTGTAGGTGTTTACCCTCTGCTCCACCCATTCCACGCCGTTCTGTTCCGTGGTCGGCATATCCGTGCCGATCAGCCCCTGCGGATAGCGGCCGAAATACACGGTGTCGCCCGCGACGGGTTCGCTGGCCGCGTGAGCCTGTCCCACGCCCGCAAAAAGTCCGAACGCCATCGCGAACGCTATGACGGCGGCAAGCAGGCGCTTGCCCATGGACCCCTTACTTCCTAAATACTCCAATAATACCAATTTGCTCATACTTGCTTTCCTTTCATTACAGTTCTAGCAGTAGCAATACATATCGAATAATAGCAGTGATAACATTCAATTACTATGTATATACCCCAAAGATACGCTTTGAAACAAAATAAGCGAATATTTTTGAAAATATAATAGTAATTGACGAGTTCCCACTGCATATGATATGTGATGCTTTATTGTATTATCAAATCTTGATAAAGTCAATAGAATTTTATCCCAAAACAATATTCATATTTTTCAGAAATTAATCTGGATATTATGCTTAAAATTCTATTTTCTGATAGTATTGCCCCCTCCTGTTTCGTCCCGCGGCACATCAGCCTAGCCGGATATGATATAATCTTGGCAGCGCCGGCGTTGTGGCCCTGCTTTCGGGGAGCGTCGGGCGGGAGGTATATAATGATAAGAAACTCAATCAAGGACTTGGCTTTTGGCTACGAGATCGTCACGCGTGACGACGTGGCGGCCATGCACGACGCCACGCTGAAGCTGATGAGCGGGTTCGGCGTGCGCGTGGCGGGTGCCGAGGCGCAGGAGCTGTACGAGGAAGCTGGCTGCGAGGTGGACAGGGAAACGGACATGGTGAAGTTCCCCGCGCATGTCGTCGAGGGCGCGATAGAGTCCGCGCCGGACACGTTCACGATGTACGGGCGCGACCCAAACTACAGGGCTGTCGCGGGCGGACGCAATGTCATCTTCACGAATTTCAGCGCGGGCGTGGAAATCGACGACCCCTACTCGGGCGAACGGCGGGCAACCACGCTGTCTGACCTGCGCTCGGTGGTGAGATTTCTCGACGGGCTTGAATACGTGGACCGCATCACGCTGCCCGTCATAGCGACGGACGCGCCCGCGGAAATCAAGGAGCTCTACGAAGCGGAAGCGCTTTTCTCGAACACGACCAAGCATTTCGCGCACGACGCGGACGGCAAGGAAAAAACGCGGCTCGTGTTCAAGATGGCGGCGGAGGTCGCGGGCGGCTACGACCAGCTGCGCGAGCGGCCTATCATCTCGGGCGGCTGCTGCCCGACAAGCCCGCTCGAAATCACGAAGGACGGCGGCGAACAGATAATAGAAGCGGCGCGGCACGGGCTGCCTTGCAACATCCTGTCGATGGGGCTGTGCGGCGGCACGACCCCCGTGACACTGGCGGGCACGATACTCACCTGCAACTGCGAAGTGCTGGCGGGCATCGTGCTGTCGCAGCTGGCCCACAAGGGCGCGCCCGTTTTCTACGGAAGCTCGACCACGATAATGGACATGAAGCGCATGACCTCACCGGTCGGTGCGCCCGAGCACGCCATGATCGGTTCGGCGGTCGCGGCCATCGGCAAATATTATGGCATACCTACCTATGTCGGCGGAACATAGGGTGACAGTAAGCTGATCGACGCGCAGATCGGCCACGAGAAAACCATGAGCGCCCTCCTACCCGCGCTGGCAGGGTCCAGCGTCATCTACGGGATGGGCATGACGGAGCTAGGAATGGTCATGAGCTACGACCAGCTGATCATAGATTCGGAGATAGTCAAGATGACCAGGCGAATCATGGACGGCATCAGGTTCGATGACGAAACGCTGGCTGCGGAGGTCATAGAAGCGGTCGGACCCGCGGGCACGTTCCTGAACCAGCGGCACACGCTGAAACACCTGCGGCAGGAAACATCGACCTCGACGCTGTTCGACCGCGACATGTACGAGAACTGGGTGACCGGCGGGGCGAAGGATGTGAACGCGCGGGCGCACGAGGAAGCCATGAAGCTGCTCGAAAGCCACAAGCCGACGCCGCTGCCCGAAGAAACGGCGAAAGCCATCCGCTCGATAATAGAGGACGCGGAAGGCGCACTGGCCGAAAAGAAAGCGTTCGAAGCGCGGCAGTAATATTGTTGATAATTGATGCCCCGACAGCCGCATGTCGGGGCATTATTGTTAGGCATTATTGTTAGGCATTAATGAAGAATCGCATTTTGAATGCATTAACGCATTCATGTTTTTTCAAGGTGGGGCAGCACGCGCGGCGCGGCCTGCACACAGCCCGCGTCAATTTTCCGCATTGATCTTTCGCATTGATCTTCCGCGTTAGTTTTCCTTGGTACGGTTCATGATGCGCACGACCGTGGACTGGTCCACTTTCAGCAGGCTCGCGGCTTTGTAGGTGTTCCCCGTCATCTCATACGCTTTCTTGACGAGACGATCCTTGAACTGGCGGCACGCCTCCGTGAGCGACGCGCCGCTTAGGACTACCGACTCTACGGGCAGGGGTTCTTCCCCTTTCGTGGCGCCTTCGCGCAGAGCTTCATCGACGTTTTCCTTCTCTATCCTGATATCCTCGGACGTGACATACAGCCGCTCGATGACATGCTCCAGCTCGCGCACGTTGCCCGGCCACGAATATGCCATCAGCGCGTGGATGGCCGGAGTGCTGATGGTTTTCACCGTGCGGTATTTCACGTTCAGCTTCGATATGAAATACGTGACGAGGGTGTCGATGTCCCCCGCTCGCTCGCGAAGCGCGGGCAGGTGCACGGGTATGACGTTCAGCCGGAAATAGAGGTCCTTGCGGAACAGCCCCGCATCACAGCGCTCGCGCAGATCCGCGTTGGTCGCGGCGACGATGCGCACGTCCACTTTTTTCTCGCCGCCACCGCCTACGCGCGAGAACACCCCTTCCTGAATGAACTCAAGAAGCTTGACCTGCGACGCGAGCGGCAGCTCGGATATCTCGTCCAGAAACAGCGTGCCCCCGTCCGCCAGCTCCAATTTCCCGTGTTTCCCGCCCTTTTCGGCGCCCGTGAACGCGCCCGAGTCGTAGCCGAACAGTATCGACTCCATCAGGGTTTCGGGGATGGCGCCGCAGTTGATCCTGACGAAAGGCCCGTTCTTCCTCTTGCTGAACCGATGGATGGAACGCGCGGCAAGCCCCTTGCCAACGCCCGTCTCGCCGTCTATCAGCACCGTGACATCCAGCGGCGCGATTCGCACAAGCAGATCCTTGATGCCGGTCATCTGTGCGCTGCGCGTGATGAACCCCACATCATCGAAGATATCCTCTCTGAGAGCGTCCAGCGCTTCGCCGCGCAGCTTCAGCTCCTGTTCCTGCCTGTTGATGGTGGTCAGAAGGTCGTTTATCTCGTCTATGTCCTTCGACGTGGTGATGATCATGTTGAGTTTGTCGTAATCGTTGTCGAAAATCGGCACGCTCGTGGCCAGCAGAGTCCTGCCGTTACGCATTGTTTGCAGAACCGACACGGTGCGGCCGGCTTTGATGGCTTCGTCCGTGGAGCTGACGCTGAAATACCCCTCATCAACCAGCTCCGAAGTGCGCTTGCCAATCAGCTCGTTGATGGGCAGCCCTATCAGCGTCGTCGACGCGGGGTTCGCGAAAATCACAACGCCCCTGCTGTCCGTAACGAGGATTTCGTCCCCCAGCGATTCCACCATGAATTTATAGAACCGGCTCTGCTGGTTCGCGGGGTCGCCCACGGGGAATATTTTGTCAAACCATCTCTCCATATCTTATTACTATACCACAATTTTTCTTATTATTCGAACAATAGAGGCATAAATAATGCAATAATGCATCCGAAGCCAGCTCGCCGGCTCCTTTCGCGTTGAAATCCGTGGATATTATCTGGCTTGAAACTTGCTATTATATTATTGTCGCAATTATTTTTTTGTAATTATTGCATTAATAAAATGAGCAATGGACAAGGAGATTCGGAAAGGAGGTACTCATTATGGGAGAAGCGCTGATGGCAATCATCGTAGGGGCGCTGCTTTCATTCGTCGGAATCGTCGCGCTGGTCGCGACCAAGAAGGACGAACGAAGCGCCAGGAGCAACGAAAACACGCAGTAACGGGCTGAACGCGTAGGCTGCGCTACAGCTATCCCACATGCGGGAGCATGTAGGAGGAAAGGAATGAAATGAATATACCATTATTGTTAATATTTATTAGTATTGGCGTGTATGTCATAGTCGGCCTTGTCGTGGGAAGAAAAATCAAGAGCACAGAGGACTATTATGTAAGCGGGCGCAGGATGCCCACCTTCTTCATCGTCGGCTCGCTCGTCGCGTCCATGCTCAGCACCACCGCGTTCATGGGCGAGACAGGGTGGTCATACAGCGGCAATTTCGTCAACGAAATCGTTATCAACGCGGGGATGGCAACGGGCATCGCTTTCGGAGTGGTGATGTTCGGGCGGTTTCTCAGGCGCGCCAGAACCCTGACCATGCCTGAGTATTTCGGCAAGAGGTTCGACAGCAAAAGGATGCAGCGCCTGGCAGGAATCATAACAGTCATATCCATTACTTGCTATCTGCTTGCTGTCACCACGGGCGTCGGCGTGCTGCTTTCGGAGCTGACGGGCCTGAACGTCTACATATGTTACCTGATTTCATTTGGATGCTTCGTTTCGTTCACGTTCTACTCGGGTTCGAACGGCGTCATCATTTCGGATACGATAATGTTCTGCGTGTTCCTTCTGGGCACGTTCATCTCCATGCCATACCTCATCGAGCACGGCGGCGGCTTCGGGGATCTCATACACAAGCTCATGGAAAACCCGAACGCACCCGAGGGGCTTCTCGCCTTCCACGGCAATATCCCCGGGACGGGCGCGAGCGATGCCTTCGGCGCGGTCATCTATACTATTATATATACGCTGGTATGGTTCATCGTGACGGGCATCAGCCCGTGGCAGGCGGGGCGCAACATGATGGCCAAGAGCGAGAACGTGGCCATCCGCGCGGGCGTCATCGGTGCCGCCATCGTGTCGGTGCTTTCCATCGCGCTGCACCTGTCGGCCATTTCCATCATCAACGTCGACCACACCCTCGTACCCGAAAGAGCGATGGTATGGGGCTTCAACAATCTGGTGCCGCTGGTCGCGGGCTCTATCGCCCTGTCAGGCATCATGGCCGCGGGACTTTCGTCCGCCGCCACCTTCCTGTCCATCGTCGGGTTCAGCATCACGAACGACGTATTCGATTTCAAATTTAAGGACGACAGGCACAAGCTCCTCATGACGCGCGTCATAATGCTGGTCATCGGCGTGGTGGCCTTTGTCCTCGCCTGTACCAACGTCGGCGGGATACGCGTCGTGTCGTGGCTGGCCAGTACGCTGATAGCCGCGTCGTGGTGCGTCGTGGCGTTCGCGGGGGTCTGGAGCAAGAAGCTGACCGCTCGCGGCGCGTTCTACTCCATGCTCGCGGGCTTCATCGGCTTCGTCGTTACAAAATTCCTGTACGGATTCGGCGTAGCGCCCTTCTTCTACAATTTCCTCGACCCGTTCTTCATCGGCATCTATCTGAGCATAGCCTTTGCCATCATCGGGTCGATGGGCCAGAAGAAAAGCGAGCTGGAATCGGAGTTCTTCGAAAAAATGCACATTACGCCAAAAGAGGATCTGGTCGTGTCGGAGATACGCCGCACCAGGATTTACAGCTGGATAGCCGTATTCGTCGGCATAGCCATCATCGCATTCCTCATCGTCTACTGGGTAGCGCCATACAACGGGTGGATGTAAACGCCCTTCCAATAATTATCGCTGAATCAATTGAGTAAAGAAGGAGGTACTATGAAGAAATATTTCACAAGAATGGGCGACGGCGAAGCCCTCTGGCAGACAGAGGACGAGCTTCGCGCGGACGTCGACGCGGGCGTGGAGGACGCGGTAAAGCGGGGCAAGGCCAAGCCACTCGCGGACGACGACATCGCGCACCTTCTGGACATCCTTATGATGCCCGAGAAGAACGTCAGCGTGGAGCGCGGCAACGAAGGCATACACACCTTCGACGCTGGCACGCTGAAAATACCCATCAGGCTGGCCGTGCCGGTCAGCCGCCACACCGACATGCTCATACACGAGCGCGTCCTGTGTTCGGACACGATGGAGCTGTGCAACACCGACTACAGCTACAAGATGGTCAAGAACATCGCGCCCGAAGAAGCCATGCAGATGGAACAGGCGCAGCAGGACGTCACCATCCCGATATTCTATGGCGCCATGCCGAACCTCGGGCTGTACACGAAGCCGGACGGCCAGTTCGACAACTGGGCCGAGCTGTTGCCGCAGGGCAAGATAAAGGAAGGCATGGAAGCGCAGGAAGGCGCGCTGGAGCAGTGCTGCGAGGACATGGTGATGGTCTCGTCGCAACAGGCCGAAGCGGGCGCTGACGGAATCCAGTTCGACACGGCCGGTGCCTCCGGCGATGCCGACCTGCTCGCCGCACTGAAAGCGACGAAGGTGCTGAAGGAGAAATACCCCGACACCTGCGTCACGATGGGCATGGCGAACGAGTTCACCCTCGGCATGCACGGCAAGCTGAAATTCGAGGACGACAAGCTGGCCGGCCAGTACCCGCGCGACCAGGTGAAAACCTGCGCCAAGGCGGGCGTCGACATGTTCGGCGCGGTCGTGAACACGAACAGCTCGCGCAGCTTCGCGTGGAATCTGGCTCGCTCTCTCACATTCGTGAAGGAGTGTACGGAAGCAGCCACCATCCCCGTGCTCGTGAACGCGGGAATGGGCGTTGGCGGCATACCGCTATCCGCGGTCGCGCCCACGGACGCGGCGGCGCGAGTATCCAAGTCGATGCTCGAAATAGGCAAGGCGGACGGGTTGTAGATAGGCCACGGCGACGCTTTTGGCATGGCCGTCATGCACGAAATGGCCTCCGGTATGGGAGGCATCCGCACAGCCGGAGATCTGGTGGCGCGGATGGTCATGAAGGGCATGAGGATAGGCGAAGCGAAAAAATACGTGGCGGGCAAGCTCGGCTGCGATGTGCTCGACCTGTCGGACAGCGCGAAGATGAAGGAGATCAGAGAATCCCTCGACATCGGCACAGTCAACGACAGGCCGCACGCCAGCTACGGTATGTCCGCAAAGATAAAAATCGCGGAACTGCTGGACATCAAAATCCCCAGCGTAGAGCTGTTCAAGAAGAAGCTCGGAAAGGCGCTCTGATGTAATCTGGGTGCTTGATACGCGAGCCTGACACACGAGCTTGAGATGTAGGCTTGATACGAAACGCCGCCCCGCGCGCTGATGCCGCGGGGCGGTTTTTGATGGGGTAATTTTCTGTCGTTCATCTGTAAATTATTTTCCAAAAACTCATTGACTTCCGCGCCGCGCGGGTGTAGATTGTGCTTAGCAACCGAATAGGGAATATTTTCTCTCTGTGGACAATTGGATATAGCAACTCGGCAACTGCTTGGCCAGGCTCACGATGGGGCTTGACCAGATGACAACCGGAGGGCGTTGTATGGGAAAGAAAAGATTGCTTGCAATAATTGTGGTGCTGTCCGCCGCGGTGCTGCTCTTTGCCTGCAACCCAAACGCTAACGCGGTCGACTACGCGAAGCCCGCGTACTGGATGAATCTCGACGAGCTCAACCTCGGCAAGCTCGGCGATGTATCGGATGTTTTTACAAGCCAAGAGGAAGACTTGACGGAGGTTTTCGCGTATTTTGAAAGGCACAACGAAATAAGCGGGCTTATACATCTGGGCGACGAGGGAGAACTCGTTGTAGAGAACGGCATTGATGTGAGCGGCGTGGAAAGCGCGATAATACAGCTGCTGTCAAACTGCCAACTAAAATATCCAAGCATATTTGTTTCAAAAAATGTAGTGCAAATGGACATGAATGGGATTCTCGGATCATCATATAACATTGTATTCAATATACAGATGGATTTGTCACAGGTAGAATACGAAAAATTATACGGCGACGGGGTAAAGGTGGCGCCGCATTGGTACGTGATTATTAACCCGCCATTGCCAATGTGACTGGGACATGCGAAAGCACTGGCATGCGGGTGCAGGAAAGGAGAATGCATGGTAATGGAAAAAGCGAAACGGCGAGCGGAATAATTAAGGACATGAGTCATGGGTAAAATTGCATTAACGAAAAAAGTCAGAATAGCGGCGGC
>JAIRPQ010000119.1 GCA_031256875.1 Eubacteriales Family XIII. Incertae Sedis bacterium | reverse complement strand
AGGTCGAAGGTGGTACCCCGCGTCAGCTCGACAACGCCGCTATCATCAACATTTGCGAGTAGATTGCAGTCGTCATAGCTCTCGGCTTCGTAACTGTTCCCGCCCGCTTTTTCCAGGTTTACCGTTAACGTAATGTTTGGATTTAATGGATATATATCTATTATTTGAAACTCACGCAAAAACTCCCCACCGCCTGCTTCGTAGTGATATTGTTGTACTGGGGTGATTTTGTAAATATATATATCATATTCGTCACCTTCGCCGCCCGGTTCGATAGATTGCGGACTCACATTAATGAACGATTTAAAGTGCAAAAGCTTTTTGTACAAATCGAAGCTGGCACCTTTCGAAACGCGCACGGTCAGAGTTCCGGGTGTTACAGCCGGTAGCCGACCGAGCTCCCCTAATGGGGTATATGCCTGCCGTGGGGATGAATAATAAATCCCACCCTCTTTATTGACATCGGCAGATAAGTTTCCGGTGAAAAATTCCTTGGTCCAAAATAACAGGCCCCTTGAATCAGCCATGATATTAGCATCGCGTGAAGTCGCAATATACATATAGGCTTCGCCTGTATCGTCGGGATTGTCGGCAAAGTCAAACTGCTCCCCCGCATTACGCATGATAAGAAGGTATTCTGCTCTCACAGCTCCCTGATTCGGATCGTTTTCACGGTATGAAGTTCTGTACGGGGTCAATTCGTGCCCCAGATAGTCATACAAATCCAGACTGGCTCCTATTCCAATATTGGTGGAATTTAACTCTAATTTTCCCCTGCCAAGCATGAAAACCTGCGGCGCATCTCCCGTCTGATCTTCCACCTCGAAATATCCCGAACCGATATGGTACGATGCCCGCGCTTCGTCATACTCGCAATTTGGCATGTAATTAGCGTTAATAGCTCTCGGGTTTGTCGGATCCTGGTATCCCTCCCATCGATATAAGCCCGGCGAAAGCTCGAATTTAGCAACGCGTACCGAACCTGCAGCTTGCCCTGAACGGAATTGCGTTATGGGTACTGTAGTCTGCTGGCGCACATTGTTCTCATCGTATATCTCCAGCTGGTCGCCTGTTATAAACCCCCCTTGAACAGATGCTGTGTTATATTGCCACCAGTAGAACTCGACAGCTTGAGTGCCGTCGCCCGCAGGCTCTGATTCATCTGCGTATACGCCTACAGGGAACAGCGGAACGGACAGGCAAACCACGAGAAAGCATACAAGGGCTTTTTTGAAAAATTTATAGCATATATCCATTTCATCCTCCACATTCCTTGAATGCCGAGCCCGCGTATCCGACCGCGGGCTCGGCAAAATGAATTTGCGTTAACTATGGCTTCAGTTCATAGCGCTCAGAGCGTGTCTGGGAACAGCGTCTCGTAGTCGCCTTCCCATTTGTTCGGGTCGGTCTGCGAATCGCCGTATTTCCAGATGATTAGGTCGTCGTCATAGACACGAAAGCTGTCGGATCCGGCATGTTCCGCCACATGCACCCGCACCCACTCGTCTGTCGCCTGTGCATAGCGGTACACGCCGTACATCCATGCCTGTTCGTAAAGCGGGTCATTCGGATCTTCCTGGGTCGCATATCTCGTGCCGTCCAATGTCAGCGCCCTTATGAACTCGCCCTGTCCCGGGTAATATACGGACTCTATCCCGCCGGAGGCAGGAAGCCACGGGTAAGAAGCGCTATAAGCTATATGCCAGAGCGCATCCATCCCTGTCGGGTATGTCCTGGTTGAACCTTGTTCATAGTAGTCGTTGCTCAGGACCGAAATGTTGCCTGCCTCCTCCAAAAGAGTTTCCTTCACGAATGGATACCCTACCGAATAGTAGAACCTCACCGTGACATTGTCGGCTTCGGTGTCCTGCGACGGCTCAGTTTCATTCCGGCATATGGTCAGCGTGGTATGCCGCAGATTGATGTCGTTCACATTTGTGACCTTGACACTGAGTGCGCCAAAACTTCCGTCATCAGGCAGTCCTATCACCGCTACTACTGCCCACTGCCCGGGGTCAAACTCGAACGGCGCGGCATACGCGACATAGGCTCCTGCTATGCCATCGTCCTCCGCCGAGATCTCAATGCCGTTGTCTGCCACATTCTGCGCGTCCGCTTCGCTGCTGAAATACGTAGGCACAAGTGTATCGTTGACAAAACTTGCGGGGCCGACCTGAATGTAAGCCTCTGTTTCATCCGCGCTAAGCACATACGTATAGGTGAAGTCGCCGCTGCTCAAATCATACGACATCATCCAGTCGTCGCTGGTAGCCGCATACGCGGACTGCTGCGCACCGAATGCCATACCCAGCGAAAGCGCGAGGGCTATCGCGAGGATGACCGCTATGGCGCGTTTTTGCGCCGTTGTTCTAGGGGATAATATTACTGACATTTTTTTTGTCTCCTTCTGCTGATTTCCTTCCGTGCCGACTGCGTCCTGCCGCTGCTCATAGGCATCACCTCCTCAAGTCCGCATACGCAAGGCGCCGGCACTGCCGCGTACGCAAAGGCGGCTGCCCCTTCCGCGCATACAAAAGTGCGGGCATTGCCGAGGGGCCGCCTGTTCCATTTCCCTTCAATATTTCTTTAGTTTTCGTCTGAAAAACACAATGCCATTCTCCTTTCAACCCAAGAACGTGTCGCGCGGGGACGTGGCTTGCACGCGCTCCGCTTTCGCATTTCTGTCGTCGGCAGGTCTCCTGGCTTCCGCTTCGCCCTCCGGCGCGCCTTCCCGCCGCCCAATGGGGCTACGGTGGCATATTGCGCCTTTGTCTGCGGTTACAGTTGTGGTTTGCAGCCCGAAATTTTCATCCGGTTCCCTATTATTGCGAATCCGCAACCGATAACAGTCAATAGTATTAAATTAATCCAACCATCCGCGCCGGCGCAAAGCACACGCCAACACGAATAATATACAGTACGCGCAAACCCGTGTCAACAAACGTTCTGTACTAATTCGGCCGTATGCCTTAGTACATTCTGTACAGCCTATGCGGAACACGCTCACGTATACGCTTTGGTTTTCTCGAAGTCGCGCCAGAAATTTGGATAGGACTTGCTGACGCTCTCCCAGCCTGTCAGCTCCACGGGGCTCTCGCAGCCGATCGCCGCGACGCTGAGCGCCATAGCTATCCGATGGTCGCCGTGCGCGTCCGCGCGGCCGCCTGACAGTTTTTCGCGCCCTACGATGACGAGCGAGTCGCCGTCCACGCGGATGTCCGCGCCTATATTGCCGAGCTCGCACGCGAGGGCTTCGAGCCTGTCGCTCTCTTTCAGCCTGAGCCTGCCCGCGTTCTCTATGCGCGATTCGCCGTCCAGATAACAGGCAAGCGCGGCTACGGGCGGCACGAGGTCGGGTATGTCCGTAGCGTCCACGGTCACGGCACGAAGCCCTTTGTGCGGGGAAAGCGCACGGAACACGGCCGTGCCGCGCCCCCTTATGAGCCCCATCTCCGCGTCAACCTCCGCGCCCGCGTCCTTCAATATGCCGAGTATCCGCATATCGCCCTGGACGCTGCCCGGGGACATGTCCGCTACGGACACCCGCCTGCCGAGCGCACCCGCGCAGAGGAAAAACGCCGCCTGCGACCAGTCGGACTCCACGCTGTACTTCACGCTCCTGTACGCGCCTCCGGCGGGTATCTCCCAGCCGGTGATGTCGGCCGTGTCTGCGGCCAGCGCGAACTCCGGCTCTCCCGCCATCTCACCATCGGTTTTCTCGCGCACCGCCACGCCGAAGCTGTCCATCACATCCGTGGTGAGCCTGACATAATCTCCCGATTCCAAAGGCGTTGTGAGAATAATTTCACTGCCTTCTCCCAGCAGCGGCAAAGCCATGAGCATGCCCGATATGAACTGCGAGCTGACGTTGCCGGCCATCTCGTAGCGACCAGGCGAGAGAGGGCCTTTCACGCGGATCTCGCCCGTGTACGCGCCGCCCGCGTCTCCCGAAGCGCTTTCGCCCTCCACATCCTTTGCGAGAACTTTTTTTTCGAGATGCCCTCCCCTGCTCCTGAATATGTCCTCGTAGATGTCGAGCGGGCGGTCTATCAGCCTGCCCTTCGTCCTGAAAACCCACTCGCGGCCGTCAAGCCCCGCGAGCGGTATGAGAAACCGCAGGGTCGATCCCGATTCGCCGCAGTCTATGGCGCGTGAATTGTCTCCCGAGCGGAGGATTTCTATGCCGCGCCGCGTCGCGTCGATATCGTCGGAAGCCCCGATGTTCTTGACGCGCCTGACCGCCCGCTCGCCACCCGCCAGCGCAGCGCATATGAGAGCCCTGTGGCTGACGCTCTTGGACGGCGGCGGCGTTACGACGCCATCTGGAAATCTCTCTATCAATTTTGACGATGTTTCGTACATTATGTATCCCTTCTGTCCTGCCCTCTGTTACTGTTAAATTATAATAATTTATCTAATTCATCCCAGTCCATTTTGTGAATAACGGCTTCGCCAACGCGCCTTAGCAGGATGAGGTTCACGCCGCCAGAGAGCGCCTTCTTGTCGCTTTTCATATACGGAATCAAATCCGCCGCGTCCTCGCGAAACCCCAGCCCCGCGCCGTCAAGCAGCGCATAGATGCGTTCGGCTGTGCCGCGCCCTGTGATGCCGAGCCGTTCGCCCACGTCAGCCGCGATGCCCATGCCCGCCGCTACTGCCTCGCCATGGTTGTATTTCGCAAATCCGTATTTTGACTCTATCGCGTGGCCGAAGGTGTGGCCGAAATTCAGAATGGCGCGAAGCCCTGTGTCGAACTCGTCCTCGCTGACGATTTCGGCCTTGATCGAGCAACAGTCGCGTATGACCTCCTCTATCCGGAGCGTGCGCCTGATAGCGCCTGATATGCCGCCCTTGCCCGCGGCGGCGTTCGCGGCGTATTCGATATCGCGGAACAGGGATTCGGACGCTATAGCTCCGTATTTTATGACCTCCGCGAGCCCCGCGCCGAACTCCCGCGCGGGCAGCGTCTCCAGCAGCGCAGGGTCTATGAGCACGATCGAGGGCTGGTGGAACGCGCCGACAAGGTTCTTGCCGTGCTTCGTGTCGATGGCTGTCTTGCCGCCCACGCTAGAATCCACCATGGCGAGAAGCGTGCTGGGTATCTGCACGCAGCGCA
>JAIRPQ010000023.1 GCA_031256875.1 Eubacteriales Family XIII. Incertae Sedis bacterium | reverse complement strand
CCTCCGCCACAAATTATCAGAAAACCGTTGAGAAATCAACGGTTTTCGGCATTTACAGAGGTTTTTGTACGCTATGATTATCCGAAGAATACCTGATTCACTATGCTCTCCAGATATTCTTGCTTGCCTGATGGCGGCATGTCGGGCTTGCCGAGCTTCAGCGCGTGGTCCGACAGTTCTTCCAGCGTCGCTTTACCGCTGACTATCTTCTTGCCGATGCCTTTCTTGTAGCCCGCGTATTTTTCCTCGACGAATTTATCGATGCGGCCGTCTTTGATGAGGGCGTTCGCCTTGATGAGCCCGAGCGCGAACGCGTCCATGCCCAGAATGAATCCGAGGAACATATCCTCGTAGGTGTAGCTGGGCCGCCTGTTTTTCGCGTCGAAATTCAGCCCGCCTGTCGTGAACCCACCGGCCTTCAGTATCTCGTACATCGCCCACGTGGTCTCATAGACATCGTAGGGGAACTCGTCCGTATCCCAGCCGAGCAGCAAGTCGCCCTGGTTCGCGTCCACCGAGCCGAGCATCCCGTTGATGGCGGATATCCGCAGGTCGTGCCTGAAGGTGTGCCCCGCGAGCGTCGCGTGGTTCGCCTCGATATTCATCTTGAAATCTTTGTCCAGCCCATATTGGCGCAGGAATCCGATGGCGGTGGCGGCGTCGAAATCATACTGGTGCTTCATGGGCTCTTTCGGCTTCGGCTCTATGTAGAATGTGCCTTTCCATCCCTTGCCGCGCGCATAGTCCACCGCGGCCCTCATGAGTCGCGCTATATTGTCGAGCTCGAATTTCACGTCGGTGTTAATCAGAGTTTCGTATCCTTCGCGCCCGCCCCAGAAAGTGTAGCCCGCGCCGCCGAGCTTTATGGTCGCGTCGAGCGCCTTCTTTATCTGGGCTGCCGCGAAGCAATAGACATCGGGGCTGCCCGACGAGCCGGCGCCGCTGATATAGCGCGGGTTCGAGAACATATTGGCTGTCCCCCAGAGCAGCTTTTTCCCCGAGCCTTTCTTCTTTTTCGCGATATAGTCCACCACCTGGTCTATCCGCTCGTTCGTCTCGTTTATGTCCTCCGATTCGGGAACGAGGTCCACATCGTGGAAGCAGAAGAACTCGATGCCCAGCTTGTCCATAAATTCGAAGCCCGCGTCGACCTTCGCCATCGCGTGTTCCATCGTGCCAGGCTCCGCGCCGAACGCCTTGCACGCCGTGCCTGGACCGAACATATCCGCGCCCGTTGCCGACAGATTGTGCCACCACGCCATCGCGAAGCGCAGATGATCCTTCATCTTCTTGCCCGCAACCACCTTGTTCGCGTCGTAATATTTGAACGCCAGCGGGTTCTTGCTTTTCGCGCCCTCGTATTTGATCTTCGGTATGCCGTTGAAAATTTCTGCCATCGTACTCTCCTCCTTGGTTCTCTGCTCGCCTTGACAGCGATTACAATAATATAATTTAGAAGCCGCGCTTGCGGCAATTAAAGCCTAGGCAATGCCGTTTTGCTTTTTCCAGTCGGCGAACGCGGCGAACACCTCGTCCTTGAAGGTAGACAGGTATGACGCGTACAGCAGGGGAACGGACTCGCTAGCGCCCAGCCACGCGTCCTTCACCTGGGCGATGAACAGGGTGTGCGTGTCGTATACGATGACCTGTTCCACGCCGAGCCGCATGTACGAGAGGGCGCCATCCAGCACGGGCAGCCCGTCCTTGACTTCGTGTTTCACATTGTCCCATTTGTGAACGCTCTGGTCGCGGGCGCTCTGAAACCCGAAATTCGCGATGACGAAGGGATCGACATCCTGACCGAGCACTGAAACAGTGAACTCGCCCGACTGCCGTATCGATTCGGTTGTGTAGTTTTTGTTCATGCTTCCGAGCGCCAGCCTGCACGGATCGCCGCTGGATATCTGCGACAGCGAATCCACGACCGACCCGCCGAATCCGTTCTGTGTTGACACGCCTGTGACATAAAGGCCATATGACATCTTGTATAGTGCTTTGCTATCCATTTTCATCAACTCCCTCTTTGCAACAGCAAACTCAAATAATTATACCATTATTTATTGCAGACCGAAAGCCATTCGCGCGGTTTCGCTTGTACCCTGGGATGCTTTGAGTGTATAATTATTAATTATGGAAACAAAATCTGAAAGGGGAAACAAGGGGAAGCTACAGAATAGCATCATGAGGCTGATGATGTTGCTCGTGCTTCTCGCGTGTGGCGTGCTGGGCGTATCGTCGGCAGTCACTGGTTATCATTCGGCGCAGGAATATATCGACAGGCTCGTCGTGACGAATACCGAAGCGTATTCGGAGGAGATAGACTGCCATATGCGGAGCGTCGCTTCGGATATCACGGCGCTGGCGCGTTCGGGCGCTTTCACGTCGCCCAGCCTGTCGTTCGAGACAAAGCAGGCAAATCTGAAAAACGTCATAAGCTCGCGCAGCGACCTCAACACGCTGTACGTAGTGGGCGTGGACGGAAAATCGGTTCAGGATTCGGACGAGGGCGCGCTCGGCGAGGATTACAGCAGCGCGGGGTTCTTCGCGCGCGGCATGGCTCACGACGGGGCGTATGTTGACGCGCCGAAATACGACAAATGGGCAAAGGATATCATGATGACCGCCACGTACCGCCTGACGAAAGCGGGAGGGGACGGCTTTGACGGGCTTCTCTGCATGGACATAAAATATGACTCGGTCCGCGACATGATAGTGACGAAGCGTCTCGGCGCAACTGGGTACAGCTTCCTTCTCGATTCCGAAGGCAATTATCTCGCGCATCAAAAACAGAGATTGGTGCTCGACGGCAAAAACATATTGGACGAAAACAAGGAACGCGCGGATCTTCACGCTTTTTTCAGCAAGGCGGTCAAGAGCGCCGGCTACACCGGCAGACGGAGCTTTGACTACGGCGGCGAGAATGTGCGCATATGCGCCACCTCCATCGAGAGCACGGGATGGACCTTCGTGACGGTGGCCAATCCGAACGAGTTCATGGGCGATTTTTATAGGCAGATGCTCATCAATGTTATCACGCTCATAGGATGTTTTATTGCCGCGATTCTCATCGCGCTGGTGCTGTCCCGCCGCATCGCAAGGCCGATAACGACCATGACGGAGCGCATCAGGCGCTTTTCGGAAGGCGACCTGCATTCGCCCATGCCTACCGATGTGCCGCCCAACGAGATAGGGGTGCTATGCGAGTCCATGTCCGAAGCTACTCGCAAGATATCCTATTATATAGACGATACCGCCGAGAAGCTCGGAGCGATGGCCAGGGGGGATCTGACGCCCAAGGAATACGTCGGGTACGACGGCGATTATGAGCCGATAAAGAACAGCTTTGAAATAATACAGCAGTCGATGCGAAGCGCGCTCACGCGTGTCGTATATCTGTCGGATAAGGTGCAGGCTACGGCTCGCGAGATGGCGGCTTCCGCGGAGGAGCTTTCAGCGAACGCCGTGAGCCAGGCCACCGCGATAGACCGAATCGACAGCAGGTTCAGCGAGATAAAAAGCGATTTGGAAAAAACCGCCGCCGGCACTTTCGACATGGTGGCAAAGACGAAGAACGCCAGCGCGGAGCTTGCGCGGGGCAGCGAAAATATGCGCACGATGCTGGATTCGATAAAGGCCATCGATACCGCGGTCATATCCGTCAAGGACATCATCAAGGCCATTGACGGCATCGCTTTCCAGACAAAGCTGCTGTCCATCAACGCGGCCGTCGAAGCCGCCCACGCGGGAGTTCACGGCAAGGGATTCTCGGTGGTGGCGGACGAGGTGAGGGAACTGGCCGGAAGGAGCGCGGTGTCCGCGCAGCAGACAGAGGATTTGATAATGGGCGCACTGGACGCGGCCGAGAGCAGCAGGGCTTCCGCCGAGCAGTCCGGCAAGCGGCTTGAAGTGATGGAGGACTTGGTAGCGGAAGTCGGCGATTTGGTCATCCGCATAGAGGAGTCCGTGCGTATGCAGGCCGAGGTCGCGAAGGACATATACGGCGGCATCAGCACGCTGAACTCGATAGTGCAAGTGGATTCGGCGATGTCACAGCAGACGGCAAGCGCGAGCATGGAGCTTTCGCACGCCGCTTCCAAGCTTGATGAGGAACTGTCATTCTTCAAACTCGGTGACGGTCAGAGGTAATTGTAACAATGCGAAGCAGCGGAGGGGATGGTAACAAATCAGGAGCGCGGCGCAGGGCGACAGCGTTCGCGCTCATGCTCTCCCTTGTCATCGTTTCGGCCACGCCGCATGCGGGTGGCAGCGCGGCGGCAGGCGATAGCTACGCCTCTGTTGCGGCGGCAGGCGGGTCTCCGTCTGTCGGCATGAAATCCGCGGCACAGCGTTCAGCGATGCGCTCCGCTATGGAGGAGAGCATCGACGCCAAGACGGTGGAGCCTGAACGCGGGCAGGGCTATGACGGCTATATCGTCGTGGCGAACGGCGACATGAAAAGAGCCGCGGAAGCTGACGGCTATGCCGCGTCGCCGTCGGGGGATTTCATCAAGGTGGACGAACCGCTCGACGCGCTCGATTTCACCGATCCCTCGCATGTAGTCCAGATTATTCCTAATAATATAATTTATCCCGCAGATGCGCAGGGCTACCCCTACTCCACCAACGACGAATATTGGCAAAACGGCAACCAGTGGAATCTGTACCCCTACGAGACAACCGTGGCCGGCGTGTCTACCGGATACGGCATCGGCGTACAAGCGCTCTACCGCAGGGGGCTGAACGGTAACGGCGTCAGCGTCGGCATATTCGACACGGGGCTGATGTATGAGACGACATCAGGCGGCAAGCATCCCGACATGCGCAAGAATTTTACGGCGGAACACGGCATCAATTTCGCGTCGATGGTCGGAGATCCGGCGCCCAGCGGCGACCCGCTTCCGAGCGCGGCGTACGATATGGGCTACCACGGAACGGCGGTGGCGGGGTTCATCGCGGCGATCGCGAACAACGGCATCGGCATAGCGGGTGTGGCCGACAGCGCCGAGATCTACCCGTACCGGATGTTCAACGCGGCATACGGCTCCATGTTCACGGTGTTCTACGGGCTTGAATACCTGCTTGAAAACGACGAGCTGCCCGATGTCATCAACATGAGCATCGGCACCGACAGCGACGAGTATATCAGCGCGCACCTCCAGGCGCTTTTCGACAGGGCAGCGGCGCGCGGCACGATAGTCGTGGCTGCGGCGTCGAACAGCGGCGGCGGCGCGAACAGCCTGGACTATCTGTCATATCCGGCTTCCTTCGACAGCGTTATCTCTGTCGCGAACACCACGCAGTCGGGCTCGCTGTCGGGAAGCTCGCAGGAGAACGCGAAGGTGGACGTAGCCGCGCCCGGCACCGGCGTCTGGTCGACGCGGCCAGGCGGCAGCTACAACCTGTATGGCAGCGGCAGCGGTACTTCGTTTTCATCGCCGCTGGTGGCGGGGGTGGCCGCCGCGCTGAAACAGGCGTACCCGTCGATGGATGTATACGCGTTCAGGGAGCTTATCAAAAAAACCGCGCGGAAGATCCGCATCGGCTCGTCGTTCGACTATGGCGCGGACGGACACAGCGCTTCCTATGGCTACGGGCTTCTGGACGCGGAAGCCATGCTCAGCTATCTGGAGCAGGAAAATCTCTACCGCATCGAATACGATCTGGGCGGCGGGCGTTTTTTGAAGGAGTGCTCGCCTGTATGCTATGCGACCGCAGGCGCTTTTGCCTCGGGCATCGCGTTGTCCGGCGCATCCGGCGGCGGGGCAGCGCCCTGCAGGGACGGGTATCTGTTCGCGGGCTGGAACGTTAGCGGCAGCGCGGCTGTGGTGGATACTCTGACGGCGGGGCATATGCCGCCTGATACGGATACGCCCGTGGAGCTGGTTGCGCGGTGGACGCCGGACACATATCTGTGCGCGTCGGATTTCGCCATACCGCTCGCCAATGCCGTCGAAATAGAGGACGCCGAATATTACGACGGGAACGCGGGATATGCCCGCGGGCTGGCTACGCTGTCCGCTCTCGCGGGGGCGCAGTCAGCGCCCGAAGATCCGATAGTGAGGGCCGACATCAATTCCCTCGATTATATAGAGAACACGGGCGAGGGCTGCTACCTGGTAGAGTTCATCACCTCGAAGGGCGCAGTCTGCGAGGTCGCTATGGCCGTGTACGGCGACGGCAGGGAGGCGGGCTTTTCCGCCACAGCGTATGATTCCGCATCGGTCGGCGCCGCGCCCACAGCCGGCAGCGCGGTCATGGCAAACGGCTTCGCGGTGAGCCTGAGCGCCATCGCCACAGCAAGCCCCGCCGCTCTCGCGGGCGCTTCCGCGTACACATGGCAGCGCAGCGGCAACGCGCTTTCGCGCATCAAAGGTGCGGATGTCGCCGTGGAAGGGTTCTCGTCCATCACACAGGGCGGCATATACCCCGTGAGCTTCCGTGCGCAGGCCGCGGGAGTGACAGGCGCTGTCTGCACGCGAAACGTGACGGTCATAGACGACGTGACACCCGAACCGCCCGAGCCTCCAACGGAGCCACCGACGGAACCGCCCGAGCCTCCAACAGAGCCACCGACAGAACCGACGGAACCGCCAACGAATCCAATTCCGGAACCAAGCCCGACCCCGTCCTCCGGCTCGGCGGTGAACAAGGCAAAAAATGAAAAAGCGACAAAAATCAGGATCCCGATCAAAAGGCTTTACATCACGAAGGGATCTTCCGTGCTTGTACCCGTTGTGGCCGACGGCGAATCCGGCAAGGCCGACGCCAACGTGAAGCTCGAATGGATTAGCGACAACCCCGAGGTGGTGTCCGTGGATCAGTCAGGCAGAGTCACGGCTCACTCCGGCGGCAGCGCGGTCATACGGGTGTGGTCTCAAAACGGAAAGACCGCGTCATTCAAAGCGACAGTGGTGAAAAAGCCCAGTAAAGTAAAAAAACTGAAAGTGAGCGGGATAGCCGGATCGGGCAAAATCAGGGTAGGGCGCACCGCGCAGCTGAAGCTGACCGTCACCCCCGCCAGAGCCACAGTTACAAGGATAAAATTCCGCTCCGGAAAGCCGTCCGTGCTGTCAGTGGACAAGGCCGGCAGGATTACGGCCAAGAAAAAGGGCAGGGCGGTCATCACCGTTGTGGTCGGCAATAAGTCACAGAAACTTAAAATTACAGCCTACGGTTTGTAGTATAATATTTATTTACTGGACAACAGTCAATAAAGAAGGTGTACTCGCCTGTATTCGTCGGGCGGGCAGTTAGTGTGAAGGGCTGCGGAGGGCGGCCGAGCGAGGTAAATATGGTATTGAGCAAAAGATCTAAAATAGCTATTATTGTGGTCGTGGCCGTAGCGGTGGCGGCTATTGTGTTGGCGTTTTTCCTGCTGGGCGGGAAGAAGGAGCCCAAGGCGGAAGTGCCCAAGCCGGCGAAGGTGGCCGAGGAAATCGCCGAGGAGCCGGTTGTCGAGAAAACGGTATACGTCTCGCCGTTCACGGGGCTGCCGCTTGAGGACACGAAAAACATCAACCGCAGGCCGCTGTCCGTAAAGATAGAGAACGATCCCGAAGCGTGGTACCAGATGGGGCTGAACTCCGCGGACATCGTATACGAAACCAGGGTCGAAGGGAATGTCAGCAGGTTCAATTGCATCTTCCAGAGCAATATACCTGACGAGGTCGGGCCGGTCAGGAGCGCGCGGCTTTCCGACGCGTGGGTCGTGCCGCAGTACAACGGCCTGCTCTATTTCTCGGGCTGCAATACCGAGGTCAGGGCGCGGCTGAACAGCGCGGAGGTCACGTTCGGCGCATCGGGCAACCTGTTCCACCGCGTCAGCTTCAAGCGCTCGCCGCACAATCTATACATGGATTCAAAGAGCGCGTACAGCGAAGCGAAGAAAAGCAAGATAGACCTCGAAGGCGATTTGAAAACGCTCTATTACGGGTTTGAGCGAACCGCCGACGGCGCTATCGTGACGGACAGCGCGATAGTGCCCATCGTGACGGATACGGCCGTCGGCGCGGCGTCTGATTCCGCGTCCGCCGCATCCGGCGAATCCGGCGATGAGGACTCGGCTGATTCTTCTTCGGCAAAGGACGACGAATCCGCCACGGGAGCCGAGACATCAGGCACCGAGGACAGCGCGTCTGGCGCGGGCCCGCTGCCCGGGTTCAATGGCGAACCGGCGACCACCCTGTCGCTCTCCTTCATGTCCAAGGCAAGATGGGAGTGGGACGCGGACGCGGGCGTCTGGCTCAGGTGGACCTCCGACAAGAAGCATCTTGACGGCGCGACCGAAGAACAGGTCTACACGGACAACATCGTCGTGATGTACGCCGAGTATCCGCAGGCGCAGAAGAAAGACCCCGCAGGAAGCCCGACCTACAACACGGTGCTCGGCGGCGAGGGCAAGGCCATGCTGCTGCGCGACGGATACGTCTACGAATGCACGTGGGAAGCCGACGAGGACACGCCGCCCGCGCTGTTCGACAAAGACGGAAACCAGCTCCCCCTGAAGCAGGGCAAGACATGGTTCGAAGTGCCGCCGACCTCCGGCATGGATGTCAAGGTGGAATAACAGGAATGGGTCGCAGCGGCTATCTATTTCGCGAAATTGATAGCCGCGCGAATCTTGTCAGCCGTCGGGTAATAGTCGATATTGATAAGCTCTGAATCGTATTTTACGAGCGTCTTGATGATGAGCTGTTCCTCGTCAGACAGGTAGCGCAGCTTTTTCATCTCCGCCGCCATTGCCGCGGAGCCTTCATCACCCTTGCCCTTCTGGATATATCTGTCCTTCGCAACCAGGTACGCGAACAGCAGCTCCTTCTTGTCGTTGCGCGACCCTGCGGGTTTCAGCTCGCCGAGCAGCTCCATGACGCGCTCTTTCTGCGCCTCACCGAGGGGTATCACCCTGTCGTTGAACTCCCTGTTCTTGCGTTCGATTTCTTCTCTGCTGCGAAACGGCCAGCCGTCAAGTAGTCCCATATTCTCCTCGATTCTCAGCTGAACGATGACAGACCGCCTGCGTCAGGTAGGCCGTCAGCGTCCACACAGCGAACTATAACAGCGTTATTGCACTGGCGTGCCCGGAAACAGGCTGCGCCCAGGTCATTATATCACACGCATAAATTTTTCGATAATAAAGCAGGCCGCGCCGCCGAGCAGAGCCGCGGCGGGCAGCGTGATGACCCATGTCTGTATGATGTCCTGCGCCTTGCTCCATTTTACTGCCGAGATGCGTCGCGCACTGCCTACGCCCATGACCGCCGACGTGATAACGTGCGTCGTGCTGATGGGCGCGCCGATGGCGGACATGGTTTCGATAACGAGCGCCGACGAAGTCTCCGCGACAAGGCCGCTGGGCGGATCGAGGTGTGTGACCCCTCTGCCCATTGTTTTCATTATTTTCCAACCTCCGACAGACGTTCCCGCCATCATCGTGAGGGCGCAGATGATTTTCACCCAGAACGGCACGCTGGCGCCTGCGGGCAGCTGGTCGGC
This sequence comes from Eubacteriales Family XIII. Incertae Sedis bacterium, assembly GCA_031256875.1. Classification (GTDB taxonomy): domain Bacteria; phylum Bacillota; class Clostridia; order Peptostreptococcales; family Anaerovoracaceae; genus JAIRPC01. The sequence goes on along the minus strand of JAIRPQ010000023.1, from coordinate 7,187 downwards.
CGTGATGAGCGCGAGGGTGATAATGCCCATGGTTTTCTGCGCGTCGTTCGTGCCGTGCGAGAAGGCCACGAACGCAGCCGAACAGACCTGGAGCTTCGAGAATATGCTGTTCACCTTATGCGGCGACCAGTTCGCGATGAAATTCATGAGAAGCTTCATGAGGCCGAGGGCGACGAATATTCCTATGAACGGGGAAATGACGAGGGGTATGACCACCTTCTGGAGCACGCCGCTCCAGATGATATGCTCCAGGCTCATGGAGTAGACGATGGCCGCCCCGATAAGGCTGCCGATGAGCGCGTGGGACGAGCTGCTTGGCAGGCCGCGCCACCAGGTGAACAGGTTCCAGATGATGGCGCCTATGAGCGCCGCGAGGATGACGTATTCCTCTAGGTTCACGTTCACAAGGCCGTGCGTGATAGTGCTTGCGACCTTTTCGCTCACGAGCGCCCCGCAGAGGTTCATGATGGCCGCCAGCAGTATGGCTCTCCTTGCGGTCAGCGCGCGCGTGTAGACCGTCGTAGCGATCGCATTGGCCGTATCGTGAAAACCGTTGATGAACTCAAAAATCAATGCGAAAGCGACAACGAGGAAAATGATAAGGCTAAGCATATTTCATGACCACCCCTTCGATGGTGTTTGCCACGTTCTCGCAAGCGTCGAGACAGGCTTCCAGCTGTTCGTAGAGATGCTTCCATTTCACAAGCTCGATGGGGTTGGTTTCGCCCTTGAACAGCTCGCGCATGGTGGCGCGGTAAAGGTCGTCGCCCTCGTTCTCTATGCGGTTGATTTCGATGACCTGCTCGCGGGCTATATTGTTCTTCTTGATTTCGCTCAGGTGCTGGAACAGCAGATCCAGCTCCTTCACGCTCTGCACGATGAGTGAAGTGATGATGCGGCAGGGCGGCGGCATTTCCTTGATGTCGAATATGTGGAAGCGGCTGCCCACCTCCTCCATGAGGTCTACGATTTCATCCAGCCCCTTCGCGATATCGTAGATGTCCTCCCTGTCGAACGGCGTCACGTACGAGCCGTTCAGCGCGGTCAGTATATTGTGGGTGAGCACATCGCATTCGGTTTCGAGGGTTTTCAGGTTCGTGACCTTGTTCTCCACGTCGGTGTAATCGTTCACGAGATCCTGCAGCGCCTCGCCCACCGTGACAATCTTCTGCGAAAACTCTTTCAGCAGGATATAAAATTCATCTTCTTTTTTCTTGATCCCTATCATATTCCTTCCATTACCTTTCAGCTGCCATTCAGTGCCGGCTTGTCCGCCAAGACCGCTATCCGTCAGCTTGCGGCGCCGAGCCCATGCCGAGTGATTTAACATTATCGTAACGCATGGTTAACCTCGGATTAACGTGATGTTAACCTTGGATATTCTACCACGAAGCGAGGTTTCGGTAAAGGGGCAAACAGCCATATGCAAATCAAGGTCAAAATTTGTCACTTCTAAAGAATGGTAACTCTATTGTTGTTATAGGAATAAAAAAATAGAATAACGTGAGTGGTATGTTGTCAGCGTTAAGTCCATTTACCCTATCGCCGGACAAGGAGACATTAGGAGGTGAATTTGTCATGTCAGAAGAAAATCTATTATTGAAGCCGATTAAGATAGGCACGCATACCGTGCCGAACCGATTCGCTATCAACGCGATGGAATGCTGCGACGCGGATGCCGAAGGGAATCCGTCGGATCGCACGTATGAGAGGTACGAGAAAATATTCGAGGGCGAATCAGGTTTCATCAACCTGGAAGCCATCACCGTGCAGTACGACTACATCTCGCGCGAGCACCAGCTGAGCATAATGCAGCACAATGCGAAGGCCCTTGAAAAATTCGTGTCGCGTCTCAAGGCCGTGAATCCGAATAATGTGTTCGTGTTCCAGCTCACACACTCGGGCGAAATCAGCGAGCCGAATTTCTCGAAGCGCTGCCGCGTCACGGAAAAGCCGCTCTACGGATACGAGGACGCGGAGCTGATAGGCGCGGACGAGGTGGACAAAATCATCGACATGTTCGTGGAGTCGGCGAAGATAGCCCACGCCTGCGGCGCTGACGGCGTGGATCTGAAATTCTGCCACGGCTATCTCGGTTCGCAGATACTGCGCCCGTACAACCGCGAGAACTGGAAATACGGCGGGTCTTGGGAGAACAGGAGCCGTTTCGCTTTCGATATGACGGAGCGCGTCGTGAAGGAAATAAACGACCCGAATTTTGTCGTCGGCTCGAAGGTCTCCATATTCGAGGGCTTCCCGGGCGGACAGGGCACGGCCGGTCCGGACAGCTCGCTGATGGACCTCACCGAATCCATTTCCCTCATCAAGGGGCTTGAGGAGCGCGGAGCCAAGTACATATTGCAGTCGGCCGGCAGCCCGTCGCACACGCTGGCCCTCTCGCAGACCGACCGCAAAATACCCGACCACGGATACTTCCACCATTATTTCCAATGGGTATGCAAGCAGAACCTGAAACCCGAGACCGTTGTCATTGGCTCGGACTATACCATTTACGGCAGCGGTAAGGGCGCGGCGAACAAGAATTTCCAAGCGGTCTATCCGGAGGAAAACAGCCTGAAATTCTGGGGCAACAAGAATATCAGGGACGGCGTTGTCGATATGGTCTGCCTGGGGCGGCAGTCATTCTCCGACCCATATGTGGCGAAGAAATTCCGCACGGGCGATGAGGACAGCATAAAATGGTGCACGGCGTGCGACAATTGCATCGAGTTCCTCATCAGGCAGGAGAACGTCGGCTGCGCCGTGTACAACCCGCCATACGCGCAGCGCATGAAGGAAATCCGCAAGGAAAAGGGCGAGCTAAGGGAGAAGCATACGTAATATTTTGTGTTAATATAATGCTATGGGCATTGTATTTCACATAGACGCAAATTCGGCGTATCTGAGCTGGACGGCTGTCGAAATGCTTCGGCAGGGCGGGAGCGAGGATATCCGGCTGATACATTCCGCCATCGCGGGCGACCCAAAGACGCGCAGGGGCATCATCCTCGCGAAGTCCGAGGGAGCGAAAGCCTGCGGTGTCAGGACGGGCGAAACCATACAGGAAGCCCGCAGGAAATGTCCGGATCTCGCGCTGTTCCCGCCCGACCACGGGATGTACGCGCGGTACAGCGACGCCATGTACGAAGTGCTGCTGCGCTACTCCCCTATAATAGAGCGCTTTAGCATAGACGAATGCTTTCTCGACTACACGGCGTCCGAAGCGCTTTTCGGGCCGCCCATGGAAGTGGCGTACAGGCTGAAGGACGAGATAAAAAACGAGCTGGGCTTCACGGTGAACATCGGCGTGTCCGTGAACAAAATACTCGCGAAAATGGGCTCTGAGCTGGAGAAGCCGGACAGGGTCCATTCTCTTTTTCCTAACGAGATTGGCGAAAAGCTGTGGCCGCTTCCGATCGGGGATCTTTTCTCCGTGGGCGGCTCGGCTCGCGGGAAGCTGGAGTCCGCAGGGATACGCACCATCGGGGACGCGGCGCGGGTGGGCCGGCCGCTGCTCGTGTCGCTGCTAGGCAAGGCGCACGGCGGCGTGGTCTGCGATTACGCCAACGGCATAGACTCGTCCCCCGTCGTGCCCGAAGGCGGCAGGGAGCGGAAGGGCATCGGCAACAGCACGACCACCGCGCAGAACGTCACGACGCTGGACGAAGCGGACAGGGTGCTGTTGTGGCTCAGCGACAAGGTCGGCACAAGGCTCAGGAAGCACGGCCGCTACGGGAAGGTCATATCTGTGAGCATGCGTCCCGCGGATTTCTCGAAGCGCGCCTACGGCCACCAGCGCCGCCTGGACATACCGATATGCTCGACCGACGCGATATACGCCGAGTCCAAGGCGCTGTTCAGGGAAGCGTGGAAGGGTGAGCCGGTACGCAATATGGGGATATATTTCAGCGAGATTTCGGACAGCAAGGAAGGGCAGCTCTCGCTGTTCGGCAGCGGCGCGGCGAATCCGGCGGATACTTGTTTGGGTGCGGGCGCGGGCGATTCGGCTGAGTCGGAAGCGCTCGACAAGGCGGTGGACAGCATCAGGGCCAGGTTCGGGGAGGACGCGGTGACGCGGGGGCGTTGACAGCCGCCGCCCATGGTGTAATAATGATGGTACTGAGCATTCCGCAAGGTACCTAGCATTCCGCAAGCAAGTGCGCGGTGCAAACGCGCGGAGCCTAATGCAAGCCAATGTAAATTGTCGCAAAGATTACAGCAAAGATTATCGCAAAAATTATCGCAGCAATAACGCAAAGGAGGAGTGGGTAATGAAAGTTGGAGTATTCTTGGCACTGGAGCCATACACATCTGCCGAACACAACCTGAAATTGGCGAAGGAAGCCGGATTCGACTGCGCGGACATCACGGATACGCATTCGGGCGGCAGCATGTTCGCGTCTGCGGGGCTTTCCGCGTCGATAAGCCTTGACAGCAATCCGTTTGACGTCAAGCGAATGTTCGACAAATACGGCATGGAGATAATGACCTTGAGCGCCCACGCGTCGCTGCTCGAAGCGTCCCATCCCGCCGAATACCAGACGAAGGAAGTCATGCAGGCCATACGGTTCGCGGCCGCGATAGGCATTCGCGACGTGGTGACGACGGAGACATACCCCAAGAGCGAATGGGCAAAGAGCCTGACCTACGAGCAGCAGGTGTTCACGTGCGCCGAGAAGCTGTACCAGCCCTGCCGCATGGCGGAGGACTACGGCGTGAACATCATCTTCGAGCCGCACGGCCCGCTCACGGATTCGATAACGGGGATTGGCGATGTCATGAAGCTCCTCGGTAACCCGAAATCGCTCGGCGTGAACCTGGACACAGGCAACTCGTGGCTCGGCGGCACAGACCCCGTGGAGCTTGCGAAGATATACAAGGACAAGATCTACCATATACATTGGAAGGATCTCGGCGAAGAATGGCTGCCGAAGCGCGGGACTATCTACGGCTGCGGTTTTTCGACCATCGAGCTTGGCACCGGCTGCATAGATGTCAAGGGCGTCATAGACGTTCTGAAGGATTCGGACAAGATACATTATTCGACGCTGGAAATAGCGGGTACGCCCGAGCTGCTCCGCGCCAGCGCCGACTACGTATACAAGCACTGGAAAGCGTAGGACACGCGAGATACCAGAACACATTCGGCGGCAAATCCGCATGCAATAACAGGGCTTGCCTAGGGCAATAACAGGGTAATAACAGGAAGTTTTTCTGGAAATTTTTCTTGCTTGTTTGCGCCGAATGTGGTATTATTTTTATTTGTGAGCCGCTCAGACAGGGTACATTAATGTTGCGCGATTTTTTTGGGAACACGCCTCATGGTTAGCGGAGTTCCCGAACAATAAACCGTTATGCGCGACAACCCCGATGGCGAGCCAGCAAGTGGAGGTAATAAATTTTTATGTATGCGATTTTTGAAACAGGCGGCAAGCAGTACAAGGTTGCCGCAGGCGATGTCCTCAAGGTAGAAAAGCTGCCCGAGGGCGTAGGCGAGAAAATCAAGTTCGACAAGGTTCTCGCTGTGAACGACGGCAAGGAGACGCATGTCGGCACACCATATCTGGATGCCGCGACTGTGGATGCCGAAGTCACGGCTGTCGGCAAGGGCGAGAAGATCATCATCTTCAAGTTCAAGGCGAAGAAGGACTACCGCAGGAAGCGCGGACACAGGCAGCCGTTCACGGAGATAGTGATCGAGAGCGTGACGCTCGGCGGCAACACCGTCATGAAGAATGAAGCTCCGAAAAAGGCTCCCAAGAAAAAGGACGAGCCTGCAGACGAGAATAAGGACGAGAAGCCTGAGACAGCCGCTGACGAGCCCGAGGCAAAGGAAGCTGCGGAAGCTGCCGAAGCTGTGGAAACTCCCGATGCGCCTGAAACGCCTGACGCGGAGAAGGCCGAGGAAGCTGACGAAGCTGTGGAAGCCGCTGAAGCGAAGCCGGAAGATGCTGACGCTGCGGCGGAGCAGGCTGAAGGCGACGATTCCGCAAGCAGCGCTTCCAAGCTCACGAAGGCCGACATCATGGCGAAGCTGGACGAGCTGGGCGCCGAGTATGCCAAGAGCGCCAAGAAGGACGAGCTGCTCGCCATACTCGCGGAAGCCGAGAACAAATAGATAAACCGACTAACAGGCGAAACGAAAGAGGTGATATAGATGGCAAGTAAAAAGGGTGTAGGCAGTTCCAAGAACGGGCGCGAGTCAGAAGCGAAACGGCTAGGCGTTAAGCGCGGCGATGGGCAGTATGTGAGCGCGGGCAGCATTCTCGTAAGGCAGCGCGGCACGAAATTCCATCCCGGCAACAATGTCGGCATCGGCGGGGACGACACGCTTTTCTCGAAGATTGACGGCAATGTCAAGTTCGAGCGCTACGACAAAAGGCGCAAGCAGGTGAGCGTTTACGCGGCCCAGTAGCCGGATTTACCCTGTTTGGTATTGGGAAATAATAACGACATAATGGCGGCGCTTGGTGATATCATGCCCAGCGCCGCTAGTGTTTGTTTTTCGGAAGTATCCCGCGCGGGCATCTGTGTGCGGCGCGCGCGAAAAAATGTGAAAGTCTTGATGGCGGTAATATGAAATTTGTAGACATTGCGGAAATAACGATAAAGAGCGGCAGGGGCGGCGACGGCGCGGTCAGTTTTCGGCGCGAGCCTTTCGTGCCGCAGGGCGGGCCGGACGGCGGCAACGGCGGCAGGGGCGGCGATGTCGTGTTCAAGGCCGACCGCAATCTGCGTACGCTGATGGATTTTCGCTACAAGAGCAAATACGCCGCCGAGGATGGGCAGGGCGGCGCGAAGTCAAACCGCTACGGCAAGCAGGGCAAGAGCCTTGTTATAAAGGTCCCCGTCGGCACGATTGTCACGGATGTCGCGACAGGAAAATTCATGCACGATCTGAAAAGCGACGGCGAGGAGTTCGTGGCGGCGCTCGGCGGCAAGGGCGGCCTCGGCAACAGCCATTTCAAAAACTCGAAGCGGCAGGCGCCCAATTTTGCGGAAGCGGGGGCTGAGGGCACGGAGCGCATAGTGCGGCTCGAATTGAAGCTTATCGCGGATGTCGGGCTAGTCGGATTCCCGAACGCCGGCAAGTCCACCCTGCTTGCGGCGGCCAGCGCGGCGAAGCCGAAGATCGCCGACTACCCGTTCACAACGCTTTCGCCGAACCTCGGCGTGGTCTTGATGGA
>JAIRPQ010000126.1 GCA_031256875.1 Eubacteriales Family XIII. Incertae Sedis bacterium | reverse complement strand
TCCACCATATCGTCCGTCCAGTAGATATGCAGCCGCCTGTTTTTCAGATCGTTTTTCGCGCCGAATATCTCCGCTTTGGCACCCATATTTCATATTTACCGTTTGACTGATATCAGGTTAATATTCTCTACTAATAGTATACAACATACCGGCCGCATTTCGGGAGACTAGTTATTTCCTGATTTTAAGTAATGAAAAAATATGCAACAAAAAAAACTCAAGGCCGCCGAAATCCGTCGGCGGCCTTGAGCGGTTATTTTGTTTCAACTGCTGCTTTCTGGTGCGTCCCGCTACCGGCAGTCGCTGGGAAGCGGGGAGACGTTCGGCAGCCTTTCCGATATCATGTTCATGAGGTTGTCCATGCAGGGCAGGACATCCACGAGCTTGCCATCGCCTACGGGCGCGACGGTCGGCGTTTCGGGTTTGAATACACCGCCGTAGATATCGCCCACTGACGCATAGCGATAGAGAGGAAGCTCGTCATCCATCTCGGCGGAGATGTCATCGGTGCCCTTCCACGGGAACTCGACTTCAAAGACATCCGCGATTTTCGCAGCCACTTCCCAGTTGGAATAAACGACATCCTCGTCCACCGCGTTCTGCACGAACTGGAGCCTGCGCTCGGTGTTCGTGAATGTGCCGTCCACCGACGAGAAGCCGGTACCCGGGATTATCACATCGGCCTTTTTCGCCGTGTCCGTCATATGCGTATCGCAGACCATGACGAACTCCGCGTCCGCAAGCAGGGCTTTCGCAGCCTTTGCTTCGGGCGCGGACGCGCCTGAAGCCGCGCCCAGCGGGTCTTCGCCGAATATGAGGATTGCCTTCGCGCCAGCCACATCTTCCGCGGTAGCCGTAACGCCCTGATCCCAAAGTCCCTGGCTGTTGTTCTTCGGGCGAAGCATCACGATGCCGTCGCGCGGGCTTCCGATATGTCCGGACAGTACCGCGATATCCGCGATGAGCGTGGCGGCCTCGGGCGAAAGCGCGTTCTGCTGGAATACTATCATGGCCTTCTTCGCGCCAGCATACGCGTCCGCTATCTCCTGGGCCTTGGCGGATATTTTTATGTCCTTCAAGCTTGCCGCGAGCTCGTCGGCTCCGGCGATGCCTTTCGTATCCGCGCCGTTAGCCAGAAGCGCAGCCGCGACTTCTTTCAGGAATTTCAGGTTGTTCGCCACCGTCACCACATCGTCTACGTGCGCTGAATGGACAGCCTGCCCTTTCAGCCCGACATGAACGACCTTCGCGCCCGCTTCCCGCGCTTGCTTCAGCTTCAGCCCCATTACAGGGTTCAGGTCAATGTCGAAGCCTACGGCGAGAACATACTCCGCGCCAAGCACCTCGTCCATCGTGTTCGGCGAGGAATCCGTGCCCAGCACCTGCTCCAGACCGCTCTTGCGGTTGTTGAACGAGAAGGTGGCGGCGCCCATTTCTTCGGCGAGCTGCCTTATAGCGTAGATTTCCTCGTTCGTGTAGCGGTCGGAAATCGCGACAGCCACCGCGGAGGAATCAGCATTGGCGTACCTGGCCTTTATCGACTGTGCTTTTTTCGCGGTCATGACAAATGCGTTGTAGTATTCGGCGGACTCCAGTTTTTTGCCTTCTGCCGCCCTGATGAGCGGGTCGGTCAGCTTGCCCTCTATCTCGGAGCAGTCGAATCCGAACTTGCCCTTGCCGCAGAGCAGCCCTTTGTTGACTTCGCCGTCCCTCGCGGGGTTTGACTTCACGAGGAGATCGCCGTATGTTTCCAGCGTGATGGAACATCCGACCGAGCAGTATGGGCATGTGGTGGAAGTGCTGTCCGTGTCCAGCGGCACTGATTTGGGAAGCGTGAGCCGCTCCTGCAGCGCGCCCGTCGGACAGACGCTGACGCATTGTCCGCAGGAAACGCAGCCTGACTCCGCGAGCGGATTTTCGAGCGTCGGCTTGACCACCGTGTCGAATCCGCGCTTCACGAGCCCGAGCGCGCCGACACCCATCACCTCGTCGCATACGCGCACGCAGAGCCCGCAGAGAATGCATTTGTTGCTGTCGCGTATGATGAACGGATGACCGTCGTCGTATTTTTCGGGATCGATGGGAGCCCCGTCCTCGTCCATGAGCGAATAGTCGCCGCTCATGCGCGACGGCGCGACATCGTACTGGTTCGCATAGTCTATGAGCTTGCACTCGAAATAGTCGTGGCAGCCGCATTCGAGACAGCGCTCGGCTTCCTTGACAGCCTGCTCCGGCGTGTAACCGAACACAACTTCCGTGAAATTGCTCTTTCTTTCCTCGGGCGAGAGGTGCGCCATCTCGGGGCGGCACTGGCGCTCGCGGTCTTCGAAAGTTTTTTCCGTGACATCTGTGCGTTCGACGATATAGCCCGGCTCGTATTTGATTTCCTCGCCCGCGAGATACGCGTCTATGACATCCGCCGCGTTGTTCGCATCAGCTATGGCTTCGACCGCGATGGATATCTCGTCGTTGCCGCAGTCGCCGCCCGCGAACACTCCGGGTATGCTGGTCATGAAGGTGGCGGGGTCATAGACGATGCCGTTCTTGCGCGTCTTGTCCAGTTCGCCGAAGCCCTCCGGCTCGACTGCCTGGCCGATGGCGAGTATTACATTGTCCACGTCTATCGTCTCTGTCTTGCCCTTGACCGGCACGGGCCTGCGGCGTCCTGATTCGTCCGGCTCGCCCAGCTCCATTATCTGGAGTTTGACCTTGCGCACATGGCCGTCCTTGTCCGTGACGTATTCGATGGGGTTCGTGAGGTTCTTGAAGATAACGCCTTCTTCCTCGGCCTCCTCTATCTCAACGAGGTCAGCGGGCATTTCGTCTCTCGTACGCCTGTAGATATTGTATACGTTTTCCGCGCCGAGCCTGACAGCCGTGCGGCAGGCGTCCATCGCCGTATTGCCGCCGCCTACGATGGCAACGTTCTTGCCCAGCTCGATGTCCTCGCCGCGCACGACATGCCTGAGCAGGTCGATACCGCCGATGACTCCCGCGGCATCCTCGCCTTTCGCGCCCGTACCCGTGCTGACCCAAGCGCCGATGCCGACAGCAACCGCGTCGAAATCGTTCCTGATGCTCTCGAAATCGATATCGGTGCCTACTCGCGTGTCCGTGATGAGCTCCACGCCCATCTCCTCGATGATAGCGACTTCCTCGTCTATGACCGCGCCGGGCAGCCTGTACTCGGGTATGCCGTAGCGCAGCATGCCGCCGGCCTTCGGCATCGCTTCAAAGATCGTGATAGCGTGCCCCTTCTGGCGCAGGTAATATGCGAGCGAAAGCCCGAACGGACCGGCTCCGATAATGGCCACCGACTTGCCCGTTTCGGGGTCGATGTCAGGAATGAAAGGATTGCCTTCCGAATAGTCCATGTCCGCCGCGAAGCGCTTGATCCACGCGATGGATACCGGCTCGTCGATAAGGCGGCGGCGACATTTGTCCTCGCAGGGGTGCGGGCATACGCGTCCGATGGAACCCGGCAGCGGGATATTGTTGCGAATCAGCTCGATGGCTTCGTCGTAGCAACCGTTCGCGATAAGCCCGACGTAGCCCTGGCAGTCCGTGTGCGCGGGGCAGCCCGTCACGCACGGTGGGCGGCAGTCCCCGACATGGTTGGAGAGCAAAAGCTCCAGGTTCGTCTTGCGCGATTCGATAACGCGCTCCGTCCTCGTGTTCACGACCATGTTCGGCGCCACTACCGTAGCGCAGGCTTTCACGAGCTTCGGGTTGCCTTCGACCTCGACCACGCAGAGGCCGCACGCGCCGTATATCTCGGTGCGCTCGTCATAGCAGAGCGTGGGTATGTCGATGCCGTTCTCTCTTGCGGCTTCCAGGACTGTCTGCCCCGGAGTGGCCGCTATCTCTTTTCCGTCAATATTTATTCTGAATGTTTTCATTGTCCGCGCCTCCTTAGTCCCTGAGTATCGCGCTGAAATTACACGCTTCTTCGCAACGGCCGCAACGTATGCACTTATCTTGGTCAATCTCGTGTTTCTGCTTGCGGTCGCCCTTTATCGCGTCCACCGGACATTTGCGCGAACATAGCGTACAGCCTGTGCATTTGTCAGTAATTGTGAACGTGATGAGGGACTTGCAGTAATGTGCCGTGCATTTTTTGTTGTAGATGTGATCCTCGTACTCGTTCCTGAAATACCTGATGGTCGTGAGAACCGGATTCGGCGCGGTCTGACCCAGCCCGCACATCGAGCCGTCCTTTATCTTGACGGCCAGCTCCTCAAGCAGCTCTATGTCGCCGTCCTCGCCCTTGCCCTGCGTGATGCGTTCGAGTATTTCGAGCATGCGCTTCGTGCCGAGCCTACAGTAATTACACTTGCCACAGCTTTCCTTTCGAGTAAAATCAAGGAAGTAACGCGCCATGTCCACCATGCATGTGTCCTCGTCCATGACGATCATGCCGCCCGAACCAACGATGGCGCCGGTCTTGGTGATGTTCTCATAATCGACCGGCGTGTCGGAGAGCGCCGCGGGGATACAGCCACCCGACGGGCCGCCCATCTGCACCGCTTTGAACTCCTTGTCGTTCTTGATGCCGTCGCCGATGCCGAAGATGACGTCCTTCAGCGGAAGCCCCATCGGAACCTCCACGAGTCCGCCCTTCTTTATCTTGCCCGCCAGCGCGAAAACCTTCGTGCCTTTGGATTTGTCCGTACCCATCGCCGCGAATGCTTCGCCGCCCGAGGTGATGATCCACGGCACGTTCGCGAAGGTCTCGACGTTGTTGATGTTCGTCGGCTTCTGCCAGAAACCTTTCTCCGCAGGGAAAGGCGGCTTCAGCCTCGGCATGCCGCGCTCGCCCTCGAGCGACGCGATGAGCGCCGTTTCCTCGCCGCAGACGAAAGCGCCCGCGCCCGCCTTGATGCGGATGTCGAAGTCGAATCCGCTGCCGAAGATGTCCTTGCCCAAGCAGCCCTTTTCGCGCGCCTGGCCTATGGCTATCTCAAGCCGCGCTATGGCGAGCGGGTACTCCGCGCGCACGTAGATGACGCCTTCGCTCGCGCCTATCGCATAGCCGCCTATGGCCATGCCTTCGAGCAGCGAATGCGGATCGCCTTCGAGTACCGAGCGGTCCATGAACGCGCCGGGGTCTCCCTCGTCCGCGTTGCAGACCATGTATTTCTTATCCCCGCGATTGTTCTTCGCGGCGTTCCATTTGAACCAGGTCGGGAATCCCGCGCCGCCCCTGCCGCGCAGACCGGAGACCTTCATTTCTTCGATAACACCGTCGGGCGTCATCGACGTGATAGCCTTGCGCAGCCCTTCATAGCCGCCGACTGCTATATATTCGTCGATGCTCTCGGGATTTATATATCCTGCGTTCCTCAGAACGATGCGCTCCTGCTTCGAAAGAAATTCCTCATCCGTCTTAGAGATGAGCAGTTCCTCCACGACCTTGCCGCCCTTGATATGCCCTTCGACAATCTGCTCCGCCTTGTCGGGGCTGACGCGGACATACCTCGCCGCAAGCTTCTCGCCGTCATACACATCCACGATGGGTTCGAGATAACAGTTGCCGACGCAGCCCGTCTTTTCGACGGTGACATCGCCCATCCCGCTCTCCGCGAGCTTGCGTACTAATTCATCCTCGGTTTTTCTCGCTCCGGAGGCTATGCCGCAGGAGCCTTGACCTACTACTACTTTCATATCAAGCACCTCCTATCCTCTGGCCCTTATGCCATCAAGAGCTTTCACTACGCTTTCCTTTGTAAGATTCCCGAAGGTTTCTTCGCCTTCGGGCCCCTTCACCATCATGACCGGCGCAAGGCTGCAGCAGCCCAGGCACGCTACATTGTTCAGCGTGAACTTGTTGTCCTCGGTCGTCTCTCCGTCCGCGATGCCGAGGTGGTCGGTGATCGCTTCCTCGATGAGAGCCGCGCCGTTCACGTGGCAAGCCGTACCCTGGCAGAGCATGATGAGATACTCGCCGATAGGCTCCAGCCTGAACTGCGTATAGAACGTGGCCACCCCGTAGATCTTCGCCGGAGTAATGCCCATCCTCGCTGAGATGTAGTTGATTGTTTCGAGGGAAAGATATCCGTAAATATCCTGAGCCTTTTGAAGTATGGATATAAGGCTTCCCTCAATACCCGCATACTTTTTTAGCACCGGCTCTAGCTCTTTGAAGTCAGAGCGAGAAACGGCGGCGCCGCAATTATCGCACATAATTTTACCTCCATGCACTGTGAAAACGCTAAACAGCATTTTCCGAAACTTCTACCAAAGAAAATAATAACAAAGCGCAAGTTGTTAGGCAATAGTAAATTGGAAAATAATTAATACACATAATAGTTTGAAAAATCCAACTATGATATCGACACTTGGTGTGCTACATCTCTGCGACGAACATTGTGAGCGCCAACCGCTCGCCGTAGAGCCCTGACTTGATGTCGCGGTCAACGCGGTAAAGCCTGTGCAAAAGTTCGGCAAGATGCCCCGCGCTGTATCTGTCCGCGAAGCCCGCCGCCTTCCTGAGCCTGAACTCGCTTTTGACTCCGAGCGTCTCCATTATCTCGCCCATCTGCGCGCGGCGATCTTTCATCTCGCGATATCCCAGCATTATTTCAAATTGACCGGTGAGAAGCGCGAGAAGCCCGAACGCATTCTCGCCCCGCGCCGTTATGTTGCGAATCAGTTCTATCGCGTCGCCCTTCCTTCCTGAGCTGACGGCATCCAGCATGGCGAACACATCGGTTTCGATGGACGTACCCATGCAGGCGGCAACATCCGCGAGGGTTATCTCCACGGCTTTGCCCGCTTCCGGCGCCGCCGCGCCGCCGCCCTTTGCGTACCCGATGATATTCGCTATGTCCGAGCCCAGCCCGAACAGGTCGCTCCTGGGCTCTCTGTCGAAATATCCGGACACCTTGATGATTTCGCCCACCACGTTCGGCGGCGCTATGACGCCTTCCCTCTTGAAGCGGCTTTTCACGAACGCCGTCAAATCGGGTCTATCCAGCCGAGTAAATTCATAGGCTTTGCCGTTCGCGGCGAACGACTTATAGAGCGCCGATGTTTTCGGAATCGATGTAGACACCATGACCAACAGCGTGGTGGCCGGCATATCGCCGAGGTATTTCGCGAGCGGTTTAGCGTCGGCAAAGCCGAGGGATTTTTCGTCGCCGGAGGAAACAGGCACGAGTACGACGCGCCGCTCGGACATCATGGGCAGCGTATCGCAGGCCGCCATCACATCGCTGGCCGAGCCCGCCACGTTCCTGGCGTCCCAGTCCACCCGAGAGAAATCGAGCGACTCCATGCCCTGCGCGATGAACATCACGCGCAGCATGCGTTC
>JAIRPQ010000076.1 GCA_031256875.1 Eubacteriales Family XIII. Incertae Sedis bacterium | reverse complement strand
GAAGAAATTCGCTGTGAGGGAGCAGATATTCTATATCGGGCGCGGCGCGGATGTCGGCACGGCCTACGAATCGAGCCTGAAAATCAAGGAGATATCGTATATCAATTCCTTCGCGATAGCGGCGGGGGAGCTGAAGCACGGGACTATCGCGCTGATCAACCGCGGCACGCTGTTCATCGTTTTCGCGACGCAGGACAGCCTTTATGAGAAAATGCTCTCGAATATCGAAGAGATAAAGGCGCGACACGCGCACGTCATAGGCATCGCGAAGAAGGGCAACACGCGCGTGAAGAAGGTGTCGGACGAGACGGTCTACATTCCGGAGTGCGCGGACGAGGTGGCGCCCATTTTGGCGATTATTCCTATGCAGCTCTTTGCCTACCATGTGGCGAAGCTAAGGAAACGCGACATCGACAAGCCGAGAAACCTCGCGAAGTCGGTGACGGTGGAGTAGGGTGCGTGGCACGGAGCAGCGGGAGCGATGCAATCGACAGGCGCGGCACGGAGCAGCGGGAGCAATCGGCAAACGCGGAGCAGCAGGAAAATTATTATAATTATTGAAAATTATGCAATGGAAATTGGATGAAGATAGATGGAGTGTTGAGTGGGAAGCGGCATATTGGCATACAACGTAGCTGTAGTTAAATGATGAAAGGCGGGGCATGAGGGGGAACGCCCTGTGAGTGATTTTTGATGAGAGTGAGCGTTTCTAATTACAGAGGGTGTCTGATAGGCGGCGGCGCGGCTGACGCGCGGGCGTATGGGATTCGCGACAAGAGCAAGGATCTCATATCGGACAATACGCAGATGGCGATTTTCACGGTGGACGGGCTCATCTGGGCGGACGACAGGGCGATTCGGCGCGGGGTATATGCATATATTCCATGTCTTTTCTATGCCTACCAGAAATGGTATTATACGCAGACGGGGAATCTTGCGGACAAGGACTACGATTTTATCCTGAATGGCGAGATACTCGACTGGGAGGAGCTTTTCGCGCGGCGCGGCACGGGCGAAACGAGCATGACGGCGCTGGCGGGCAGCATCAAGAACAAATACGGGACGCTGAAAAACCGCGTGAACAGCTCGAAAGGATGCGGGAGCGTTATGCGGGTCGCGCCCATCGGACTGTATTTTTGGAAAAACGACGAGATGGCGTTCAATATCGGCATGGAGAGCGGGGCGCTGACGCACGGGCATATCGACGCGATTCTGTCGACCGGATACTATGCGGCTTTCGTGGCCGACATCATCGCGGGCGCGGAGCTGGGCGAGGCTGCGGTGGCGGCGCGGACGCGGCTTATGGAACGCGAGGGGCACGAAACCGTGTCGGCGCTGATCGGGGGCGCCATCGATTTGGCGACGAGCGGAGCGCCTGTGCTGAAGGCGATGGAAGAGATCGGCGAGGGCTACACGGCAGATGAGGCGGTGGCTCTGGCGGTGTTCGTCTGTCTGCGCTATATGGACGATTTCGACGGCGCGGTGCTGGCGGCGACGTCGTTCGGCGGCAACACGGACAGCATAGCGCCGATAGTGGGAAGTGCGCTCGGCGCGCGCTACGGGCTGGACGTGATACCGCAGAAATGGATAGCGAAGCTGGAGCTACAGGATCTGTTGGCGCACGGCGCGGACCTGTTGCTGGAGCGGGTGGATATCGAGGATATTTCGTAGCTAAGTAGCGCGTCGGACGTAACCCGGCAGCTAGCTGCCGCAGGTACGTCCCCTTCGAGAAGTGCAGCGCTTCAGCGCGTGGCACTTTACCGTGTCGGACAGAGTGAGCAGAGCACTGGCGATGCTGCGGCGCGAAATGAAAGTCAGAGATGCAGGAATGCAGCGGAATAAAATCAGGAGGATAAAGCGATGCGTGGGATAATGTGTGGTATGGAGAGAAAAAAGAAGGATAAAAGGATGAGGGCATTTGTAGCCGCGGCATTGGCGGTAGCCCTGCTGCTCAGCCTGCCTGTGATGCCGTTTTCGGCGGCTGGCAAGGCATACGCAGCGGGAATGGACTATCAGTCATCAGTGACCGGCACGACGGACTACGCAAAGGCTTTTCAGGTGCTGGAACTTGTAAACAGCGAGAGGTCAAAGGCAGGGCTTGAGCCACTGAATATGAGCGTCGACCTGCTGGGCGTCGCAAGGCAGCGGGTGGCGGAGGTCTCCGTATACTTCAGCCATACGCGCCCATCTGGACTGGACTGTTTTTCGGCGGCCGCGCCTATCAGCGGGCTGGGCTTTCAGGGCGAAAATATTGCCATGGGATACGGTTCTGCGGCAAGCGTGATGAACGGGTGGATGAACTCGCCCGGCCACAGGTCGAATATTATGAGCCCTAATTATCGGGAAATAGGCATAGGGTGTTTCATCAACCAAAATGGTGGGACAAGCTGGGTGCAGTATTTTGCGGACAGGTCTGCGTCCGCAGTGGCATCGCAGCCTCAAAACGTGATAGAAACGATAATCTTTGCGGCGAATACGGACTATGTTTTGAGCGTGCAATTCGACTCGTGTGGCGGCTCGCCCGTGCAGGCAATCCATATAGCCCATCAACCGGCCGGAAGCGCCGCGGCTTACGGCGAATTGCCCGCGCCCACCCGCACAGGCTACAGCTTCGACGGGTGGTATACCGCATCATCCGGCGGAGCTAAGGTCGCCGCCGACACGCCTTTGACAGGGAACGCGACACTCTATGCTCACTGGATTGCGAAGAAATTCAAGGTGACATACGTCCTGAACAAAGGCAAGCTGAAAGGAAAGAAGTACAAAACAGTAACGTACGGCGAGAGGTACGGCAAGCTGGCCAAGCCGACCAGAGCAGGCTACAAATTCAAGGGCTGGTACACCAAAGCCAAAGGCGGCAAGAAAATAACGGCCAACAGCAAAGTGACAATACAGAAAAACACAAAAATATACGCAAGGTGGCGGACGTAACCCGGCAGCTTGCTGCCGTAGGTACGTCCCGTTCGAGAAGTGCAGCGCTCTCAATCTCGCGAATGCAAATCTCGCGAATGCAAAATATCCGAAAACAGTTGATGACCGATAGTCATTTAACCCTTTTTTAACCCCTAAACAAAAAACGCGCTTCGGGTTGGGCTTTGAGGCCAAGCGCGTTTTCTTTTAAAATTGAGCAAGCAGTAAGCCGGATTTTGTCGTGGGCGATCATCTATCTGGGACGGACGTTGCCGCCCGCCTCGGTGCGCCGAAGCGCACGCCTGCGGCATACCATTTCGGGTGGCCGCGGGCCGCAGCCCCTGCCATACGGCAGGCATACCCGTTCGCCTTGCT
>JAIRPQ010000097.1 GCA_031256875.1 Eubacteriales Family XIII. Incertae Sedis bacterium | reverse complement strand
AGCCGCGTCAGACAGACGCTGCCGGGCATCGCCTATACCCCCCCACCGGCCGGCAAGGGCATAGGCCCTCTGATGGAATCGGAAATCGAAGAAGGCAAACCTCTCTCGCACTACGAAGCGCTCGAAGCGAGCGGACAGTACGCACCGCAGCTGGTCTACGGAGAGGACGGCGCGCTCAAGGATTTCTACGTGTTCGCTGTCAGCGCGTACGCGGGGCTGCGCAGCGAGCCTTGCCCGTCCGTCAGCGCGATGATCGAAAAATACTACGGCGAGAAGGAGAGCGGCAACCGCATGGCGCAAAAAAGCGCCGATCTCAGGCAAAAAATCAAAAGCGGACTAGACAAGCTCTACCTGAAAAAACAGCGGCTGCGCGAGGATCTGAAAAAAGCCGAGCGTGCGGACACGTACAGGCTCAAAGGCGAGCTGATTACTTCCAATATATACAGGCTGAAACACGGCATGAAGGAAGCCGAGCTGGAGGACTATTCCGCGCTGTCCCAGCCAGCCGGCGAACCAACCGGCACGGAGCTTGCGCCCCAGTCCCCAGGCCATAACACACACCCCGAGCATAACACGCCCCCCGACCACACCGACCACAACGCAACGCCCTCAGCCGGCGAAGAGCTTGCCATCTCTACCATAAAAATCGCGCTCGACCCGCTCCTGTCCCCCTCGCAGAACGCGCAGCGGTATTTCAAAAAATACGCCAAGGCCAAGACCGCCATGAAGGAACTTGCCAAGCAGCTCGACATCACGGAGCGCGACATCTCATTCCTCGAATCGTATAGCGTGTTTCTGTCGGATGCCGTGGACGCATCTGACCTCGACAGCATCCGCGAGGAGCTTTCGGAGCTCGGCTACATGAAGCACGGCGGCAAGAACGCGAAAGCGAAACGCAGCGTGAAAAAAGAATATCTGCGCTACGAGAGCGCGTCCGGCCAAGCCATCTACGTCGGCCGCAACAACAGGGAGAACGACGAGCTGACGCTGAAAAAAGCGAAGCCCGATGACCTGTGGCTGCACACGAAGGACATCCCCGGTTCGCACGTCATACTCGCGAGGGACAGAGCCTTGGCAAGCGGGTTCGATGATGAGTCGGTCAGAACCGCCGCCTGCATCGCCGCGCACTACAGCAAGGCCAGGCAATCAGAGAGCGTGCCTGTGGATTACTGTCTCGTAAAATATGTGAAGAAACCGAGCGGCGCAAAGCCCGGCATGGTTATATTCACGCACAACAAGACGCTATACGTCACACCTGAAATCCCATAACTTCCGGCTGAATCCATCTGGCAGCGGCGAGTTGAACTCCATATACTCCCGCGTGGCAGGGTGGATAAACCCGAGCTTCCCCGCGTGCAAATACTGGCTCTCGCCTTTCTTTTTGTTGCGTGCGGCAGTCCGCGCCGGACCGTAGAGATCATCCCCCAGAACCGGCCTGCCGATATGTGCCAGGTGCACCCTTATCTGGTGGGTGCGCCCCGTCTCAAGTCTCAGCTCCAGCAGCGAATGCTCCGCAAAGCGCTCCAACATCCGCCAATGCGTCACCGCCCGCCGGAACCCCGCCGGCAGATCTTCGGCGCGCAGGATCCCGCCATGCCCCGCAAGCGCCTTCTGCCTTTTCCTGTCCTGCGGGTCGCGCCCCAGCGGTACGTCGATAGTCCCCTCATCGTCGGGCATCTTCCCGACCGCGATGGCCGTGTACGCCCGCGTGACGCTGTGCTCCGCGAACTGTTCTGAGAGGCTGTGGTGCGCCCTGTCGCTCGCACAGACCACGAGTAGCCCGCTCGTGTTTTTGTCTATGCGATGGACGATGCCGGGTCTTATCTCCCCGCTTATCATGGGCAGCTTGCGCCCGCTCTCTTTCGCGTGGTACATCAGCGCGTTCACGAGCGTACCCGACTCGCTGCCCGGCGCGGGATGCACGACCAACCCCTTCGGCTTGTCTATCACGATGATGTCCTCATCCTCATAGGCTATGTTCAGAGGTATGTCCTCCGGCTCGGCTTTCAGAGGCACCCTTACACGCAGCGTTATAAGCACCGAGTCGCCCGCCTTTAGCGAATAATTTTTTTTCAGGAGAGCCTCGTCCTTGCCGGCGGGCGTCACCCTTACCGCGCCGTTCTCGATAAGCGTCTGCGCCCGACTCCTGCTGATATCGGGAAAATGTTCGGGAATGGCCGCGTCAAGACGCATACCCGCGTCGGCTTCCGTTGCCGTAAATTCTAATTTTTCAACCCGCCCCGTATAGGAATAAAGTAAGTCTCCCATTGTCCTCAGCCCTTTATCGTATGCCCTATATGCCCTTTCGTCTGTCCATCATGCCCACCTGCCGCCGATGCCTGCCCCGCGGAGGCGTCACTCTTGCGTACGCCCCAGATATTTGAGAACATA
Source organism: Eubacteriales Family XIII. Incertae Sedis bacterium (assembly GCA_031256875.1). Lineage (GTDB taxonomy): Bacteria > Bacillota > Clostridia > Peptostreptococcales > Anaerovoracaceae > JAIRPC01. The sequence goes on along the minus strand of JAIRPQ010000097.1, from coordinate 8,026 downwards.
CAGTATCAGTAGCCCGCAGCCTGTAGTCAGACATGCGTCGGCAACGTTGAACACGGCGAAGCTTCCGATGGACACGAAGTCCGTCACCAGCCCCGTGGCAATCCTGTCACACAGGTTTCCGAGGCCGCCGCCTAGCATCAGTGAAAACGCGGAAAATGCCATGAGCGGGTGACGCGCTGACCTGAGATGGCGATAGCAAAGAACCATTACCGCAACGATGGCGCCCACCAGGATGGACTGCATGACGATGAGCTGCACACGGTGCCCTTGCAGCATGCTGAACGCCACGCCGTCGTTCAACGTATGGAACAGCTTGACGAAAGCCGAAGCGTCAGGAACGGCATCCCCGATGGGTATGTAAATCTTCACGAGATATTTTGTCAGCTGATCCGCAACGAACACGAGCGCAGCGACCATGATGCAGTGTAAAAAAACGCGCCTGCCACCCAGCACCGCTACCGCCCGTCCCTCGTCGAAATATGAATCGTCTTGCCCGCGTCAAAATCCGAATCGTCGGAAAAATCGTCGGCGAACGAAGTGGCGACATCGGAATCCCCATCATCGCCCATGCTCTGCGCGGCATCCGATATCGAGCCGGCGCCCGACAGCGTATCCGAATAAAACCTGAGCCTGTGCGCGTCGCCATCAGACATGAAATCGCTGCTCAAATCCGTGAACCTGTCCAGCTCGTTTTGCAGCAGGTTCTTGTAGCGCGTTTTGAACTGTTCCCAACGGCGAGCCATCTCCTTGGCTTCCCCCGTGATGCGCTCCACTGACTCACGCGCCTCGCGTTGCATCCTGTCGGCGTCCAGCTCCGCGTTCTTCAGCACTATCTCGGCGCGCTTCTCCGCGCTCGAACTGATATCCGACATGAGCGCCTTCGCCGACTCGAGCGTGTCGAACAGCATCCCCTCGGAGCTGCGATAGCGTTCGATTTCGCCGTTCAGGGTGCGTATGGTTTCCTTCAGCGTGTTGTTCTCGTTTATCAGCTTGTCGATGTCGAGCGTGATAAGGTCAAGAAAGCTGTCGACCTCGTCCTCCTTATAGCCCCTAACGCCCTTCGTGAATTTCGTCTTCTGTATATCCGCCGGTGTAATCATTTTCTTCTCCTGAATTACGTTAAAATAATTATTACAATAATAGAATCAGCACCCTGCGTAAAATATACAGGAACAGCACCGTCAGCAGCAGGGAGAAGTCCATCGGTCCGGTGCTGACCTTGGCGAGAATGGCCCTCGCAGGAAGCGTGAGCGGGTACGTAATCGATGACAGCCATCGGTATATCGAAGCGACCACTCCATAGCCGCCCCTGCCGTACGGGTTCACGAACCAACTCAAAAGTGCCTGGGCAATCAGTATCCAGATGAGTATGCTTATTACTATATCTATTATGAAATCAATCATTGCAATAATAAAACGCGGTCGCGGCGCGCTACCTCTGCCAGGGGTTTCCCGACGGCGCGCCGAAGGTCATTCCGTCATGGTCAGGGCTGGTCGTGACATCCACGTTCTCCGGCAGGAATACGAAGATGTTGTTCGTTATCTTCTGCACATTGCCGGACAGCGCGTAGGTGGCCCCGCTGAGGAAATCAAAAATCTTTCGGGCGGTGTCCCGCTCGACCTTCTCCAAATTTATAATAACGGGCTTGCGCGTTTTCAGGTTGTCGACCAGCTTCGTGCTGTCCTCGAACAGCTTGGGCTCGACCACGACAATCTTGAACTTCTGCGTCAGCGCCCGCAGCGTGTTGGCGGAGGAATTTTTCAGCACGTTCTCGTTCAGCCTAGCCTGCATGCTCCTGCTGCCCTGCTGTATCGGCACGGGGTCGGGACTCTTGAATGAACTTCTCCACGGCTCTCTGTACGGTTCCTTTTCCCTGTTGCCAAAGGTTGTATTCCAGTCACCCAGACCACTGCTGCCCGATGGACGCGGCGTCGGCTGGATAGGTTCGTCGTCGAGATAATCGCCCTCACCAAATTCGTCATCATCAACGCCGACTAAATCTTTGAGTTTTCCGAGAAAAGACATTCAATCATCCTCCGTGCTTTTCATAATAGTTCCGTTCATCATCGTTACTTTCATCATTATTTTTAACTTTGTCGGCGGCACCAGTCACGCGCTCTGCGCGTATGCCCTGGGCCCGAAAATACCTGTACCTACTCTCACCATATTGGCGCCTTCTTCGATAGCGACTTCGAAATCATGAGTCATGCCCATCGACAGCCATTCAAAATCAAGCCTTTCGCACATGGCTTCACGTCCTATCTTATCATAAATCCGCTTCATCTCGCGAAAATATTTTCGGACTTCGTTCGGATCGTCCGCGATGGGCACGATCGTCATCAGTCCCTTGACCCTGACATTGCCGCAGCCCGCCACTACTTCATCCGCAAGCCTGCGGGCATCCTCCATGGCCACGCCGAATTTGCTTTCCTCATCGGCGGGGTTGATCTGGAGAAGAATATCCATGGTCACGCCAGCGGCAGCCGCCCTGCGGTTTATCTCGTCCGCGAGCCTGAAACTGTCCACCGAATGGATAAGACTAACCTTGTCCACAATATATTTTACCTTATTGCGTTGTAGATGTCCAATCATATGCCACCTTATATTGCGGTTTTTTGATGGTTTTTCTGTGAAAATCCGCAGGATATCGTATTTGTCTGTTATTTCCTGCACCTTGTTCTCGCCGAGGTCGAGCGCACCGGCTTCTATCGCCGACTCTATCTCATCGGTGGTGCGCGTTTTCGACACCGCGACCAGCGTTATATCGGCGGCAGAACGCCCTGCCCTGGCCGCGGCCGCGGCAATGCGCTCGTTTACTGCCCTTACGTTTTCCGCGATAATATTTGCCGCACCAGCTTCTATATTTTTTCCCATATCAGTCATAACCTTCCTCCTTAGGGTTCAACAGCGCCACATCGTAATAGTCCACCGTATCGACCGGTTTTCCGGCATCGTCGTAGTAAGTGCCTACGGCGAGGGTGCATTTGTCGCCTGCCTGCTTCAGCACCTTCACGGGCACCCATTTGTAGCCGCCGCTGCGCTGCTTCACATATACGCCGTCCTCGCCGTCCCTGTATGAAATGCATCTGATGTCGGCGATCAGCCCGCTGTACTCCGCGAACACTATCTCCGCGTTGATTTTCCTGATTCGGGAAAGGTCCGCATAGTACATGTCGGAATAAAGCACCACCTTCAGGTAGGCGCCTTCCTTTTCAGCGCTCGTTACTTTCGCGCCCACGGAAGCGCCGCCCATGTGGACGGTAACGGCGGAGCCAGGGGCGTAGCGTCTCGTATCGCCCGATGCCTTCACCCAATATACCATATGCCATTCGCTGTTGTCGGTCAGCTTGTAGACGGGCTCGCCCGCGCCTACCGCGTCGCGCGTCAGCTGAACGCCTTCCTTTGGGTACGACTCCATATCGCCCCTTTTCACAGAGGCGATGGTGCTGTCCGTCAGCAGCTTTTCGCAGCCGTCGGAATAATAGCTGACCACAGCTGTGGACTTCGCTTTGTATGAGCCCGTCAGTTTCATGTCGCTGCCCGCGCGGGACTTGACCGTCTCGATGGCCGCGCTGGTCGGCGCGGCGACTCCGGCGTTGACCGAAATGAGCCTGACGCCCTTTCTGACCTTCGTGCCCTCGCTCTGTTCGTACGTCACAGCCCCGCCGCTTTTTGCGCCGAACAGCGTTTCGTCACGAACGATAAGCACCTCAGACTTGTCGAACACAGGAAGATCGCCATACTCCAATACGACGGTCTGTTCCGCCATCCCCGCTATCTTTGGGAACGCGATAAGATACAGATAAAGGCCAAGCGCAGCAGCGACAAAAACCACGAGCAGAACCATTGTTACTCGTTTCATATAATTACTTTATAACGTAGAGAAGCAAGGCGCAACCGAGAAACGCCGATGTAACAAAAACTGTCTAGTAATTGTAACAATCCTGTAACTTTGCCGCCTTCGGCGCCCTACGGCGCAAGGAACCCAGACTCGCGGGGCGCTAATGATATTCCGCATTTTCATTGCGGCTGTCGTTATCCTGTTTCATTATTCCACCCCTTTCAGCGAGCCGACCATGTCCAGATAGCGAATCTTTCCCGAGAAGAACAGGTTCACGAGAGCCGACATGCCGAACGCGAACGCCAGCGCTATCAGCAGGGTCGGCGCGTGCAGGAACACGGGGAAGTCGAACGAGTCGCCTGACATCGCCACTATCCGGCTCGTCAGCCACATGCCCGCAGGGACGCCCAGGACGAATCCTATGGCGGTGAACCACAGGCTCTGCGACAAAAGCAGCCCGCGCAGCCTCCCCGACTTCATGCCCATCACTTTCAGCGTCGCCATCTCGCGCTCCATCTCCGTGAACGAGAGCATGCCGAGGTTGTATAGTACCACTACCGAGAGGACAGCGGCGGCGGCGATCAGCAGGTATACCATCGTGTACATGGCCTCGGTCAGGTCGTCCCACCCCGTGCTGCTCTCCGACGTGAGCACCACCGAGTCCACGCCGTCAATATCCCGCACGACCTTTTTCGCGGACAGGACGGCGGTGGGGCGAAACTCCATGCCTAGCGACTCGAAATGCCCACGTCTCATCGTTATGCCTTGATTTACCGGCTCGCGGTAGACCTTTTCCACACTTCCTTCCATCCAGCCCTGCTCGCCGTAGACATGCCACTCTATGGAGTCGCCCTTTCCTACTCCCAGTAATTCGGCCGTTTTTTCGGTAATTGAAATGCCGATTTCAGGCAGCTTGGTGGGCTTCAGCTCGCTATCGGTCGGGCGAATCAGTTCCGTGCCGTCGGTCACGAGCAACGACGCGCCCTGCTTCCTGCCGTTCGCCCTGATTTCGGCCTTGACCTCCATTATTTTCTCACCGTTCACTTCCTCCGTTATTTCGTCAATGCGCGATGAGGTCAAATTATTCCCTAATATCAGTTTCGATTCATACAAATTAACCGTTTCGTACTGCCATGTTTTCAGATCCTTCATGCAATCGTTCATTGAGAACGCGCAGACCACGAGCGCGGTACAGCCGAACACGCCGATGACAGCCATGAGCGAACGGGCGCGGCTTCGGGAAGCGTCGCGGACGTTCCACTTGGCGGCCCAGCTTAGCCTGCGCCAAAATTTTGTGCGTTCCAGCGCGCCGTGGCGAAACGCTTTCGGTGCCTTGGGGCGCAGGGTGTCGGCGGGGCTTTCGCTAAGCAGCTTGCCGCAGGCCAGCAGGCTGACGGCGGTGCAGAGCAGGACGAGCGCGGCGGACACGAACAAAAACTCGGGTGCGTATGCGGGCTTCCATTCGGGCAGAGTGTAGAAGCTCGACATTGAGGGATAGAAAAGGTACGGCAGGGTCGCGGGGCCAACCGCCACGCCGAGGGCTGCGCCGAACAGCGCGAGGAAAAACCCGTAGGAGAGATAGTGCCGAAGTATAGCTCCGCGCTTCACGCCCAGGGCTTTCAGCGTTCCGACCTGCACGCGCTGGTTCGCGACCATGCGCGTCATGGTGGTCATCATGGTCAGCAGCGCGATAAGCAGGAAAACGACGGGGAAAATGTCGCCCATCATCTTGTGCTGCTGTATCTCGTTCGCGAACATGTTCACGCTCGGCAGGTTCACGCGCTCCAAATAAACGCTGTACCTGCCGTCCAGCGCGGCATCGATTTTCCTTTCAAGCTCCGCGGCTGGTGGCGATGTGCCGTCCGTTTTTACGAGCAGAGTGTTGTACGGGGGCTCGGCGGACGGCATTCCTGGCACTGGCGCGGGGAACGCATTTGCCGAAAGGTATGCGTAGCCATGGTCGGAAAAATCGGGTGTCAGCGTTTCGCTCGCGGATTCAAAGACATGCTCCGCGGAATATACGAGCCCTCGTATTGTTTTCTCGAATTTAAGAGAATCATGGGTATCCGCGCCACCGCCCGCTGAACCTGAGCGCGCTTCCACGTCCACTGCGCCCGCTGCATCATTCGCGCCATTTGCCGCGCTCACGGAAAACCCTATCACGTCGCCGACGCCCACGCCCCGCGCTTCCGCAAAACGCTGGCTCAGCCAGATGCCGCCCGCGTCGTTCTTGTCGAACCCCGCGCCTTCCACTATATATAATGAAGAAATCTCATTTCGCTCGGCGAAGCAGAGGTTCAATACAGGCTTGTTTTCAAAATCACCGACAGCGTTCATCTCCAAGCGGCGCTCCACCGCGCCCACGCCGTCCACCCTGCCTACGGCTTCAGCCTGCGCTTCGCTGAAACCCGCGCCGCCAAAGCCAACGCCCTGCGCTCCGCCTGAACCCCCGCCGTAAATCCAGACGTCCGCGAGATTCGTTTCAGCGTAAAAATCGTCCGCGCTTTTCTGCAAGCCGCGCCACTCGCCGCCGACCCCCGCATAGATAAAAATCGCCAAGAACGCCATGAGAAAAATCGAGATGAACTGTGTCCTGTGCCGCCCCATATCGCGGAGCATTTTTAGGACCAGCATCACCACGCCACCTCGCTCACCGCTTTCGGGCTTTCGTTCTCCTCAACAGCCGATATCCTTCCGTTCCTGATGCGGATCACCCTGTCGGCGGCATTCGCAAGCGCCGCGTTGTGCGTGACTATGACCACGGTTTTCCCGCGCTCGCGGCTCATGCCTTGAAGCATCTCCAGCACCACTGCCCCCGTTTCGGAGTCCAGCGCACCCGTCGGCTCGTCGCAGAGCAGCATGGTCGGGTTCTTCGCCACCGCGCGCGCGATGCTGACGCGCTGCTGCTCGCCGCCTGAAAGCTGTGCGGGGAACTGGTCAGCGTGGTCGGCAAGCCCGACCATCTCCAAGGCGTTCCGCGCGTCAAGAGGTTTCTTCACGATGTTCCTTGTCAGCGCGATATTTTCGAACGCCGTCAAGGTCGGGATGAGATTGTAGAACTGAAACACGAATCCGACGTGCGCCGCGCGATACTCGGTCAGCCTGTCGTCAGGCAGTCCGACGATGTTATCGCCGCCCACGAATATCTTTCCCGAACTCGCAAAGTCCATGCCGCCGAGCAGATTCAGCAGCGTGGACTTGCCCGCGCCCGACGGCCCAAGAATCACGACGAACTCGCCCTCGCGGATGGCGAAGCTCACATCGTCCACGGCTTTCAGGACATGCGCCCCCGTGCCATATTCCCGCGTCACGCGCTCGAAGCGGATTATTTCATTTTTCTCTGTTCTCTCAATACTCATCAATTATCCCGCATCACTTCGAATAATTATAACTTCGTGCGCCGCCGGCCGCGTTAGTTACCCTATCCCGCTATCGCCGCCCCAAAATTCTTGCACTGCTGCACGGCCTCGCCCTCGGGGGTTTCGTTCACGATAAGGCTCTCCGCTACAAGCACCGCGCCGGCCTTTTCCATGCGCGCCGACCAATCCCGCATCCATTCGCCGTCGCCCCAGCCGTATGAGCCGAACAGCGCCAGCTTCTTGCCGCCGACCTTTCCCTCGATGGAAACTACGAACGGCTCGAACTCGCTTTCTTCCAAGACCTCCGCACCCATCGACGGGCAGCCGAGCGCCACTACGTCGGCATCAAGAGCAGCGTCGGCCGACGCGACCGCGGACACCTCCGCCAAGCTCACCTCCGCGCCCGCCGCTGCCGCGCCGTCTCGTATCAGCTCCGCCATAGCCTGAGTATTGCCGGTGCCGCTCCAATAGATGATGTTGATTTTCATGTGATTTTCCTTTCTGCGTTTAAGCCTCAATGCTTCTACAAATTGGTAGCCACTTGGGTGGCCACTATGCCTGTTTGGAATTAATTGCTCATGGTTAGCCCTGACTAACTTACATGCAAAAAAAAACTTACTGTATTTCTTCTTTGCTACCACCGAGTCATCCTGACATTGCCGGTATGCGCAGGCGGTCCTCGCTCACGGAACTGGTTAGTTATGACTAACTAATTTTTATCATAGCACACCCCCTGGGTTTTTGCAAGGGGTTCTGCGCTGTTTTTTATAGATATCTGTGAAGCACCGCCCTCTTAGCATCCACGCCAAACCTTATACCCGTTTC